>QHMY01000206.1 GCA_003218305.1 Verrucomicrobiota bacterium
TCCGCCTGACCCGTCAGCGATAGAGCGCCGAAAAAAATGACGAGACTGGTCGCAACGAGGGTCAAGGCGATCAAGCGGCGCGCGTTCCGGGCGTAGATGTTCCATTTAAGCAAATAGTTCATAATGAGTGCGTTCCTAAACGAGATTTCTAAATTGATGTGACAAACCGGCGGTCCTCCATTGCCTAAAGCGGCAATTTGGAGGGAAAGGGGCCAAACAATTTCGGCTCTTTGACCGAATAGTGCCGGGAATCCGGTTGCTCACGCGGCCCGTGCCATTGTATTCTGCATTCGCAATCGACCAGCACGAGCGGCACCCACTTTCACGCCAATGATTTCATCGCCGGCCCGCGAAGATGTGACCCGCCTGCTGATCGATTGGAGCGGCGACGGAAAACGCGAAGCGCCGGCCGGGCTCATGCCCCTGGTTTATGAGGAACTGCGTCAGCTGGCCCGCACCTATCTGCAACGCGAACGCCCGGACCACACGCTCCAGGCTACCGGGCTTGTCCACGAAGCCTATTTGCGACTCGTCGATCAAAACACCACCACCTGGCAAAACCGGGCCCACTTCTTCGGCGTGGCCGCGCAAATCATGCGGCGCATCCTGGTTGATTATGCCCGCTCTCATCGCGCCGAGAAACGCGGCGGGGGCTGGGACAAGCTTGCCTTCGACGAAGCGCTCGCCCCTGCGGCGGAACGGAGCATCGACCTGGTCGCGCTGGACGAGGCGCTCAAGGATCTCCTGGCCGTCGATCCGCGCCAAAGCCAGATCGTGGAGTTGCGCTACTTCGGCGGCCTGACCAACGAAGAGATCGGCGAGGTCCTCGATATTTCTCCCAGGACAGTGAAACGGGAATGGCGCATGGCCAAGGCGTGGCTCCGGCGGGAGATCATGTAAAACCGCCAATGGACGCGAATGAACGCGAATTGATCCTAAAGGAGGAGGTCTATGCTTTGATTGGATGCGCGATTGAAGTGCTGAATGTGCGCGGGCATGGACTTCACGAGAAGATTTACGAGAACTGCCTTTGCATCGAGTGCAGGTTGCGAGGCATTCCTTACGTTCAACAGGAACGTCACCGGGTGATGTATAAAGGTGAGGTCGTGGGAGAGTACGTACCCGATCTCGTTTTGCAGGGAAAATTGATCGTGGACGCGAAGACCATTGAACGGATCACAGACCACGAACGAGGACAGATGCTGAATTATCTTCGCATAACAGGGCTTCCGGCCGGGGGTTATCCTGAACTTCAAACATTCGCGGCTCGAGTGGGAACGACTGGTGTTGACCAAAGAACCGCGAACGAACACGAATCAATGCCAATTAGAGGAAATGGATTTCCAGGCTGCGCCGCAACGCTCATGACAATGTCCCTCCTTCTCCTCCCCATTAGCGTCCATTCGCGTCCATTCGCGGTTAAGTAGAAAATGGCGGCATTCACCGGTGAGCGCTGGGCCCGCGTCAAGGAACTCTTCGAGGCCGCGGCCGACCTCGATTCGTCCCAGCGTGCGTTGCTCCTTGAAAAGGAATGCGGCGACGATGAAGCGCTCCGCCGCGATTTGGAAACCCTTCTCGAATCGGATGAGCTAACCGGCGACTTCATCGAGGAGCCAGCCTCCGCCATCCCGCGCGACCTGTTTCCAGACAACGGGGAGGAACCGATCGCCGGCCGGAAGTTCGGCGCGTATCAGCTTATCCGCGAGATTGGCCGCGGTGGCTTGGGCGCCGTCTACCTGGCTGCGCGGGCGGACGACGAATATCGCAAGGAAGTTGCGATCAAGGTCATTCGGCGCGGACTGGACACGGACGACATCATCCGGCGCTTCCGCAACGAGCGGCAGATCCTGGCCCAACTCGACCACCCAAATATCGCGCGTCTGATCGACGGCGGAACGACCGACGACGGCCTCCCCTACTTCGTCATGGAGTACGTGAGCGGGGAGCCAATTAACGCCTACTGCAACGCGCACGCGCTGGCCACAGCCGAGCGCCTGGCGCTCTTCCGCAAAATCTGCGCGGCGGTCGCCTACGCGCATCAGAATCTTGTCATTCACCGCGACCTGAAACCATCGAACATCCTCGTCACGCAGTCAGGCGAACCGAAGCTGCTCGATTTCGGGATCGCGAAACTCCTCGACGCCGGCGACGAATTGTTTACCCAGACGATTCCCGCCCTGCGCGTCATGACACCGGAATACGCCAGCCCGGAGCAGGTCAAAGGCAACAAGATCATGACGACGAGCGACGTCTACTCGTTAGGCGTGCTGCTTTACGAACTCCTGGCTGGTCAACGCCCCTACCGTCTCAAAACGCGTACCCCCGAGGAGATCGCTCGTGCCATCACCGAACAGGAACCGGAACGGCCGAGCACCGCCGTCGCCAAAGGCGACGGAAACTCGAAACTCGAAATTCGAAATTCGAAATTTCTTAAGGGCGACCTCGACAACATCGTCCTCATGGCGATGCGCAAGGAACCGGCGCGCCGCTACAGTTCCGTCGGTCAATTCTCGGAAGATATTCGCCGTCATCTTGAAGGTCTGCCGGTCTTGGCACGGAAGGACACCTGGAATTATCGCGCCGGAAAATTCATCAAGCGCAACAAGATCGCCATTGCCGGCTCCACTGTCGTCGCGCTGGCTTTAATCGGCGGCCTCGCGGCTGCGCTCTGGCAGGCAAACGCGACGAGACGGGAGCGCGATGTGGCGAACGCTGAACGGCTCAAAGCGATGCGCATCAACGAATTCTTACAGGAAATGCTGTCGTTCTCGAATCAGAGCGTCTATTCCGTCGCGCCCGTCGCGCAGACGAAAAATGTCACGGTCAATCAAATGCTCGATGAAATCGCGCCGCATATTGAAGCGGAACTCGCCGACCAGCCCGAAGTCCGCGCGCAAATTTTGCGAACCATCGCGTCGGCTTTCGCCTCGCAGGGCATTTACGACAAGGCGGAGAAAAATTATCGTTCCGCACTCGAAACCCAAATGCGGATTTTCGGCCCAGACCACGCGGAAAGCGCCGCCACCATGACTCAATTCGGCATCCTGGCTTTGCGGCAGGGAAAAATCGCCGAAGCCGATCAACTATTGGAAAAGGCCGTCGCTTTTTACCGCCGCCAACAGGCGCGCCAAGCTTCCGATTTCAGAGCGGTGAATCTGGTGACGGCGATGAATTTTCTCGGCGCCGTAAGAATGATTTCGACTGATCTTCAATCGGGCGGGGCGATTATGGAGGAAGCATTGCAAATCGCCGAAAACGCGAATCTTCAGGGAAAGGAGCGCTTTGCTTTGGCCGCCGTGCAAGGCGATGTGGGCCTTTATCTCGCGCGGGCCGGAGACCTCGAACGCGCCGACCGGTTGCTGCGCGAATCCCTCGCCATCCACCGACAGCTTTCCGAATATCCGCGTTGGGAGATGGGAGCGACGCTGGCTTCGCTGGGAGAGCTTTACAATAGAAAACATCAGCCTGACCAGGCCCTCGAATTCTTGCTCGAAAGCGAACGAATTTACCGGCAAACCCTGGGCGATAAAAATCGCTATCTGGCCTTTAATCTTCAGCACCAGGCCATCGCCCTGAGTCTTCAAAAAAATTTCACCGCCGCCGAACCGAAAGCCCGCCAACAGTTGGCGATTTATCTGGAGGTGGTGCCGGAAAATAAATTGGTGGCAGCAATACCGAACTCGGTATTAGGCATCGTGCTGGTTGGAAACAAGCGCTTTGACGAAGCTGAAGCTTATTTGCGCGAAGGATTGCAGGGTTTGGAACAATCGCCCGTCAAAAATGATTTCATCAATGTGCAGGCCAAAATCGCTCTGAGCCAATGCTTGCTGAACCAAAACCGACTCGCTGAAGCCGAACAATTCGCCCTCGCCGCCCATGCCGAGGCGCCTCAAAATCTGGGCGAGCAAAACCCGCTCGTTAAAGCGGCCGCGGAATCCTTATCCCAGATTCATGAGCGCCAGGGTAAATCCAGGTAAGGTAGAGGCGCCTTCGGAATCCTACAGGAGGTAACAGAGAGAACGGAGATTCAAAGAGATCTAACTCCCTGAATCCTCCGTCCGCCCCTCCTCCCCAGAGCCGGATTATTGCAAATTGTAAACCTCGACGACCGCCACGCCGGTGCTGTTCCCAGCACCGCGGACGATCGCGGTGTAATTACCCGCGTTCAGACTCTCGATTAGCGTGGCTTCGCGGTCATCCGAAGGCGCAAGGCCCGCCGCCTCAATCTCCGACTGCTGGATTCCTCTCCAGTTGTCATTCGCGCGCACCACCGTGCCGGACGCGTCCACTAGTTCAAGAGTCGGATCCTGCAATGGATTGCCGATACCGACCCCGGCGAGACTCGGCCCAATCGCACGGATGCCGACGCGCGTGGCGGGTCCGGCGATGAATCCACCAATGAGGACATTATCGCCCGTTGAAACGAAGCCACGGGTCGAGATGTTACCGAGCTTGGAATCGGGCCGCTGCTCGAGGTCGTAGCCATCCACCAATGCGATCCCAGTCGTGTTTCCGGCGCCACGCACGATCGCGGTATATGCACCGGGCGCGAGCGTCTGTATGATCGCGGATTCGTGATCGTCGCTCGGAGCTACCCCGGTAGCAGAAATCTCCGCGGCCTGACTGTCGCGCCAGTCGTTATTGAAAGCGAGACTCGTGCTGCCTTGGAAGAGTTCCAGGGTCGGATCTGCCAGGGCGCCATTCACACCCAACGCTCCCAGAGATGGTCCGATCGCACGAATAATTACCCGCTTTGGCACCTGGCCGACGACGATGAAGCCGCCAATAAGCACATTTTCTCCCGTCGAGACCGCGAGACGCGTTGAGATGTTGCCCAGCGTCTTCTCAGCCACGCCGTTGCTGGCGCCGATCTCGTATGCACCAATATCGGACCCGTCGCCGCCCGCCGCATTCGCCACGGCCGGATTGTCGGTCGGTCGCGCTACTCCACGCTGGTCCGTCGTGACGGCTGAAAGCCTCTTGCCTTGATCGATCGCGGGGCTGCCGGCCAGAAGCGCGTGCGTTTTTGTCGGACCGCCATTGTCTGAAAGAGCGCCGAGATTCGCGTCAACGCCGATCAAATTGAAGCCTTGGGAGCCAAACGGGTTGAAGATGTCCGAGCCCAAAAGGGCTGTATTTTGGGCCACGATCGTATTTCCGAGGCTGGTGGGAGCATCACCGACGGAATTTGAAGAGCGAATACCGCCCCCGTTATTTGCCGCCTGGTTGAGGACAATCGTCGAGTTGGTAATTACAACCTCGCTGTTTTGGCCGCCGGGATAATTGTCGAAGATGCCGCCCCCATCGAAGCCGGCAGAATTGCCGCTCACCGTGCTGTTATCCACCGTTAGTTTTCGCAGCGAATAAATGCCACCACCTCTGCCCGAACTGCCACCGCTGCTGAAGGCCGTATTGCCGCTGATCGTCGAGCGGGTGATGGTGGCCGGGCCTGTCCCATCTGAACTGATACCGCCACCGTCGCCGGCTCCGCTGTGGTCCGAGTTGGCGGTATTGCCTGAGATGGTCGTATTCGTAATGACCATCGGCGGCCCGGCCGTGGCGTTCGGCTGAAAATAGATGCCGCCGCCGTGATTCACCGCGGAATTTCCGCTGATGATCGAATCGGTAATTGTTAGATCTCCCGCACCTTGGCTGCTGATTGCACCACCGCTGCCCTCCCCGGTTTGTTGGGCATTGGGGCCTGATGCGCTGTTGTTGGTAAAAACCGAACTCGCGATGCTCAACGAACCGCGGTTGCTAACCGCGCCACCGCCGTCGAAGCCGGTGTTGCTTGTGAAAATCGAATTGCTCACTGTCATTGTGCCTGATCGATTACTGATGGCACCGCCGCCACCGCTCCCGCCGGTTTCGCGATTGTTCGTAAACGTCGAGCCTGTGATCGCGACGGTTCCACTCGTGTTGCTATAAATTGCGCCGCCGCCCAGACCGGTCGCGCTGCCGCTCGTGACTTCGTTGTTCGTGAAAGTGCAGCCTGTTACGGTGAGCGAGGTGCCGGCATTGCCGATCGCACCGCCGTAAGGGACGGTGTGATTCATAAAGGTGGAGTCGCTGATCGTCGCCGTACCCGAAGCGATATTTATCGCGCCGCCAGCACCGTTTGCTGAATTGGCGCTGAATGCACAACCGGACACGGTCAAATTCCCACCATTATTCTCGATCGCCCCACCGCCGTTATTGCCGAAATTCGAGGAGAAAACGGCATTGATCACCGAGAGATCGCCGCGATTATCAATCGCCGCGCCACCGTTGTTGTTTCGGCCGTGGCTCAGCGTCACACCTGTGATCGACGCCGTATCGCCTGCGGAAACGAAAAATATCTGCACGGCGTCGTTGCCGCTGATGGTCAACAGATTCGCGCCCGGTCCGGTAATCGTTAAAGAGTCGCCGGTCGCGGGATTGATCGTGATCGTTGCAGCCAGGGTGATTGTTCTCGACGCGTTAAACGAAGAATCGAAAACGATCGTGTCCGAACCCGCCGCCGTGTTCGAGTCCAGGACCGCCTGACGCAAACTACCGGCGCCGGCGTCATTCGTGTTGGTCACGGTAAACGTCGCGGCGGCGACACTCATCGCGGAGCAAATCAGAATCAGCAGGCTCTTCGCTATTACTCTTATTAATGATTTAGTGGTTGTCATTTTTGGCGTCTTTCGCTGTGTTGATGGTCATCAACCCAAAGCGCCACTCGACCGCCGAACCCGCCAAAAATTTTCGAGGAAATGAAAATTCAGCCCGTTCTCTAAGATCCCCATGATCGCTTCCATTCCCAGCCAGGAGGCCACCCGGTTGCTGATCGATTGGAGTAATGGCAATCGCGAGGCCGCCGCCGGGCTGATGCCGCTCGTTTACGAGGAACTGCGCCAGCGCGCCCGCGCCTATCTCCAGCGGGAACGTCCCGATCACACCCTGCAGGCCACCGCTCTGGTCCACGAGGCGTATCTGCAGTTGGTGGACCAGCGGACGACTACGTGGAAGAACCGGGCCCATTTCTTCGGCGTTGCCGCGCAACTCATGCGCCGCATCCTGGTGGATCACGCGCGCCGGCACCGAAGGGAAAAACGTGGGGGCGGCCTGGAAAGGGTGGAGTTCGATGAAGCGCTTGCCCCTGCTGTTTCGCGAAATCTCGACGTCACCGCCCTCGACGACGCCTTGAAAGACCTGACCAAGCTCAATCCCCAGCACGCCCGGATCGTCGAATTGCGCTTCTTCGGCGGACTTAAGACCGACGAAGTAGCCGAGGTGCTTGCTCTGTCGACAAGAACGGTCGAGCGCGAATGGCGAATGGCCCGCGCGTGGCTGCGGCGCCAGATCTTCGGCGAAAACTCCGATGATGCCGGGCGCTGAGCGCTACTCCCGGCTTCAGGAGCTGTTCGACGCCGTCGTCGATTTGCCGCCGGACATACGCGCGGCCGTCCTGGAAAGGCAGTGCGAGGGCGATGCGTCGCTTCGTCAGGAAATCGAAGCCCTGCTCGCTGCAGATGCGCCATGTGCTTCTTTCGACGGGCAACCTGCTTTGATGATCCCGCCGGATCTCTTTTCCGACGAGGGGGACGGACAACTCTCCGGCCAGCGGTTTGGGGCTTACCAGATCATCCGCGAAATCGGCCGCGGCGGCCTGGGCGCGGTCTATCTCGCGGCGCGCGCTGACGACGAATACCGGAAGGAGGTTGCGCTCAAACTCATCCGGCGCGGTCTCGATACGGAGGACATTCTGCGCCGTTTTCGCACTGAACGCCAGATTCTGGCCCAGCTCGACCACCCCAATATCGCACGGCTGCTGGACGGCGGGACGACCGACGATGGCCTGCCCTATTTCGTCCTGGAATATGTCGAGGGCGAGCCGCTGGTGGCCTATTGCGACAGTCACCAGCTTGAGATCAGGCAGCGGCTCGAGGTTTTCCGGAAAGTCTGCGCGGCCGTGACCTATGCGCACCAGAACCTGGTCATTCATCGCGATCTCAAACCATCCAACATCCTTGTCACCGCGGAGGGCGAACCGAAGCTGCTCGACTTTGGCATCGCCAAACTCCTGAACGCTGAGGACGAGATGTTCACCCAGACCGCGCTCGGCCTGCGGGTTATGACCCCGGAATACGCCAGTCCGGAGCAGATCAAGGGCGAACGCATTACGACTGCGAGCGACGTGTACTCATTAGGCGTCCTCCTCTATGAGCTGCTCAGTGGCCAAAAGCCCTACCGCCTGAAGACCCGCACCAGGGAGGAAATTGCGCGCGCCGTCACTGAACAGGAACCGCAACGGCCGAGCACGGCGCTTCATTCCGAATCACGATTCATCAGTCACAATTCACGCTCACTCCAGGGCGACCTCGACAACATCGTTTTGATGGCGCTACGCAAGGAACCGGAGCGCCGCTACGCTTCGGTGGAACGTTTTTCGGAGGATATTCAGCGCCACCTCCAGGGGCTCCCCGTCAGGGCGCGAAATTCCACCTTTTCCTATCGCGCCCAAAAGTTCGTTCAGCGGAATAAGATCGCAGTCGTCGCGGCCTTGATCCTTTTCCTCACCATCCTGAGTGGGGTTGTTGTCACCGTCTTCCAAGCGGAGCGAGTGGTAACGGAACGCAATCGCGCGCGCAAAGAAGCGGCCAAGGCCGCGCGCATTAATACGTTCCTGCAGGGCGTGCTCGCCTTTTCCGATCCATCCTGGCTAGGATCGAACCCGAACCGAGACCGCGAAGCCACCGTCTCCGAAGCGCTCGAAACCGCCAGCAGCCGCGCAGAGGCAGAGTTGGCCGATCAGCCGGAAGTAGCAGCGGCAGTCCAGTTCACCGTTGGGTGGACCTACAAGGCTCTCGGGAAACTGGATAAAGCCGAACCCAACCTGCGCTCTGCTTTGGATATCCGCCGGCGAGTTCTTGGCGCGGAGGACCCGGATACCGCGCAAAGCATGGTCGCTTTAGCGGAGTTGTTTCAACTGCGTGGCAACAGCAAGGAAGCCGAAGCGATGACTCGCGATGCCGTGGCCATTTATCGGAAAGCCCAGACTGGGGGCATAGTTGATGCAAAGTGGTTTGCCGTCGCGCTCAGCAACCTCGGACTAATTCTCAACGCCACCAAGGGACAGGATACGGTTTGCGAAGCGCTCTACCGGGAAGCAATCGCAGTCAGCGCCCCTCTAGCGGGAGCGGATCGAGCGCCGGTGCCTGTGTTTTACGGCAACCTTGCCGCTTTGCGAAATGAGCAAGGTGATATTGATGGCGCGATCCGCTACAGTCGGAGTGCTATTGAAGAGCAATCCCGGCTCCCCGGCGACTCCCGCCGGGGTATGCACAGCTTCCTGAACAACCTCGGAACGTTGCTGCTCCTGAAAGGTGATTTCGCCGCAGCGGAGCGCCTCCTCCTCGAAGCGATCGAAATCGCCATACAGACTATCGGCGAAAACCATCGGAACACCGCGCTTTACCTCGCGAATCTTTCAAGTTGTTACGGTGCGACTGGCGACCATTACCGGGCGCGGGAAAAAGCGAACCGCGCCATAGAAATCCAACAACGATCGCTCCCCGCGGAACATCCGGATTTTATTCGATCGTGGCTCTCGCTGGGCAATGCTCTCAACGGTCTGGGCGAACTGGTGCTGGCCGAGGATTACCTCCGACGCTCGCTCCAGTTGGCCCGGGAAAAATTGCCCCCCAGCAACCGCTATATCGCTCTCGTCGCAGGTTCGCTGGGCGAAAATCTTACGCTGCAAAAGCGGTTTCCGGAGGCCGAAGAAAATCTCCAATTCTCGTATCGTGAATTAAAAGCGCGTCTCGGCGACTCCCATCCCCAAACCGCAAAAGCCGCGGAGCGTTTGCACAAGCTCGAGCTGGCTCGCACGAAATAAACAATGGCGTTCACGCGCCAGCGTTACCGGCCGCAGCAACCCACCTTTGCAGAGCGCTGGAATTGGGCCAAGCCTTGACCTAGAACTTCACCTTAAATCCGCCGTAGGCCCCGCGTCCCAACGCGGGGAAGCCAAAGACCTCGGCGTATTGCTCGTTCCCGAGATTTTCGATCCGGCCAAAAATGCTGAATTGCTTATTCACTTCGTACTCCGCGATGAGATTCACCACGGCGTAATCCTCGATATCGAAGTTCGGACCGCCGAAGTTCAATTCCTCCCGCGCATTAACGAATTTCGCCTCGATCGTGGTGTGGAATTGCCGGCACCAAAAATAGGAAGCCGAGAGGTAAAGTTCGTTCCGGGGCCGCCGCGGCAGACGCGCCCCTTCCGGTTGGTTAATGTCGAGCAACGACGTCTTCTCCGTATCCAGGTAGGTGTAAGCCAGCGTGAACGTGAGCTCGGGAATTGGCATCACCTTGATTTCGGCTTCCACCCCTTGGGTGAGGGCCGAGCCGAGGTTGAGCGTCTCAAACATCCCGTTGAACCCAATCACATTGGACAGGTCGTTGTGAAAATAGGTCGCCCCGATGAGCACGCGCCCTTCCCAGAAACGTTGCTCGATCCCGGCGTCCCAACCTAAATTTTCGACCGGCTTCAGCGGTTCCAAGGGTTGGCCGGGATTGGGATTAAACCGGAAAATCTTGTCCTGACTGCTGGGCGGGCTGAACCCGGTCGCGACACTGGCATGCAGGCGCGTATTGGTCTGCGGGATCAAATAGTTGCCGGCAAATCGATAAGTCCAGACATCGCCGAATTCGTTGAAATGATCGTAACGCCCGCCCGCGACCAGGTTCAATCCCGGGCATGGCGTCATGCTGGCCTGGAGAAAAAGCGCCGTCTCCTCGGTATGATCGCTAATGAAAGTATCCCCAAACAGGACGAGAGGCCGCTCCTGTCCGGCATCGACCTGGCTGTAGAAGAATCCTGAGGTAAAAGTCAGCCACGAAGCGGCCTTGATGTCGTTCTGATAATCGACCGTGAAGCGTTCGAATAAGGCGCGGGTCGGTCCGACGAACCCATCCATATTGGGATCGTTGACCTGACGTTCCTCATCGTAACTGACGATGAGCTTGTGTTCCCACCACTCGACCGGTTTGTAATCGAGATGCGGCGCGATCAACCAGCGCTCGGTCTCGAGATTATCAAACGGCCGCGGGTCCGTGATCGTGTTGGGGCTTCCGGCGTCGGCGAGTTGATAGGTGAACAGGCTGCTGATCCGCAACTGGTCGTTCGGCGACCAGCCCACGTTCGCGATCACATTGCTCAGGCGATATTGGTTGTTCGGCCGGTCGTTATCGGTATCGAGCCGGCTGAGTCCCACGGAGTAATCGAACTTGTCGATCGCGCCGGCGCTCGTGAAGATCTCTCGAAAAGTAGAAAAGGATCCGGCCTCGGCACTGAATTGTCCGGTGGGAGGACCACTGCCGTGCTTGGTGAAAATCTGGATGACTCCCGCCATGGCGCGCGGGCCGTAGACGGTGCTTTGCGGACCACGCACCACCTCGATCCGGTCGATATTGTCCGTGGTCATATCCGCAAAATTGAAGAGGCCGGCGAGACCCTGATTGATCGGGATGCCATCGAGCAAGACCTGCGTTTGGTCGCTTCCCAAGCCTCGAGTAAATAGAGACGTCAGCTGACCGGGCGACCCCGTCTGGACAATCGAGAGCCCGGGCACCTCGCGCAACGCATCTGCCACGCGCCGGATTTGCTTGAGCTCCATATCCCGCGCGGTGATCACCGTTACGCTCGCCGGCGATTCATTCTCGGGGATCGGCAGACGGGTCGCGGTGACGATTATCTCTTCGGATTCCGCTTCGGCTGTCGGGGTGGGAGTCTGGGAGCGACCAATCAAAGGCGCCGCCAAAAGAAAGGCGGCGGCCATGAGCCAGGAACGATTCTGCATAACAAGTTACCTCCAACTTTTCGAGAGGCAGACTCGCCCGGCTGCCGCCGATCTCGTCCACAGCTCTCATTCTTCTTTTTCGCGAAGAAGTTTTTCCGGGCCGTCCGCACACGCGGCGGCTCGAATGAGGTGGAACGGGCAAATATTCTGGCTCCTGGCATTTGGAGAAGTTGGGAGTCTTTAGCTGAGAGTTGAGAGCCGTCATTAGGCCAATCGGCGGCTCTCAACTCTCAACTATCAACCCTCAACTGTTCCGTCCTTCTTCCCGCCTTCACCCCCGCACTCTCGGGAATTGGCTCATGGGAAGTCGTATCCAGTTACAGCAGCGCAACTGCTCCCGATTCTCACGGGAATTCCTCGCACCGGTCCACTGATCAAACTCACAAAGAACTGGAGCCGGGAATAAGGGTTATCGAATCGGCAGGCAAGAATTATTTTGTGTCACGGCCCCAACCACGAAAGAGTAATCCCCTTAACAGCACAGGGCGGCTGGGCAGCCGCTCATCTGGAGATTGACTCATGCTGCCGGAATTAACCTCTTTGCGGAATCAAGTCCCTGCCATTGACGGCGAAGACCGCTGTCGGGTCTGCAGCCGCCCCAATCGCTGTCGGATTGCAGCAGGCCACGCTGACAAGGGAGAGTGCTGGTGTAACGGGTCCTCGGTGCCCTTCCACGTTCAGCAGTTTGTAGCGGAGAAACTTGGAAGGACGTGCCTGTGTCAACGCTGCCTCGATGGCCTCGCTTATTATGCGCAGTACTTACCTAAGCCTGACAAATTCCTCGATCTGCTCTATGAGGAAATCAAAAAGGATTCAACAACGCCTGATTTCTATCACGACCAGGAGGGCCGCACCGTTTTTACCGCGGCCTATCATCTTAGGCGCGGTCACTGCTGCGAGAACGATTGCCGGCATTGTCCCTATTCGTTTTCGCGCTGAGCGCCGTCAGAAGCAGCCGCTTGCCATTGTTGGCTCAGGACTTCATTGTTTGAGGCGCCTTCACCGCGCCAGTTCGCATGTCTTCTGTTAATTCCATTCTCGTCACAGGCGGCGCCGGTTTCATCGGCTCCAATCTCGTCCTCACTCTCCAGGAACGAATGCCGAACGCGCGTCTGACCGTGATCGACGATTTTCGTTCCGGCGACTTCAAAAACCTGGCGGGTTACCGCGGCGATTTCGTGGCCCAAAACCTGGCCACCCTCGACTGGCGCAAGCAGTTCGGCGACGAGAAATTCGACGCGATCTTTCATCTGGCGTCGATCACCGATACCACCCTGCACGATCAATTCATCCAGACTCACGACAACGTGGAAAGCTTTCGCCGTCTCCTGAATTTCGCGAAACCCAATAAGACCCGCGTCGTCTATGCCTCATCCGCCGCCACCTACGGCGCGGCGAGCAATCCCAGCGTGGAAACGAACGGTGCTGCGCCTGCGAACGTCTATGCCTTCTCAAAAGCAATCATGGACAACCTGGCGAACCACGCCGTGAAGGATGTCAGCGGCTGGATTATTGTCGGGCTCCGCTACTTCAACGTTTACGGTCCGCACGAAGCGCACAAAGGAGTGCCGGCCAGCATGGTTTATCACCTCGCGCGCCAGATGAAGGCCGGGCAGCGCCCGCGCATTTTCGAGCACGGGGAGCAGAAACGCGATTTTGTTTATGTGAAAGATGTCGTGGAAGCCAGCCTCCGCGCGCTCGAGGCGAAAGTGAGCGGAATCTACAATGTCGGCTCCGGATCGGCCCGCTCCTTTAACGAGCTGATCGATGTGCTCAACTCCACGCTGGGCACCGATTTCAAGCCGGACTACATCGAAAACCCGCACGCCCATTACCAGAATTTCACCCAGGCCGACCTGACTAGCATCCGCGGCGCATTGGGCTATCAACCGCAGTTCTCCTTGGAAACGGGTGTGGCCGATTACATGCGCTGGCTGTATCCGAAATCAGTTGAGAGTTGAGAGCTAATAGTTGAGAGCCGCGCAACGGCCAAACGACGGCTCTCAACTATCAACTCTCAACCTCACCCAAACCATGAAAGCTAAACGGTCCTCAAAAAGCCCGGAAGAAATCAACGCCGCGCTCGCGGCCAAAAAAGGTCCGATCTCGAAATTCATCGCGAAGAATTACCGTCATTTTAATGCGGCCGCCTTGCTCGACGCGGCGAAAGGATACGAGACCCACCTCGCGGCCGGGGGCAAAATGTTGGTGACGTTAGCGGGCGCCATGTCGACCGCCGAGCTCGGCATCTCCCTCGCGGAGATGATTCGCCGGAAAAAGGTGGATCTGATCGTCTGCACCGGCGCGAATCTCGAGGAAGACATCTTCAATCTCGTCGCGCATGACCACTACGAGCGGGTGCCGCATTACCGGCAGCTCACGCCGGGGGACGAACAGCACGACTCCTCAGCCGGCACATGAATCGCGTAACCGACACGTGCATACCGGAAATGGAAGCGATGCGGCGGATCGAGAAAGCGGTGCTCGAAGAATGGATCGCGGCCGACCGCGCCGGAGAGCATTATTTCCCGCACGAGTTCATGTACAAGATTCTTCGGAGCGGCAAGCTGAAGAAGAGCTTTCAGATCGACCCGAAGCATTCCTGGATGATGGCGGCCTGCGAAAGAAATCTGCCGATCGTCGTGCCGGGCTGGGAAGATGCGACGCTCGGCAACATGTATGCGGCCGCCGTGATCCGCGGTGACGTGAAGAACGTGCACACCGTACGCACGGGCATCGAATACATGACGTGGCTCGCGGAGTACTATACGAAGAACGCGAAAAAGCTGCGCAACCGCGAGGGTTCGATCGGATTTTTCCAGATCGGCGGCGGGATCGCCGGCGATTTCCCGATCTGCGTTGTGCCGATGCTGCACCAGGATCTCGAGCGCACCGCGGTTCCGCTCTGGGGCTATTTCTGCCAAATCAGCGATTCTACGACGAGCTACGGCAGCTACTCCGGCGCCGTCCCGAACGAGAAAATCACCTGGGGTAAGCTCGCAGCCTCCACTCCAAAGTTCGTGGTCGAAAGCGACGCCACGATTTGCGCGCCGCTGATCTTCGCCTGGGTGCTCGGACAGTAAGAGATACGCGACGCGACAGGAAAAAATGTGGGAGGGGCCTTTGTGCCCCGACTCCCAAGAGGGCACCAGTCGCGGCGCAAAGGCCGCTCCCACCTTGGCGCAAGCGGCGTTCCTATCCTTCCCAGAAAAATTTCGTCGGGCGGTCGATCTCGGGCGGCAGACTCTTGTGAACGGGACAATTGAGCGCGGCGCTCTCGAGTAAGGCCCGCTGTGGCGTGGTCGCTGGCAGCGGAATGTGAACTTCGGAAGGCAGTCCGACGATCCGTCGTGGCGCGTCCTTTGACATCTCCTTGCTTACATTCACGGTCATCCCTTTCACCTCGAGGCCGTGTTCCTGCGCTGCCATCGCCAGGATCGTGCTCATGCAGGTTCCCAGCGCGGTGGCAACGAGATCGGTAGGCGAAAACGATTCCCCTTTACCCTTGTTGTCCGTGGGAGCGTCCGTCGAAATCTTGGCGTGAGAGGGACCATGCACTGCATCGCAATGTAGATCGCCGGTATATTCGATGGAGACTTTGACCATAAGGCAATATGGGCAAACGACGGGAAGTGAGCAATTCCCTTCCTACCTCGTCCTCGTGCTCGTGCTCGTGCTCGAAATCAAGAATCGAGCACGATTACAAGGAAGGCCCAAGAACCGGCGTTTCCTGTATCGCGCCAGCATGTTTCCCGAGTTCCTCGCGAAACACCCTCGTCAAACCGGGGTCATGCAAAATGTTCATATCCGTATTGTGCTTGCCGACGTCATCGTTTTCCCACGATTCGTTCCACCAGCAGAAGCCGATCACCGCCGGCCACCGCCCGGAAAACAAATCTTCCAACGCAGTTTTCGCCCACGCGCTGGCGTCGACCTTCCGATGATGAAGGGCGCAGCCGAATTCCGCGATCACGATCGGCTTCCCTGGCGCGATCCTGGTCAGCCGCGGGTAAGCCGTCTGCATTTTGAATCGAAAGCTTTCCGTGCCGTCGGTCGCGCGCGGCGTGAGCGGGCCGTAGGCGCTCAGCGCCACCCAATCGCAATAGTCAGCCCCAGGGTAATAGTTCTCGAAGCGGTTCCACTTCGCTTCCGGTTCGTCGAACCAATTCACGTGCCAGATCCATTGCAGGTTGTCCGCCCCTTCGCCGCGCATGAGATCGACGATGTGACGATACGCGGCCACGTACCGGCGCGGCCCTTCGGTCGGCCCGCCATTCCATTTCCCATTCCAGGAAAACCAGTTTCCGTTTGGCTCGGTACCCCACTCGACCAGGATCGGCGACCCGAAAGCCTTCGCTTCACGCGCCCACGTGCGAAGATCTTCATCAAATTTCCCGGCGAGAATGTTCGCCAGGCTAAACGTTGTCTCCGCATGGTTCTGCTCGAGATCGGAACGCAGCATCAGGCGGACGTACGGAACCTTGCCGAGCCCGCGAATCCACTCACAAGTGGGCGCGGGAAAGCTTCTCGATTCTGACCAGTTATTTGAAAAGAAAATCCACGCTGTTTTTGACCCGATCGCTTCCTCCAAACGCGCCACATCCGTCGGCGTAATGTCATGCTCAGTGGGATCACGCCCCGTTGCCGGCTCGTCGAAGTAGAGGCCCTGATACAATTTGCCTGCCGGTGGTGGAGAAACCGGCGGGGCGCCATCTGCGACCGAGGTCGTGAATAACGCTAGCGCGAGCGCCCGGCCCAAAAGCATCGCCAAACGTAGCACATGAAGGCGCGGCGATTTGCCCTGGCCGTTTTCCCAGGTCGGCGGGTGGCAAGCCGCCACTCCGTGTAACGCTTGCCCGCGCTAATTCTTTTTCCCCGCGTCGCGCAGCTCGCGGATGCGATCGTGCGCGCCTTTCACGTCGGTAAACTGGCGAGAAATGATCTCGCGAATTGGGGCGGAAAGGTCCTCCACTTCCATCGCCTTTTTGTATTCATTCACGGCGGAATCTTCGCCGCGCTCGCATTCGGCAAGGATCGCGTGATCGTCCCCGCTTGTGATCGCCGACTTCAAATTAATCCAGGCCCGATGCATGGCGCCGGCCGTGCTGCTCGTGTTTTCCGGATTGTGTTCACCCAGGGTAATTGCTTCGTTCTGCAGCTCCCCGGCGAACCGGGAGCGCTGAAGCGAATAATCGCCGAAAAGCGATTTCAACCGAGAATCGCTTACCGCCGCGGCGGCCTGCCGAAAGCCTTCCTGACCGTCTTTGAGGGTCTCGATCAAATCATTGAGCGTAGAGATAATTTCCTTTTGATGACTCATATAACCTCAATACGGATTTCACGGGAAATCGGGCGTCTTTTTCCCGGGAAAGTTGGCAGAAAAGCGGTTCGGCCTTAACTTCCCTCATGAACACCAAGGTGACTGGACAAGATCTCACGAAGGAACCGCCACGCAGTCCCCGGGTGCGGGTCGGCGGCTATGCAATTTTGGGACGGACACTCGACAAATGCCGCGCGCTGATCGCCGGCAATATCGGCGAATATCATTTCGACTGTCCGCTGGATAACATGTTGTTCGGCTTCAAAGGGGTGAAAGGCGACGATTTCAAAGCGGAGGTCGAGAAGGGCACCGGCGACCACGAGATGGCGGAGTGGCTCAATAGCCATGGCGAAAAGAAAACGGCCGAGGAAGTGAACGCTTGGAGCGACGAGGTCGAAGCGACGAATCCGTCCAACAATCCCGAAAAACGCGAATGGTTTGAAGAGCAGTTGAAGCCGCATGGCCTTGATCCGGCGAAGACCACACTTTTCGATTGGCTCGAGGTTGACGACAAGGCGAGCTACCAAAAGGCCGCGTAGGCCTAGCGCGCGTCGCCCAAAAGCGAGGCATCCAATTCCGTCATCCTGAGCGGAGCACAGCGGAGTCGAAGGAACCCGGCGCGCGTCGCTCGACTTGCCACGGGGTCCCTCGACTTCGCTCGGGATGACACATTAGAAAACCGCGGAGCCGGTCAGCCGTTAAAGGCCATCGGGCCTCCCAGATTCGTTTCAGAGATGCATGGCCATTTCCCTGAAACCGCAGCACCTCAATCGTTACCGGCAGATCGCGTGGCTCTTCGTCAAGTACGGCCGATCGGACCTGGTCAAGGAGACCGGCCTCGAAGAGACGCTCGAGGCCGAGCAACGGGTCACGCCGAAGGAGGCGGCAAAAGCCAGCGAGCTGGCGGATGATCTCGAAAAATTAGGGCCGACGTTCGTCAAACTTGGCCAACTCCTTTCCACCCGCGTCGAGCTCATGCCGAAAGCATACCTCGAAGCGCTCGCCCGATTGCAGGACAAGGTCGAGCCGTTTCCTTTCGATGAGGTTGAAAAGATCGTCTCGTCGGAGCTCGGCGTTCGAATGTCGAAGGCTTTTTCGGATTTCGATGTCACGCCCATGGCAGCCGCTTCGCTCGGTCAGGTCCACCGCGCGCGCTTGCGCGATGGCCGGCAAGTCGCGGTGAAAGTGCAACGGCCCGGCATTCGCGAGGCTCTGCTCGAAGACCTCGATGCCCTGGATGAGATTGCCGAATTTCTCGATAAACACACGGCAGCCGGGAAACGCTACGAGTTTTGCCAGATGCTCGACCAGTTCCGCAAGAGTCTCCTCCGTGAGCTCGATTACCGGCTGGAAGCATCGAACCTTACGACAATCGGAGCCAATCTAAGGGCGTTCGAGCACATCGTGGTGCCTGCGCCCATCCTGGACTACAGCACCTCGCGCGTCCTTACCATGCAGTATGTGCATGGAAAAAAGATCACCGATCTTCATCCGCTGGCCCGAATGGAATTCGACGGAGCTGCGCTCGCCGATGAACTTTTTCGCGCTTATCTCCAGCAAATTCTGGTCGACGGTTTTTTTCACGCCGATCCGCACCCGGGCAAC
>QHMY01000141.1 GCA_003218305.1 Verrucomicrobiota bacterium
TCGATACCACCGCCGTTAAATGTCGCGCCATTGGTGTTAATGGTCGAGTTCTTTATCATGTAAGGGCCACCATCGATAAAGGCAACGCCGCCGCCGGAGGTCGTACTGTTCTCATAAATATGCACACCGTCGAGCGTGAGTTGGCATCGCGCAAAGATCGCGCCACCAACTGAGCTTATACCGCCGCCACTACCGCCGCCGCTCGTGAGTGTTAAGCCAGAAATAGTGACGTTCAGAGAAACACCATCGATAAGAAAGATCCGATTCGGGCCGGTGGTCCCTCCGTTGATGATCAACTTGTCGGCGCCGGGACCGCTGATCGTGACACTCGATGTGATCGCGATCTCGCTTCCAACCAATGTGATAGTCGAAATTCCCCCTTCCAACGAGGACAGGGAGGACAGGTCCGACGCAAAGACGATCGTGTCACCGTCCTGCGCAACCGAAACCGCACCACGCAGGCTGCAGTCGCCTGGCGTCGCGGTCACGCACTGATTCAATGCGATGTTATCTGTCAAATTATCGACCACCAGCGTTACCGGTACGGTGTTGGCGATATTCACGGTGACCGTGGCAGTCTCGGTTGCGCCTCCTGATGTGACCGTGTAAGTAAACGAATCAGATCCGGAATAGCCCGTCGTCGGCGTGTACGTGAGGCTTCCGTCAGCCAGGAAACTTACGCCGCCGTGAAGGCCCTGCGTCACGCTCGCCACTGATGGACTGCCTTCGAAGGTGTCGGCAGTTGCACCGTTGGTTCCAGCGATCGCATTAAACGTGATGGGTGTATTCTCGTTGGTCGAAACCGAATCGTCCGTAATATCCGCGACTGGGCTGACCGTCAAGGCAACGACCCTGTTTACCGGCCCAGCATCGCCGTCACTAACAGAAAAACTCAACGAAGCAGAACCGTAGTAATCCGGTGTAGGAGCGAACGAAAGCGAGTCTAAAGCGTCGTTTAGGTTCACGATCGTCCCCGAAAAAGTCATCGTCGCATCAGCAGTTCCGTCACCAGTTGAAAACAAAACATTGCTGATATCCGTCATTGTCAACGTTCCGTGCGTAACGGTGAGAGTGACCGCCAGGTTAGACGAATCGACGTCTGCCACGCTCAATGTATTGCCGCCGGTGAAGCTGAAGGTCGTGTCCTCGGTTGTCGATGCTGTTGTAGGAGCGACGCTTGTCGGAGCGTCATTTACCGGTGAGATGGTCAGGTTCGCGGTCGCTGAGTTTGACGTTTGAGAATTGGCTGTAACTGTATAGGTAAAGCTTGCCGGCCCGTTATAGTTGGTCGGCGTACCGGTCACGCCCACCGTGCAGACCCCGGCGCCGCTACATGAACATGCCTGCGTGACAGTGACATTTGTTGGGCTCGATATCGCGCATGCGGTTGCCAGATCGGCCTCGATGTCGGTATAGCTCAGGGTGATGATGCTTTGGATGTCTTCGTTGAATGCCGCGGGGGTGATATTGTTTGCGACCGGCGCATCGTTGACCGCCGACACTGCAAACGTGATCGTCGCGTTATCGCAAAGCGCGGTCGGATCGCAAAGCGTATATGAAATGGCTGCGGTGCCATTGAAATTGTTTGCCGGGTCAAATGTAACAATGCCGGTCGCCGTGTCGAGCGACCACTCTCCCTGCGCGTTCGTAAGTGTAGTTTGAATTCCGGCGGTAACGGTATCGATATCGACCGTGAACTGTCCGGCGCCATTTACCGGCGCGGTCGGATTGCCGTCGGGGTCCGTGTCGTTCGTCAACACGTTCACGGTGCCGTTGGCCCCGTCTTCCGCGAGCCCAGCTCCGGTGTCGTCGTTAGCCACCGGTGGACTCGCAGCCGGTCCTCCGGTTCCCTGTATCGCGAAATCATACGGGCTCTCATTCGGATCGTTGTTTGCAACATTCACGATAGCAGTGCGCAGACCTGGCAGGTTCGGATCGAACGTAATTTCGAATGTGGTCGAACCGCCCGGCGCAACCGGCGATGTTGGGACGGCCGAAACACTAAAATCGGCGAAGTTTGCACCTGTAATTATCGGGTTCGAGATTACGAGATTTGACGTGCCAAAATTGTGTATCTCGAATGTACGAGTAACCGTTGTTGAAGTCGTTCCAAAATCTGTTCCATCAGACGTCGAAGGAGTTGTGTCGCCATCTTCGATCGAAACTTGGGCAGCCGGCGACGGCGCAGGTCCGCCTTGAACGTCGATCTCCTGTGGCGCCGTTCCCAGATTTCCCTCGAATGCGCCCTTATCGCAGGAACCGTTCACCGGTCTCGGGAAGCCCGATCCTCGCTGGTCGATGTCGAACGGAGCGAGGCCGCATCCATTAACGCCGTTCGGGATCGCATCTATTGCCGGGCTATTAGAGTACAATCCGCGTGTCTGCGTCGGTCCGCCGTTGTCGGCCAATGGTGCCAGGCCGCCTTCGCTGCCCACCACATCGCCGATCGTCGGCGCAAACGTTCCGCCGGTCGTTGATTCAACGTGATTGTATCCAAGAGATGTTATCGTGCCCCAGATCTGGGGTGACTCCGAATTCGGGTTCTCATCTGTATTGTCGGCGATAATGCTGTTCTTAAGGTTGACGGTCGCGTCCTCGTTCTTGATACCGCCGCCGTCGCCTGTGCCGCTGGCATTTCCGTCCGCTACGTTGTCGGCGATGGTTACAAAGGTAAGATTTACCGTGCCGAAATCTGCCAGGATACCGCCCGCGTCGCCGAGCGATTCGTTGCCGGTGATGGTGGAGTTTGATATCGATTTGATCGAGTTCCCAAAAAATGCGACCGTCCCGCCCTGGGTACCGGAAGTGAAGTTATCGTAAATAGCACTGTCGGAGATCGTGCACGTATTTGTAAGCGCACCGTTGCAATTGATAGCTCCGCCTGTGTTTGACGCGGAGTTGTCGTGGAACGTGCTTCGAGTGATCGTGATCGCGGCCGGTCCCTGCTGGATCCCCGCACCGTCGTCCGCTGAGTTGCCGGTGAAAGTGCTGAGATCGACGCTTACCGTCTTTCCGTTAAGAGCCCCGCCGTTTCCGGTGTCTCCAACACCCGACGTACAGCTGCCGCAACTTACCGTAGCGGCTGCGTCGCCGGGTTCGCCCGCGTGATTATTCGAAAACGTGCTTGAGATCACCGTCAGGCTGCTGCCATCGCCCGTTGTGTGTATACCACCTCCGGTGCCGCCTTCGCCGCCGATGTTATTGCAGGCTCCAATGGGACAACTAACATTTCCGGCTGTTCCGCCCTTACCCGCACGGTTCTCGGACAATGTCATGTTAATCAGCGTTAGTGAGCCTTCATTGAGGATGCCGCCCCCGGGCGCGCCCTCGCCGCCGTTTGACAATGGGGAACACGGGAAGGAATCGCAGGGATCGCCGGTGTCGCCGGTGGGCGCTTTTCCGTTCCTGATCGTAAATCCGCTCATCGACGCGGCGACACCTGTGTTGATATTGAATACACGGCCCGGCGATCCGATGGGCGACGCATTAGCCTGGACGAACGTCGAG
>QHMY01000142.1 GCA_003218305.1 Verrucomicrobiota bacterium
AAGTAAGATCCTTGTCAACTACGATGTTGAACTCGGTGTATTCGCCCGCCGCGATATGGATCGTCTCGCCCGGATTCGCCACGGCTATCGCGTGAGCGATGGTCGCACAAGGCGTACCGGCGACAACGCATGAATTCCCTGTATCATTACCGCCCGGCCCTACGTAACGCGGCCCGTCATCGTCGACGATGTTTACGGTCGTCACGCCCGTAGCGCCAATGGTGCCGGCGGTTTGGTCGCTGATATCG
>QHMY01000021.1 GCA_003218305.1 Verrucomicrobiota bacterium
AGCTGACGGACGGCAGGGGAGTGGATGTGGTCTTGAACGCCCTCGCTGCGGAAGCGATCCCGATGGGTCTTTCCTGTCTCGCAGAATTCGGAAGATTCCTCGAGATCGGCAAACGCGATATTTACCAAAACGCGCGCATTCCGCTTCGGCCCCTCCGCAACAACGCGTCGTTCCATGTGGTGGCCATGGATGCGATTTTCCATGGGAACGAAGAATTGACGCGTCGGATGCTAGAGGAGATTTCCGGGTTGGTGGAAAAAGGCGTCTTGCGGCCGCTTCCCTATCGATCGTTTCCAGCCTCCCGGATCGATTCTGCTTTTCGCCTCATGTCGAGCGGGAAACATATCGGCAAAGTCGTGGTGGCTTTCCCGGCGCCTTTTGTTCCGCGGCGCGGTGAGTTACCCGACCCGGGATTCGAAGTAAAATCGGACGGATGCTATCTCGTCACCGGCGCTTTCGGCGGATACGGCAAGGTGCTGGCGCGCTGGCTGGTCGACGCCGGTGCGCGCCATCTTGTGCTCACGAGCCGCAGCGGCGCTTCGAGTCCGGAAGCCGCTGAATTCGTCGCGGAGCTTCAGAATCGCGGAGTGGAAGTGCGGGTCGTGTCCGCGGATATCGGCGTGCCTGACGACGTGAAGCGGCTTTTTGGCGAAATTGAATCCTGCGGACAGCCGCTGCGCGGTCTCTTCCATCTTGCCATGGTGATTGATGATACGCTCCTGGCCTCGCTCACGCCCGAGCGCATGCGAACGGTTCTCGAGCCAAAGGCGGACGGCGCGTGGCTGCTTCATAAAGCAACCCAGGAAACGAAACTCGATTGCTTCGTGATGTTCTCTTCTGTCTCAAGTCTTTTCGGCAATCCGGCGCAGGGAAATTACAGCGCAGCGAATGCGTTTCTCGACAGCCTCGCCCACCATCGTCAGGCGCTGGGTCTGCTTGCGCTGACCGTCAATTGGGGCGTCCTCGGCGGCGAAGGCTATGTGGCGCGGAACGAGCGCGTCGCTGATTTTCTCGCGCGGCAGGGGACAACGGAAATTTCTCCGGGCGAAGCAATGGGGCTGCTGGAGTCCTTCCTTCGAGCGGGAAGTGCGCAAGCGATGTCGATCCGCATCGATTGGGGCAAATGGCGCCAATTTTTTAGGAGCATGCAGGAAAACCCGCTGCTCGAGCGCATTTTCGCCGCTCTTGAGAATCAGGAATCCGCCGGCCCGACGAGCGATTGGCGGAGCCGGATCGACGCGGCGGCGCCGGCCGAGAAACAAGCGGTGATCTGCCAGGCCGTGCGGGAAGCGGTCGGCTCCGTTCTGCGGGTGAAGCCCGACAGTTTGCGTGACGACCAGCCGCTGACTGATCTTGGGCTGGATTCGTTGATGGGAGTCGAGATCGAAACCTCGCTGGAAGCAGCGGTCGGCGTGGCATTGCCTCCGACGAGTTTGATGCGGGCAAGAACCATCGGTCAGATCGCCTCGCTCATTGCCGGTCATCTTGGTGGCGCGACCGTTGTCGTGGAATCCGCGCCGGTGCCGGTGCAGGCGGAAGCGGCCAGTGCAGTCGACCTTGATGCGATTTCCGACGAGGAAATCGAACGCCTCCTCGGAGGCGAATCGGATGCGGAAGAGACTGCGGCGGTCGAAGACGCGAAGCGTTAAGTCCCACCTCATGCAACCATCGCGATGCCGGCTGATCAACGCACTCGTCTCAAAGAATGGCTCGACAGCGGTGAAGCGCAGCTTCATCCACTAACTCTCCCCCAACGGGAACTTTGGGAAGTTTCGCCGGTCCCGGTCGAGGACAGCGCGAATCACATCTGCTGTGTCATCAAGGTGCAGGGACTTCTGACCGAACGCGAGTGTCGCGCCGCCCTCCAGTTAGTCGTCGATCGCGAGGACGTTTTGCGTCTCTCGATCCTTCCGGGGCGGGAGCGACCATTGCAGATGATCCGCAAGAGTTGCGGGATCAATTTTGCTGGTCGCGACGTTGGCGAGGCAGGGCCGGAAGCGATGGAGGAATTGGCGTCGGAAATTTTCCGCATGCCATTCGATCTCATGCAGGGACCTCTCTATCGCGTAGTAGATCTGCGCCGCACGGCGAACGACCACCTGCTGGTCTTCGCCATTCATCACTCCGTGGCCGACGGTTGGAGTTTGGGACTTTTCGTGGAGGAACTCTTTGCCTCTTACCTCCAAGGCGTCACGGGCTCGTCCGAGCCTTTGCCGCCTGTCCCGCAGACCTATGCGGCGTGGGGCGCGGCCGAGCGCGCTTGGTGGACGCCGGAAATGCTGGAGGGGCGCATCGATTTTTGGAAAACCAAGCTCACCGGTTCACGCCGGATGTGGAACTCCCCGATTACACCCGGGCCGCCCCAGCGATGGCTTTCCACAATTCCTGCATCTCTGGCTGACGAAACGCGCGAACTGGCTCGTCGCACCAGCATTACCTTCTTCAGTGCGCTCTTCGGCACTTTCCAAATTGCGTTCTCGGAGTGGAGCGGATGCGATGATCTTACCGTGGGAACGCCGGTCGCCAATCGCACCAAGCAAACCGCGCGGGAAACGATGGGGTACTACGCGAGCATTGTCCCTCTGCGCGGCCGAGTCGACCGATCGCGCGTCGCGTCCGAACATTTGCAAACAGCGCATCAGTTAACGGTTGATTCGTTTGGCAACGCCATCCCCTTCGTTGAGCTGGTGCGGGCACTCGGTGAGCAACCGGAAGCGGGATACAATCCGATTTTCGAAGTGCGCTTTGCTTTGCAAAACCATCCCATGCCGGAAGTTTCGCTGCCGAAGCTTTCCGCGCGTCTGAGTATGCGCTCCACGGGGACCGCGCGTTTTCAACTCGCATGCGAGATCACCGAAAACCGTGAAGGCCTGGAAGTCGCCTGGCTTTTTCGCGAGAACTTGTTTTCCCGGCGTGACATCGAAAATCTCGATGGCATATTTCAACGCGTTTTGGCGGGCACCTGCCGTTCGCCGAAAGGCCGAATCTCTGAAGTGCTGAACCGACCTCAATGAGCGAAACCTCCACCAACGAAGACTTTAGCGAGATGCATGAACCACACTGGGTCTTGCGGGAGGCGTTTCAGCTTCTCGTTTTCGGTCTGGTTTTCGCTGAATTGATGCTCGCGGTCGCGGTGCAACGGGGTTTGATCTGGCTGGCGGTACCGCTCCTGCTGGTGGTCAGCCATTTGATGCACGGCACGCTCATCGGCCTGCACGAAGCGGCTCACGGGCTTCTCCGAAAAAATCGCCGCTTCAATGAGTTTGATGGGCTCGTCATCGGGGTCCTCAGCCTGATGAGCTTCAGTCTCTATCGCGTCGTTCATCAAACGCATCATGCCTATCTCGCCACGGAGCGTGACTACGAATTCTGGCCTCTCTCCCACCCAACGACGCCCCGCTGGAAGAGGTGTCTCGCCGCATTTCTTGAGCTGAATTTCGGATTTCTTTATGGCCCATTCCTTTTCGTGCGCGCTTTCTTTCTTTCTCCTTCCCCGGTCCGAAACAAACGCGTCCGCCGGCGCGTTTGGGCGGAATTAGCGCTGATGGTTGCAGTATGGACTCTCATCCTCTGGGCTACCGCAGTATTTGGTCTGTGGAAGTATTTCTTTTGGTTGTATCTCGCCCCGGCGTTTCTGGCGGCTAACTTGCAGAGTTGGCGCAAGTACATCGAGCATGTGGGGATGACGGGCGACACGGTAAATGGCTCAACACGGAGCATCGTGGCGAAAAGCTGGATGGGGCGGCTGGTTGCTTTCACGCTCCTGCACGAGCCGTTTCATGGCGTTCATCATCAGCAGGCCGGCTTGCCCCACTCTGCTTTGCCCCTGCACGTGGAAAAATTGCAGCCGACACAGCCGGGGGAACGGGCACCGTACCCAGGTTATCGTTACGCGTTCGTTGACCTACTGCGTTGCCTGATCGATCCGCGCGTCGGGCCGCAGTGGCGGGCGATTTGAGGCCGCTCAGGCTCTCATTACGAGCGGATAAAATTCTCCTGGATGGGACCGCGCCCGGCCAGCGCCACGAATCTCTGATATGAAGATGAATATCATGAAATTTGGCGCGGCCTTGCTCGCCGTTGGAATTTGCATCACGGCACCGGAGATGCGGGCGCAGACCACCACGACGAGCGTAACGACGACGAAGGGCGCATTTACTGAATTCGTTTCCGGTTCCCGCACCGTGGTCGTGAAAACGGAAGCGAATCCGGCTCCCTTGCGTTACGTCATTACTAAGCAAACGACCGTCGTCGACGAAGCCGGTATGCCGGTGACGATCGAGCGCATTACGCCTGGCAGCCCACTGGCGATCGACTACACCGGAACGGGCGACCAACTCGTGGCCTCACGAATTGTTGTACAAAAACCGGCCACAGTTGCCGTTCCTGCTACGACCGGTCCCGGCGTTACCGAGCACACCACCACGACAACGACCACCACGAGGCCTTTAACGCATGACGAGAAAAAAGCGCTAAAGAAGGAAAAAGAAGAGCGCAAGGAAGCGCTGAAGGAAGATATCGAAAAGCGTCAGGAGGCTTTGGAAAAGGCCAAGGATAAACTCGACGACGATGATTAGACGCGATTCGCTGGCATTTTGTCGGCAAGGCTCGTAGACCTAAACATGTGACATTGCCTTCTGCCAGCGGCCCATCGTTTCTCGAGGCCAAAGGTCTTACGCGCGAATTTGACGAAGGGCATGTCAGGGCGCTGCGTGGAGTCGACTTCTCCATCAACGAGGGAGAATTCATCGCCATTACTGGACCCAGTGGGTGCGGCAAATCGACCTTGCTGCAATTGCTCGGTTCCTTGGATCGACCGACATCGGGGACTCTTCTCTATCGCGGAATATCGGTGCCGGATCATCCCGACCCCGCCGCCTACCGCGCTCGCGAGGTCGGATTCATTTTCCAAGCCTTTCATCTTCTGCCGACTTTCACCGCGGCTGAGAACGTCCAGATTCCGATGTTTGAAATCGATCGCTCCGTTTCCGAACGGCGCGAGCGTGCTTTCGAATTGCTGAAGCTAGTTGGCCTTGAGAAGCGGCTCGACCATTTTCCTTCCAAGCTTTCCGGGGGCGAACGCCAGCGCGTCGCCATCGCGCGCAGTCTGGCTAACGGGCCCTCTCTGCTCCTGGCGGATGAACCGACCGGTAATCTTGACAGCGAAAATGCTCATTCGGTTTTGGAACTCCTTATCCGCCTGCAACAGGAGCAGGGTCGCACCATGGTACTCGTCACTCATGACCCGACGATTGCCGATCGGGCCGGCAGAATCCTTCGCATGAAAGACGGCCAGGTGGTCTCGGACGGCAAGCCATGACCTTCTTCACCGTCGTTCTCCGTGGTCTTTGGCGTCGTCCGTTGCGCACCGGATTGACTCTCGCGGGAATTTCCATCGGGATTGCTGCAGTGGTGGCGCTCGTGGGGATGTCCCGCGGGTTTGAGAAAGGCTGGCAGGTCGGATTGAAAGCTCGCGGGACCGACATCGTCGTCCGCAACAAGACCGGCGGGCTTACACCCAAACCGTTCGACGCATCCGTCCGCGACCGGATAGCGAACCTTCCGCGCATCGCCGCGACCTGTAATCTTCTCGTCCAAGTGACGAGCGTTGAGGATTCGGATTTGATGATTCTTTCCGGTCGCGAGTGGGGAGGATTTTCCTGGAGCAATCTCGAGCTCATCTCCGGCCGGATGCCGTCCGATGCCACCGAGGAGGCTGCGGTTTTGGGTCAGACGGCTGCAGAGATCCTCAGGAAAAAAGTTGGCGATCCCATCCAGATCGAAACCAAAGAGCTCAAGGTCGTCGGGATCGTGAAGGGCGGGGCGCTGGTCGAGGATGGATCAGTCATTCTGGCGCTGTCGCTTTTGCAAGGAATCATCGGTTCACCCAACCAGATCAACGCCATTGATGTTCGAGCGACGCCCGGGACGACCGAGCAACAACTCGCGGAACTCACGCGGCAAATACAACAGCTTGCACCCGAGGTGCGGGCTCTGACTGTGGCCGAACACCTGAGTCACGCCGAAGGATTTCAACTCATCAAAGCCATGAGCTGGGGCACATCTCTCCTGGCGATCCTAGTCGGTGTTCTCGGCGTGATGAACACCATGCTCATGACCGTTTTCGAACGCACTCATGAAATTTGCGTGCTGCTGGCGGTCGGCTGGAGACGCGGACGCGTCATGCGGATGATCCTTTACGAGTCTGCGCTGCTTGGTTTTTTCGGCGGCATTGTCGGGGTGGCCCTGGGTGCAGTTGGCGTGAAGGTGCTAACTGCGACGCCGGCCATTCGCGGCCTGCTGCAACCCGATCTCAGCCCGTCATTGCTCGGACTTTCGATCGTCATCGCGGTTGCGGTTGGAATTATGAGCGGCCTTTATCCTGCCTGGCGCAGCTCGCGACTGATGCCAAGCCTTGCGCTTCAGAACGGTTAATATTAGCGAGGAATTTATTTTATGAATCTGCCTTCCTGTTTCCGCATTTCCCGCGGCGCGTTCATCGGCGCCGTTGCGCTTTTTGTTGCTGCCATGCCCGCCGCGGAACCCGAAACAGCCCCGGCATCGGCCAGGGATCTTGCCAATCAGATGAGTGCGGCACGTCAAGGTAACGCCGTGATTCGAGCCCGTCTCGAGGTGCGTTCGCCTGGCGGCGGCAAGCAAGTGTTCCAACTCCAGATCAAGGAACGCCGCACCCCGACCTCCACGGATCTTATTTACCTGGTGCAGTGGCCCAAGGAACGAAAAGACGAAGCCGTGATTTTGCATCAGGAGTCCGGTGGGGCGGCGCGCGGCACCGTTGTCCTGCCGTCGGCTCCGCCTCGACCCTTGGCAGCCTCTCAGATGGATGGCGGGCTCTTTGGCAGCGACCTTTCCTATCAGGATGCGATCGAGGATTTCTTCGCGTGGAAAGAGCAGGCGATTGTTGGCTCGGAAGTTGTTAATGGGGCGCAATGCCAGATCATCGAGTCGAAACCGGGCAAGTCCGGAGTCTCCATTTACTCAAAAGTACGCAGTTGGGTCGATTCCAAGCGGCTCATCCCCATGCGAGTCGAGAAATATTCTGCTGCCGGCCAGCTCGTGCGCCGCATCGACACGACCTACGTGGGGCGCGATCAGCACGATCGCTTCGTCCCGGCCAAGCTCACGATTCATAGTCCATCGAAAGACTCGATGACAGAATTCGACGGTGCTCGCATTGAGCAGGGTATGCAATTTACCGATCGCGATTTTGCACCCGGTGCTAACTAAACGCTTCGTGCTGTTCGGGGGAGCATCCGTAAACGAGCCGCTCTCCAAATTCCCTCGCGAAACGCGCAAGAGGGTGGGTTGGGCGGGACTCGAACCCGCAACCAACGCCTTAAAAGGGCGCTGCTCTACCATTGAGCTACCAACCCGTCTCGGGAGGAACGTTTCTAATCCACTTCCAGCGCTGCTGCAAGAATTGTAGCCGCTTCCTGTGAGCGCCGAATCCAGGACGGTCGGCGATCCTTCGACAAGATTCAGAGCAGGGGCCGACCCCGCTATAGAATCGCGAGGAGGTCGCGCAACGAATTTCGCGGACGTTCGAGGCGAAAGACAGATAATCCCGCCGCTTCCGCGCCCCGCCAGTCGCGGATTGGATCGTCGCCCACGTGCAGGGTTTCGTCAGGCGTGAGCCCGATCAGCTTCAACGCGCGCTGGTAAATGAGTGGGTCGGGCTTGTCGACGCCGAGCTCGCTCGAGACAAACACGTGCGAGAAATATTCTGAGACACCGAGGTGCTCCAGGATCACGCGCAGGCGGCCATCGAAGTTGGAGACGACCGCGAGATCGAAGCGAGGTTGAAGATTTTTCAGGACGTCGATCACGTCGGGATAAAGTTCCCATACTCCCGGTTCGCCAAAGTGCGAATAAGCCGCTTCGAAAAACGTATCGCGGTCCAAGTCTTTCGTGCGCGGCGCGACTCGACCGATTACCTGATCGACCAGTTCCCGCCACCAGCCCTTGTCGTCGTCTTCGCGGGGACCCTCGGTGGGTGGCCGCGGCGGCGCTTGTTTCCAGCATTCAATAAAAGCCCCGTCGAGTGCCGCGGCGTCGAGCGACAGACCCACGTGCCGGCCGACCAACGCATAATGAAAGCCCACGCTCTGGGGGAGGTGAATGAGCGTGCCCGCTCCGTCGAAGAAGACTCCCTTAATCATTCCGATTTCCTCATGACAGATTCACGCTCCTATTTTCGCACGGAGGGGCGCTGAAGCATACCAGGATTGGACAAGGCGATGGGCGACGGGTATTTAGCTCCGGTGCTGCCCGTCGAACACAACGATCCGGTTAACGCAAAAATCCTCGCGATCTCCGAGGACAAAATCGAGGGGTTTGTGCGGGAGCCTTTCCAGGAAATTGCGCGACGCTCCGGGGTTCCCGAGGAGACCGTGATGGAGCGCATCGCGGCGATGTTGCGAGCTGGAACGATCCGCCGGGTCCGGCAAACGTTGCTGGCCACGAATTTGGCCGACGGCGCCTTGGTCGCCTGGAAGGTCGCGCCTGAGGAAATAGAGGCGGCGTTCGATTACATGTCGCAACGCGACCCATTCTCGGGCCATGTCGTTTTGCGCTCGACGGACTCCGTCACGCCCGGTTCGGAGTACAAGCTCTGGACAACGCTGAAGGTTCCGCGCGGCTTTTCCCTGCAACATCACGGCGAACTGCTCGCGGAAAAACTGGGCGTGGACCATTTTCGATTAATGCCGGCCAAAGGCATTTTTACTCTCGGAGTCGGCCACGTCCGCCGCAAAACAGTCGAGCCCGGAAGCAAAGCGGATCAGCCCGCCACGATGGCGCCTGTTCACGTTGCCGAAGTGAGCGACTTGGAGTGGAAGGTTCTGATCGCGCTGAAGCGGGAATTTACGCCGGAAGAAATCGCGCCGTCACCATGGCAGGCCCGCGCTCGCGAAGCCGGCCTGACTCCGGAGGAATTCCATCGCATCGCCGAGCTGCTGAATACGCGAAAAATAATTGGACGCTTCTCCACCTTTCTCGAGCACGTGAAGCCCTCGGCGGGCGGCGTGCGCGTGACCCGTTTCAACGCTCTTTTTCATTGGGCGGTGCCAGCCGGGCGTGAAATCGAGGCGGGCGGCGAAGTTGGGCGCCACCATATCCTGACCCATTGTTACTGGCGCGAAGCCGGCGAAGATTTTCGAAACGTCAACATCATGGCGGTCGCTCACGGCACCGACAAAGCACTGCTCCTGGAACACAAGGAGGCGATCGACCGGCATCTGGTTGCAGTCGGTATCCCGGTTTCCTACACGAATGTTTTCTGGGGCGGACGGAGCGAGATCAAGCCCTCTGAAATTTCGCCTGAGATTTATCGGGCCTGGCTTGGGGAGATGGAGGGCGTCTTTGCTAAATGAAAGCGCTCATTGAAAGACTGAAGGCGGGCATGGATTTGAACGCCGGCGACATTGGCGTGGCGGTCGCCCTGCTGCTTTCCGACACCACGGAAGACTCGGTGAAGTTGGATTTTCTGGCGGCGTTGCATCGCAAAGGCGAGACGGTTGATGAGATCGTTGGTTTTGTTAAGCAATTGATCGATCGCGCGGTCGATCCATTGATCGATCCGAAAAATGTCCCGGGTCCGATGATCGATGTCTGTGGGACTGGCGGTGACGGGATCGATCTCTTCAATGTCTCGACCACGATCATGTTCGTCCTCGCCGCCGGTGGCGCGACGGTGGTGAAGCATGGAAACCGCAAGGTCACGTCGTGTTGCGGCAGCGCCGATGTGCTGGAGGCGTTGGGAGTTCCTTTCGATCTTCCGCCGGCGCATCTTCGGGAATGCGTGGAACGTCTCGGCCTCTGCTTCATTTTCGCCCGGCACTATCACCCGGCTTATCGCGCCATCGGGGAGATGCGCCGGCGCCTGGAGCGGGAAAATATCCGGACGGTTTTCAATTTGCTGGGCCCGTTGCTCAACCCCACGCGCCCGGCGCGGCAATTGATCGGCGTTTATTCCCCGCGCCTCACGAGCGTCTTCGCGGAAGTGCTTCGCCGTCTCGGGCGGGAGCGAGTTTGGGTCGTGCACGGTCAGATCGAAACGGGCGGTGGCATTGACGATATTTCGACCAGCGGCGCGACCATCCTGGCTGAACTCGTGAACGGCAAGGTGATTTCCGGCGTGATTGATTCACGCTGGCTCAATATTGCTCCCGGTGCCCTGGACGATCTTCGCGGCGGCGATGCCTCGGAGAATGCGGCCCACGTGGAGGGAATTCTCTCCGGCGAGGTCAAGGGCGCGAAGCGGGATCTAACCCTGGTGAATGCGGCGGCTGGATTCGTCGTGGCGGGATTGGCCCGCGATATGGGCGAGGGAATTGGATTCGCCCGCGAACAAATCGACAGCGGGCGCGCCTTGGAGAAATTGCGCGGCTTCCAACAGTTCCGCGCTACCCGTCCCGCGTAAAGGCGAGGTAATCTTTTTCGAGCTTTCGAAGGAGCGCGACGGCCAGGTGATCGCGCGGAATTTTTCGGCCGATCGCCATTCGAAGCGACCCCGCGGTTGGGCGCAGTTCCGCGGGAAAGTCCTCGAGGGTTTGGTTCACATTCACACCTACGCCGGCCACCGCCACGTACCTCCCATCGCGGTCGATTCGGCCTTCGACCAGGACGCCGGCGATCTTGCGCCCCGCCGCGTAGATGTCGTTTGGCGTTTTGATGGAAGCGGCGCAGCCAGTCCCTTCTATGATCGTCGCGGCGGTCGCGCCGGCGAGGAGGGAAGTCAGCTGCGGCGATTCGTTCAACGTGATCCGGGGCCGGAGCACGACCGAGAACAGCAAGCCCTGGAATGGCCCGGATTCCCAGCGCCGGCCATACTGGCCGCGGCCGGCCGTTTGCCGTTCGGCAAACACGACGAACCCTTCCGGCGCGCCCCGCGAGTAGGCTTCCCAGGCCAGGTCATTCGTGGAGCCCGTTTCGTCCACCACCACGAGTTCGTTTCCCACCAGGCAGGGGCCGAGGGCCGCCCGCAATTCGTCGGCCACCAACCGGTCCGGACGATCACTGCCCGACATGCGTCAATTCCAGAGACATGTCCATCGCGCGCGCGGAATGGGTGATTGCACCGACGGAAATGAAATCGACGCCCGTCGCCGCAATCTGGCGAACCTTCTTCAGAGTCACGCCGCCGCTGGCCTCGAATTTTACCTTATCCCGTCCGAGCGCGACGGCTTCCCGCATCTCGGATGGCTTCATGTTATCGAGGAGAATGACGTCGATCCCGTCGATGTCGATCAGCGTGCGAACTTGTTCGAGCCGATCGGCTTCCACTTCGATCTGGATCCCGGGGCGTTCCTGCCGGAGGCGGTGGATCGTCTCGGCAAAGCCGGAGAACCCCGCGCCGGCGCCCACGTGATTGTCCTTCACCAGGACCATGTCGTGCAGGCCAAAGCGATGGTTGGCGCCACCGCCCGCCAGAACCGCCGCCTTCTCCAGGGCCCGGAGGCCAGGCGTCGTCTTTCGCGTATCGAGAATCTTTACCCGCGACTCGCCGACGGCGTCGACGAACTGCCGCGTCAACGTGGCGATGCCGCTCAGGCGTTGCAGGAAATTCAACGCGACCCGCTCGGCGGTCAGGATCGAGCGGGCGGAGCCGCGAACTTCCAGGATGGTTTCGCCGCCGGTGAGCGCCGCTCCGTCCGGCTGGAGGACATTGACGGTGAGTTGGGGGTCGAGACGCCGAAAAACTTCCGCGGCGATCTCTCCGCCCGCCACGATGGCGCGTTCGCGCGCAATGATTCGGCCGAGCCCCTGCCGGCCTTCCGGGACAAAAGAAACGGTTGTGACATCGCCCGTGCCGATGTCTTCGCTCAACGCAATCGCAATGGGATCGAGGCTGGTTTCCTTCATACGCGGGTGGCTGGTTCCGGCGCGCGATAGACGCAATTTCCGCGCACGTAGGTTTCCAGGGTGGCATGCGGACCACCCCGGTAAATGCAAAGCGCGAGAATGTCTTCCGTGGTCAAATCGTCGATCCTTTTCCCCTGGTTTCCATAAGGCAACAACGCTGCCAGGTCGACGACGATCATATCCGCCTCCTTGCCCGCGTCGAGTGAGCCGATGGCGGCGGTCTTGCCGAGGGCGCGGGCGCCGCCAGCCGTTGCGAGGTGAAACGCTTCCCGCGGGCGGAGGCGCGGGAGATTTGGCTCGAACATGTTCCTCGCTTTCTGCACATCAAGAGCCCCGCGCATAACCTGCCACATGTTTAGTTCGGGACCGGCCGCGACGTCCGAACCGAGGCCAACGGCGAGGCCCGCCCTTAAAAGCTGATCGAGTTTGAGCAACCCGCTGGCCAAAAAAAGATTCGAGGTAGGGCAGTGCGCGACATTCGCCTGCGCCGCAGCGATAGCGTCGATTTCTCGCGAACTCAGGTGGAGACAGTGTCCCAGCATCGTCTTTGGGGTGAGCATTCCGCATTTCTCGTACACATCTGTGTAATCGAGCGCCGACATGTGAAGGTTGCGCACCTTTTCAATTTCCTCGCGGTTCTCAGCCAGATGGGTCTGGAGATAGGCGTTGAATCTTTGCGCCAGCTCCGCCGCGCTCCGCATCAATTTCTCCGAGCAGGCCACGGCAAAGCGCGGGCTGAACGCGTATTCGATTCGCCCCTGGGCCGCTCCGTGCCATTTCCGGCAAAGCCGCTCGCTTTCGATAAGTGAAACCGAGAGGATTTTCTTCGGCTGAAGCTGGCCGTAGGATCCCAGGTCCATCATCATCTTGCCGAGGATCACGCGGAGACCGCTGCGTTCCGCTGCTTCGAAACCCGCCTCGCAGCTGTCTTCATAGATTGCCGCATAAACCATCGCGGTGGTGGTGCCGTTTCGGGCCAGTTCGCGGAAAAAAAGAGGTGCTTCTTCTCTCGCCCTGGGGCCCGTGAATTCGCGCTCCACCGGGAAAATATCCTCTCGCAACCAGGGCAGAAGCTGGCTTTCGCCCCTCGCCACTGCCGAATACTGGGGCAGGTGGGTGTGGCAATCGATCAGGCCGGGAAAAATCAGGGCCGAGCCGCGATCGACCCAGCGCACGGGGGTGTCCCGATGCCGTTTGCGGAGGTCCTCGTAATCGCCGATTTCCGCGAAGCGGCCGTTCTTGACGATGATAGCGCCGTCCCGCCGGCTCCGGAGAGAGCCAAATTCCGGGGCGTCGATCAGGAACCCGCGGATTCCAAACAGGGTGGGATCCGGCTGCATCAGCGTGCTATGGCTACGGGAGATTCACGGATCGCGGGCCAGGTCGTGGCGATATGCCAAAAAAAAGGATTCGGGCAGCGCACGCGGAGAAACAACAAATACGAAAAACGTGCAACTACCCGAATCGCCTTAACCTGACAGATTTGACAGATTGGGGGGTCCGCCGTTCGAAATATTTTCAGAAATTCTATATCCAGACAGCCGAACCTAAGGTAACGGCCTCGAACGGGCGTTTCCTGCTCCTGCTCCTGATCTTAATCCTGATCTTTTCGCCGGTGCGGAAAGTGTGGGGAGCAGGATCATGATCAAGAGCGGGACGGGCCGGGTGGGGGGAATAGCTCCTTGGTAGGGCGAGACTCTGTCGAGCCGGATGACGTCGCCCGGCTGGCTCGAACAGAGTCTCGCCCTCCATGAAGATTTGGCGGTCAGAGACGCCGCTAAAGCAGTAATTCTCCCTGCCGGGCGGTTCCGGCTTGGGATGCCTCATTCCGCACCTCCTCGAGCAACGACTTGAACTCGCACTTCTCCAACGCGGCGATCAGCGCCGGGTAATCGGGCGTGATTCGCAGATCATCGATCGGGACCGGCAACGGCGTCTCGCAGTCCAACTCTACCATTTTGCGGTTCTGTTCGATCTGCGGACGACCCGCGATTAATTTTTCCCGCGTTTTCTCGCTCTTGATTTGATCGATATTCGCCAGCAGCGCGTCGAGGTTGCCATGTTCGGTCAGGAGTTTGGCCGCGGTCTTTCGGCCGAATCCCGCGCCGGGGATGTTGTCGACCGAATCACCGGAAAGCGCGAGCACGTCGCCAATCAGATTGGGAGGCACGCCCCATTTGGTTGTCACCTCCGGTTCGCCGAGGAGGGCAAAGGCGTCTTTGGGCGACAAGAGATCGGCCTTGGCGGTGGAGTAAACTTTCACGCGCCGTCCCACGAGTTGGTAGAGGTCCTTGTCATTGGTCGCGAGGATCACCTCGATGTCGCGTTTGCCGGCCGCGACGGCGTAGCAGCCCATGAGATCGTCCGCCTCCGTGTTCGGGAGCGAAATATTTTTGAAGCCCAGCAGCGTCGTCAGTTCGTCCTGGATGAAATTGAGCTGCGGGACCATCGGTTGCGGCATTTCCTTGCGGGTCTCCTTGTAGGCCGGTTGCAGAATCATGCGCTTCTCGGGCAGCCCTTCATCCCAAAAAACCGCGCCCAGATCCGGCTGCAAATGTTTCACCATCAGCCGGAGCGTCTTGGTGAATCCAAAGATTGCGTTGGTCGGTTCCCCTCGCGAATTCGAGAGGTTCTGAATCGCGAAAAAGGACCGGTAAACGTAGTAGTGTCCGTCGATCAGGAGCAGCTTCACGCTCGGAAGGTAGCCAAGGAGCGGCGCTTTCCAAACCGCCGATGTTTCTGGTAGGGCGAGACTCTGTCGAGCCGCGGGATTGGATCGCCCCGCGGCCTCCGGCTCGACAGAGTCTCGCCCTACCAACTGAAGCGTTAGCGATTCACCCGATTCACGGTTAAAGAGTGGAAATGGGAGATGAGTGGATCGTTCGGGTGGAAGGCAAAGAGTACGGGCCCGTCGATACCGACGAGCTCCGGGAATGGAAACGCGAGGGTCGCTTGATTCCAACGAACGAGCTGCGCCGGGTAGGGGACGAGCACTGGGTTTCCGCCGGTGAGGTGCCGGAAGTCTTTGCCGACGATAAGCCTCCGGCTGAGCCGCCGGATCTGATCGTCCGACGCCGAACCTGGCCCGAAATTTTTCGCGACACGATCCGGATTTATCGGGGAGCCTTCTGGCGTTTCATGTTCTTCGGATTGCTCACGGCGGTCCCGATGTTCGTCATGCAATGGCACTTTCCGAAGGTCGCGCTCCCCGACCTGTCATCCGGCTCGATTGAATCGATGCCTGCGGTGACGGTACCGCCTATCTGCTGGATAATGTTTCTCCTGGTGATTCTTCTCTGGCCGGTTTCGACCGCCGGTTTCCAGTATGCGGCAGACGATGTTTTGCGGGGCCGGCGTCGCTCGCTCAAGGATCTTTTGTCGGCCGCGCTGCAACGATGGGGACGAATGCTCAGCACGGGCCTGGTGGTTTACGCCAGCTACTTTTTTTGGGTCCTCGTGCCGTTCACGGCGATGATCGCGGCCGTCGCCGGAGGCCTATCCGCCCTGGGCCTGATCCTTTATCTGCTCATCGGCGCATTCATGGTCTACATGATCGGGCGGCTGTTTGTGAACTTCCTCTTCTGGGAACAAACCGCGGCGTTCGGCGACGACGGCGCTCTGCTCGCGCTCCGCGAGAGCAAAGAGCTTGCGCGTTGCGCACCCGATGCTCCGCGAATGGATCGCCCACTTCATCGCGGCGTGACGCTGGCGTCGGCGTGGCTTGTCCTGCTCCTGCTGCTCTACGTTGGGGTGCAGTTTCCGTTCATGCTGGTAAGGCTCAGCGGCGTCGAGACTCCCGAACAAGCGATGGCGCTGATGGAAACGCTTTCCCAGGCGAAAACGCCCGATGCGCTCATGATCGCGTCCGATATCGCGACAGCGGTGCTGAATTTACTCTTGCGGCCAATCCTCGCCGGCTCCTTTCTCGTCCTCTATTACGATGCCAGGGCGCGCGCAGGAAAGAGGAGCGACTGAGACGCTGGTTCAAGGTGAACGGGTCGCTGCCTGTAGTATCCGGCAGGCATCGAGGGCAGGTGGATCATCAGATGCCCTCTTCCACGTCGTCGCGCCATTCGGCGCGAGTGGCTGAGATCAGGGGCGTGATGCGAGTGAACGCGCGGACAACACAGCCAAGATAGACGAGGAGACCCAAGGCTTGGCAGCCGATGAGAATCAGGTGGCCTCGGCGTTCGAGAAAAAATTCCGGAGCCATCTTGATGGCCAGAGCGGAGCCAAGAAGGAAAAGGAAGAGCAGAGGCATGACCAACCGAATGTTTAGTCGTTGGTCGGCGTCGACAATCGCGTAAAGGCGGAAGCTGCTAGGCCCTACGCTGTCCTTCGCACGCTGGCGAATGATGCGCAGATCGTGGATGAACAGGCCCCAGACGAGCGCGGCGAAAACGGCGTTCAGCACAAACCACATAAAAGGGTCATTGAGGTGCTTAAAAGCGAGCACTTCGGCCAGCGCGCAGACGAAATAGAAGAAGTTGTGCACGAATTCCAGCGGCCAGCGGATAAGCGTGAGGGTGTGGATAAGCGCACGCGACCAAAAGAGCAGGATGGTCAGGAACCCCACGCCGACGTAGGGCCAGGCGGTGGCCGGTCCGTTTGAGAGAACGGCGCTGGTGTTATCGGCCAGGACAGAAAGAGCCAGGCCCTGGACGATGCTGGCGAGCGTCAGCTCGATGTTGACGATGACCTCATCCAGCTCGCTGCGGCTGGCGGGAGGCGATTTCACGACGTGAGTCGTAGCCGGTCGTAGAACCGACTGTCAACGCTGTAGTCGCCGCGTTTCGGCGCGAAAGCTATGTTCGTTGCACGCCGACAGAGCGGCGTGGCTCCAGCGCGCTACCTATTGGGCGCGCAGAAGAAAGCGGAATTATCGGGCGAGGACGACGTCTTTTTTCGTCCAGGCGTGCACTTGCTGGCAATGCGGGCAAGTCAGCTTGTGATTCTTGAGCGGCGTGTCGGCGTAGAGATCTTCGTCGATCGTGAGGCCTGTCGCAGTAAGCTTCGCTGTGTCCGGGCATCGGACTAATATTCGCTTGATCATGGGTGTTTTTTTCGCGTTCGCCGCTGGGGTGGTCATAAAATTGGGTTAGCCGAGTCGGTAAACGATTCGGGCTTTGTCGACGTCGTAAGGCGACATCTGGAGTTTAACTCGATCGCCGGTGGTCAGGCGAATAAAACGTTTGCGCATTTTGCCCGAGATATGGGCGAGGACGAGGTGGTCGTTGGCGAGCTGCACGCGAAACATGGTGCCGGCAAGGACGGAAATGATCTTTCCCTCGAGTTCGATTGCTTTTTTGGAATCCATGGAGAGTGCGGACAGGCGCTCGTTACCGAGCGCCGGCCCGCGTATTCAAAAACGCTGGATTAGTAGCGATTTCCGGCCGACTGGCGCGGGCGCTCTTCGCGAGGGCGCGCTTCATTTACGGTCAGAGTGCGGCCTTGCACTTCTTTGCCGTTCAGGGCGGACACAGCCGCGTTGGCTTCAGTCGTGTCGGCCATCGAGACGAATGCAAAGCCGCGTGAGCGGCCAGTGGTGCGATCCATCATCAAAGCGACGTCAGTGACTTTGCCATGTTGTTCGAAAAGATCCTGAAGATCGTTTTCAGTGGTCTCAAAGGAGAGATTACCTACGTACAGTTTCATCGTTATTTTTGGAGCAATAACTGCAGCTACAGAGCCGTTCTCGAGAATCGAGTTTCAAACCACCACTGAGGAATCCCAGCTGACGATCTACCACGCAACGAACAAACAGAGTTAATCCAATAAGCGGCCACTTTCGCCTGTTTTCGCGGAAACAC
>QHMY01000143.1 GCA_003218305.1 Verrucomicrobiota bacterium
AGCATCCATTGGAAGGTATTCGTCTTTCATTTGGCGATCCTGATCCTGCCGATCGGTTACCTGGCGTGGAAGGTCAGGGTAAGCACTGAGACAAGCTACTTGCATTCGACCGAGGAGGGGATGATCGACACCGCCGCCGTGGTGACCGAGTTGTATGCGCGGTTATACGGTGAATATGGCGCTGACTCCGCGAAGGTGAGCGCGGAGTTGGCCCGGGTTTATTCGAACCTGAACGAAACCTATGAAATCAAGGCGCGGCTCTTCGATTTCACCCGAGCGGAAGTGGATACGCGGCTGCTTGTTTACGATCCGGGCGGGCGCGTTATCTTTGATACCAAGAGTCTCGTGACTGGCCAGGACTTCTCGGCGTATAAGCCGCACCAGCGGGTCAACATCTACAGCACCTTGCCCGTGTTTGTTGAAGGCAAAATTGTGGGCGCAGTCAGTGTCTCGAAATCGACCAACCGGATCCGCAACTTCATCTCGCGCTCGCTTCAAAATCTGCTCCTGCCGGGCTTGCTTGCCTTGCTTCTTGCGACCGTCATGGCCTATGCGCTTTCCGCCTACATCACGCGCATCATCTGGGATTTGGCCTCGCGGGCGGAGCGGATCGCCGCCGGCGAAAGCAACGTGCGCCTGGAAACCTGGACCCGCAGTGAGCTGGGCACGCTGGCGCGAGCGGTGGAACGCATGCGTGAAAAACTCGAGGGCAAGGCTTACGTCGAAGAGATGGCGACAAATCTATCTCATGAATTGAAGACGCCGCTGGCGAGCATTCGCGGGTCGGCCGAACTTCTCGAAGGCGCGGCCGGCAACGATCTCGCGGCGAGGGAGAAGTTCCTGGCCAATATCCAGAGCGAGGTCGAGCGGCTCGATCGGATCGTGAGCGAGCTCTTGAAACTTTCGCGAATCGAAACGCAGACGCCGGAGATGCCGCCGTCGTCGATTGATGCCGGCGCGACCGCGCGAGAGCTCGGCCCTGTTTACCAAAGGCGCGCGGCGGATTGCAGCATCGCCTTCCAAGCGGAGATCGCCGCTGAACCGCTTCCCGTGAGAATTGACGAACTCCAGCTAAAGCAGCTCCTCACCAACCTGCTGGACAACGCCCTGCAATTTACGCCGGCTGGCCGCTCGGTCCGCCTGAGCGCGAAGCTGCAGGGGGCGTCGGTCGAGTTGACGGTTTGGGACGAGGGAACCGGGATCGAGCCGGAGCTGCTGCCCAAAGTGTTCGATCGGTTCTTCACTACCGAGAGTCCGCGCACCGGTAATCGCGGCACCGGGCTCGGTTTGGCCATCGCAAAGTCAATTGCGCAGGCTAACGGCGGCAGGATTGCGGTGCAAAGCGACCTCGGCCGTGGCAGTACGTTCACGGTGATTTTTCCGCTCGCCTAACTGTCATCCCGAGCGAAGTCGAGGGACCCCGTGGAGAAACCTTAAAGCTGGCAACTCTGGATCCGTCGGCTGCGCTCGGGATGACGAGCCGAAAGTTCGAAACTTCATCGAAGTTTCACGCGAGCTTCATCAAGGCTTAACAGCCCCGCCCGATTCTCAGGGCATGGTTAAACACATTTCTGTCCAGCTCGCGATTCTGGCCTTCCTCACGTTGCCCCTCGCAGCAGATCCGCCTGGCGCTCCTGATCTGAGTGACGCGCGGGTGACGCTTCCATACGGTGAGCTGAAGTCTCTCTGGCAGGCCGCTCAGGGCGAGAAGACTCCGGAAAAACGGAAACCACCCGTCGAGGCCACGCTCCTGGCCGCCCGCTACCAGTTGGCGCTCAAAGGCGATCAGGCCAGCGGCGTCGTCGATTACGAAACGCAAAGCTTCACCGACGATTGGACGGTTGTCCCGCTGTTGGGCGCGCAAACCCAGATCGATGAAGTGGAGCCAGCCGATGCGCAGTTGATCGTGCGGGAAGGTCGTTACGCGCTGGTGACGAATCGCATCGGCAAACAAAAGGTCAGGATCAAGTTCGCAACGAAGTTGATAGGGACCACCGACGGCGCGCATTTTCACCTGGCGATTTCCGCCGCGTCGATCAACACGCTTTCCGTTTCCGGAATACCCGAGAAGCAAATGCTCCGGCTCGCGGAGGCCACCCAACTTTCCGCCGAAAAGGACAAGGCGAGCTTTCGGTTGCCGGCTCGGGACCAGCTGGATTTCGACGTGATCCCGGAGAAGGCGGTTGGACCTCCAACGCCCAGCCGGTGGAAGCTCGAGACACAGGCTCTGGTCCAATTCAATGATGGAAAGCTGAGCTACACCGCGCACTTGGCCGCGAATACGAATGAAGGCTCGGGATTGGCTCTGGAGCTCGACTTTCCGGCCGGCGCGAGCATCACAAACGTTAGCGGCCCCGATCTGGCCAATTGGCAGGCGACGGTGCTCGAAAACCAAAGCCGTCGCGTCCAGGTCCGTTGGCAGACACGGGACGTGCAACGCCGCGAGTTGAGCGTCGAATACAATTTCGCCCAATCGCTCACCGCCGCCGAATGGAACCTCAAATCGCCGCGCGTGGCCGAGGGCGAGATGAACCAGCCATTCTTCGTCGTTCTGCCCGAACCGGGGCTCGAATTGGCTGCTCCCACTGAGACGGTGGCGCCGCGACAACTGCCGGCGTGGCTGCTCGGGTTGGTTAACGGGAAGGATTATGTGGCCTTCGTCGGAGACACCTCGCTCACGGCCAAATGGCTGCCGCTGGTCGAGACCGCACAGGCGATCGTCGAGACGGCGACGGCGAAAATGCGCATCGTTGCGGATGGCGCTGCGCTAACCGAGATCGAATACAAGATTCGGCACGAACGCGCGCTGACCTGGCGGGTCGATCTCCCGGAAGGTTGTGAGCTGCTCGCGTCCACGATTGACGGCCACCCGGTGAACCCGATCGATCGGGGCGAACACGTCGTCGAATTCTCGCTGCCGAGCGGAAAGGCGTTGAACTCGGTGGCCTTCTCCTACACGGCGAAAAAGCCGGCCTTCAAGCCGGTCTCTGGCCAGATTGCGGTGGAGCTTCCTCAGACGGACCTGCTGGTGCACTGGATCGATTGGGAGCTGCGCATCCCCGCCGCCTACGAGATCGCTGCGTTCGAGGGAAACGTCGAGTCAGCCTCTTCCGCCGACACGACCGACAACACGTCGCGCGCGATCCAGCTCCACAAGGAACTTTGCAAAAAGGAGCGCCCGCGGGCCGAATTCTTCTACCAGAAACCTCAACCTAACAAGTAATGACCATGCGATTGAATCACATCGAAAAACGTTTGGAGCGTTTGCTGGCGCGCCCGGCCAAACGCGTTCGTCCCAGCAAGAAACACAAACTCCGCAAAAGAAAGGCTTCCCGATCATGACCCTGAAACGACTCATCGCTATTGGCGGCATTATTGTCTGCACCGCCGTCGGCTGGTTTATACTTGGCACGAGTGTGCTGGTTCGCTCCGGCGTATCGGTAAATCGGTGCGCTCCGGAAGTGACCGGCGGCTGGGGTCCATTGATGACGCAACCGCACCCCGTCATTTATTACAATTCTCCTGGCAGCGCGAATGGCCGGCACCTGATCCAGCCCTCGCAAAGCGAGGTGGCGGTCGCCTTGCGCTACGAGCCAAAACGCAAGGGGTTGCTCTGGTATCGGACGTTTCTGGTGGATTTCCGAGGCAACTACAGCCTCCAGAATCCCACTCAGATTACGCAGACGATCTACATTCGGTTCGAATTTCCCGCGGCGGCGGCGAGCTACAGTGACTTCTCATTCGTGATCAACGGCGTGCCTTCGACGGAGAATAACAAGACCGCGGAAGGGATCACCGAGGCGGTCACGCTCGCGCCGGGCCAAAGCGCAAAATTCGCGGTCGCGTACAAGTCCCGCGGCACGGATCGATGGGGTTATGCTTTTGGCGACACCACCCGGATCCGGAATTTTCGCCTCGCAATGCAGACTGATTTTTTCGAGTTCGACTTCCCAGCCGGCACGGGCTCGCCGACGGAACGTGCCCGGACCAAAGACGGCTGGAATTTTGTCTGGTCCTATCCCGATGTCATCAACGCCCAGGCCATCGCGATGACCATGCCCTCGGTCGCGAATCCCGGTCCGGTCGCTTCGCGCATGTCGTTCTTCGCGCCCGTCTCGTTGCTATTTTTCTTCTCGGTGCTGATTCTGATCGGAATGGTTTGGGGAGTGAAATTGCACCCGATGAACTACTTCTTCCTCGCGGCCGGCTGCTTCGCTTTCCAGCTTCTCTTCGCTTACCTGGTCGACCTGATTCCCTTGTTTCTCGCCTTTGTCATCTCGGCCTCCGTTTCAATGGCGCTGGTCTCGGGCTATCTCCTGGCTGCCGCCGGCCGCCAGTTCGCTCGCTTCGCGGCGATCGCTCAATTCGCCTTCATCGTGCTGTTCAGCTACAGCTTCTTCTTTGACGGACTAACAGGCCTGACGATCACTATCGGCGCGATCGTCACGCTGGCCCTGCTGATGAGGGCTACTGCGAAGGTAAATTGGGCGGACAAATTCACCTCGCCGGCAACGATTCGCGGAATGCCGCCACCGATTCCGCAGGTGTAAAGCGTGACCAGTGAATGGTGACTAGTGAA
>QHMY01000034.1 GCA_003218305.1 Verrucomicrobiota bacterium
TCTTGCTTGTCGTGGTTTTGAGGCCCGCGATCTGCGTTTCGATTTCTTCGAGGATACTGCTCATAGGTTGATTGGGTTAAAGTTGTTGCTGGAGACGATGCAGGCGATTGCGCACGCTGCTGTCCCAGACGTCGCTGCCGACGCGAATGCGCATTCCACCGAGCAGCTCTTTGTTTACGACAAATCGGGTGGCGAGGTCGCCGCCGTATTTGCGTTTAAGGTTGGCCTCGATTTGCGCGCTCGCGTCCGGGGCCAGGTCGGTCACCGTTTCGATCGTGGCGGTGCGCTTTTCCACCTCCAGGCGCAGCAGGCGTTGATACGCCTCCAGCACCTTGATGTAGTTGCGCGGTTTCTTTTGGATCAACGATGTGACCAGGGCCCCGATCCGCGCGTTATCGAGCCGGCCATCGACAAAGCTCGCGCGCAGAAGTTCCTTCGAAAGCTGCCGCGTTTCTTTGTTGATCTTCATCGCGAATCTGGCTTACGAGGCGATTTGCCGGGCCGCTTCTTCCTGGAGGCGCTTCTGATCGTCGGAGGTGAGAACCTTGCCGGTCACTTTCGCGGTGGTGTTGACGACGAGGCGCCCCAGTTCCCGTTTCAGTTCCGCCATGGTCCGCTCATGCTCAATCGCGCTAGCTTCGCGCGCTTTCGCCATGATTTGTTCGGCCGCCGCGACAGCTTCCTGCTGCTTGCGTTCGGCCACGTGCGTCGCGCTCTCGCGCGCTTCGTCGATCATCTTTTGCGCCTGGGCGTTCGCCTTGGCGAGGATCTCCGCATGGCGTTGCTCCGCTTCCGCGAGCTGTTGCTTGATCTTCTCCGCGTTCAACAGCCCCTCGGCGATGCGCAGCCGGCGCTCTTCGAGCACGGCCAGGATCGGCTTGTAGGCGAACTGGCGCAGGACCAGGGCAACGATGACAAAGCTGACGACCTGCGAGAGGAAAATCTTGGTATCGAAGCCAAAGGTTTCTCCTGTCTCGCGCGCCATTTCTACCAGGTCGGCGGCAGCAAGAATAGCAATGTTCATAGGATTAGGCGGATCGCCGGCAGGACTGCAAGCCGGTGGTTATTTTACGAGGAACAAGGCGTAGAACACGATCGCTTCCGCGAGCGCGATGGCCAGAATCGCCTGGACCAGAATCGGAGTCGCCGCACCGGGATTGCGACCGACGGCTGAAGCCGCGCCCATGCCGATGAGACCGACGCCAATGGCCGCGCCGAGCGCTGCCAGTCCTACGTGAATGCTTCCGCCGATTTCCGCGAGTATTGGTAGTATCATATTATTTTCTGTTTGGTTGTTTCGTCAACGACCTCCGCGGGAACCACGGTCCGATCGCCGAAAGTTTTAGTGGTGCGCTTCGTGTCCAGGTTCGTGTTGCGCTATGAGAAGGGTAAAGACCGCAGTTAAAAGCATGAAGACGAGCGCCTGGACGAAGCCGACCAGCAGCTCCAGAAAATAAAATGGGATCGGAATCAGCCAGGCCAGCGAAGGCACGATGTGACTCATCGCTTCGAGCATGGTTTCGCCCGCATAGATGTTTCCAAAAAGCCGGAAGCTGAGTGAGATCGGCCGAAACAGAATGGAGACAACCTCCAGCCAGCCGACCACGAAAAAAATAAAGACCATCAGAACCTTCAAGATGCCGGACGTCTCTCCTTTGGGGCCAATAATGTGTATGAAGACGCCACCGACGCCGTTGGCCTGAATCGCCCAGACGATCCAGCAGACGAAGAAGACACAGGCCATGGCGAAGGTGAGATTCAGGTTCGCATTCGCGCCGCGGAGCAAGGGCCGGTCGATGTGAAAAGCGCCAGTCGCGGCATCATGGTGACCCCAGCCGATGGTTCCGACGCCGGGGAGCAGGCCGAACCAATTCAAGGCGAGGATGAAAATGAAAATCGTCCCGAAAAACCAGAAGGTCTTTTTGACCAGATCGCGCCCGATCATGTTCTCCAGGAAATTGTAGAGACTCTCCACGAGCCACTCCCAGAAATTCTGGAGACCGGTCGGGACCGGCTTGATTTTCCGCGTAGCGAGCTGGGCGCAGAGGAGAATTCCAATGGCGACGACCCACGTTACCACCATCGAATTTGTCACGGCCAGGGGGCCGAGTTGGAAAAGAATGTCAGGTTTGAGGGGAATCCCATGTTCTTCCTTCACCTCGGAGGCAACCTCCGCGGCAAACGTTAACGCCGGCGTGAGAAACGCGCCGAGCGCCAGCAGACTCAGGATTAATGGTAAAAAACGGCGCGGCATGGAGTTCGTTTTGGAAGCAGCGGCCCGATGTTTCCCGTAGGTGCGGCGCCGCGGCAGCGGTGCAACAACACAAGGGGCGCTTGCGTCGCGCATATCAAAGCGTGTTTTGCGGCGATGACAAGAGTGAAATCGTGAATTGTGATCAGTGATTGGTTAGCCGACCCGGACCTCCCTCACTCGTCACCGATCACCAGTCACTATTCACGGCCTTATTTTGCCGGAACGTGTTCGGGAAAAGGCTGCTTGACCGCGGGTTTCAAGGGGCGCGGGACCGTTTCCTCGGCGCCGGCCAAGGCAACGGCTTCATCGTAGTGGCTTTCGAGCTGACGGATTTGCTCCCTCTGCTCGAAATTGGCCGCGACCGATTCGCTGGCCAGAATCCCCATCTCACGAAAGGCCATGGGCGAGCGAACAATTTCCTTCATGGCCGCCGCCAGCGCGACGAAGTCCCGCTCCTCCACCAGCAAACCTCCCCGACCGTGCTCGACGGCTTCAGGAATCCCACCGTGCCGGGTGGCCAAAATGGCCAGGCCCGTGGACATCGCCTCGAGAATCGAGTTCGGAACGCCCTCCTGGTTGTGGTCTGGCGGCGTTTCGCTCGGGTGAAGGAAAACATGGGAATTGGCGTAGAGCTCGCTCAATTCGGTCTGGGAAAGAAATCCGCGGAAATGAACCTTGGAGACAATTCCCAGTTCTTCCGCGAGCTCTTCGAGGTGCGATTGCAGCGGACCTTTGCCCGCGATGACCAGCTGAGAATTCGGAAACTCCTTCTGGAAAATCGCAAACGCGCAAAGCGATGTCGCCACCCCTTTTTTTGGAATAAGCCGGCAGGCCTGCATGAATCGCCACTGGCCATCCTTAGGCGCTTCCCGACGAATGAAGGGAAATTCATCGAGCGGGACGCCGGTCCGATTGATCCGCAGACGCTCAGCGGGACAACCCAGAGTGAGAAGCCGCTCCGCCAGCGACTTGGACCGCGCCAGGACGAGCGGGACGGCGCTGAAGAGCTCGCGCAGTTTCGGGCCGTAATCGCGAATGTCTTTTTTCTCCGCGACATCCGCGCCGTGAAACGAAACCACACACGGTTTGTGCCAGCGTTCGATGAAAGGCAGCAGGTGCACGCCGGTGTGCCCAAAATAGATGTGCATCAGGTCCGCGCCGCGCCGTTCCAGGAGATTCGAAAGCATCTGGTATTCGCCGCGGTAGACGATCGGGGGACGCTGCTTCACCCATTTCAGCCAGCCGTGGCGCAACGGATTGCTCGGCGGCTTGGGAATAAGTTCGACGTCGCGAAAGGGAAACAGGTCGTTGTTTTGCAACGCCTTGGTCATCACGAAGGTGTCGTAAACGCGGAGCGACCGAACCTGGCGGTAGATGTGCAACATCTCCGGCTTGAGGAACGTCGTGCAGTAACTTGCTACAACTCGTTTACCCATGAAAACCGCGATTGTCCTTGAGGTCTCGTTCGTTGTCCACCTGTTATTCCGCCGCCACCGTTTCTTCGGTTCCGACCAGCTTTTCTCCCGCCGTTTCTTCGGTATTGTCCGAGAGCCACCGCGCAAGCCGGGACCGCAGTTCGTCGAGGCCATCGGACCGATTGGCCGAAATGGGCACAATCTCCCGTTCGGGAAATCGGTCTTCGAGCGCGCGCAAATTTTCGGACGCGTCGGGAAGGTCCATTTTGTTCGCGACCACGTACCAGGGCCGTTCCGAAAGCCGCGGATCGTAAAGATTAATTTCCCGCCGCAGGCTCTGCAGATCTTCGATCGGATGCCGTCCCTCGCTTCCCGCGATGTCGAGGACAAAAAGCAAAATCCGACACCGGGTAATATGGCGAAGAAAATCGTGACCGAGACCGATGTTGCGA
>QHMY01000035.1:0-4447 GCA_003218305.1 Verrucomicrobiota bacterium
CTAGACAACGTTTTCTGCCAGTCCCGCTACAGCGAAGAGCGGCATTTTTGCCCACGCGCAATTTACTCGTTTTGGCGCGAAGTGTGGCTGGAACGAGTGCCCGTATCCGAGCAGGAACAAGCGCAGGCTGCGACTGGCGTGCCTTGTGGCGCAACAGGGGGCTTGCAAGGCTGTTCGACCGGCAAAGTCCGGGCGTGATTTAGCTTTACAAGCGGCCGGGGTACCGTAAAACGGTGAGGTTCTCGATAGAAAAAGGAACTTTCTCGCACGTTAAACTGGCGACGTGCCTTTTCGAGACGCCACGTGAGCTCACTTTTTGTATGCACAACGATTTGAAGTTGTATTGCGCCGTTTTCGGACGGCCTTGGGGAGTTGTCAGATTCGCTTTGCTGATCTGCGCCTTTATCTGGCTGTTAATATCCACAGCTTCGGCAGCGACGCTGCCCCCCGGGTTTTCTGAAACAGTGGTCTCCGGACCAGTGAGCGGCGGCTGGGGCGAAGCGGTGGGCATGGCTTTTGAAGACACCGGCCGGATGTACGTTTGGGAACGGGCGGGCCGTGTCTGGTTCAAGGAAACAAATTCCAGCACGTTCACGACCTTGATTGACATCCGTGAAGAAGTGGGCGCCTGGACAGATTTAGGGATGCTGGGCTTCGCGCTGGATCCGAACTTCCGGCAAAATGGCTACATCTATTTGCTGTACATCGTGGACCGGCACCATCTGCTGTACTACGGGACGCCGAACTACAATCCAGCGGCGAATGACTACAATTCCGCGACCATCGGCCGCTTGACGCGCTATACGTGCAGTTCTTCCGACGGCTTCCGCTCGGTGGACCCGGCCAGCCGTTTTGTATTGATTGGCGAAACAAAGCAAACCGGCTTCCCCATAACCTCGGACACACACGGTGTTGGCACGGTCCTGTTTGGCGAGGACGGAACGCTCATGGTTTCATGCGGTGACGGAGCGAGCGCATGGGGGCCGGACTATGGCGGCGCCGTTAACAATGGCTATTCGCCGCAAGCGCTAGGCGATGGAATCCTTCGGACGAAAGAAGACGTGGGCGCGTTCCGCGCGCAGTTGCCGGACAGCCTCAACGGGAAGATTTTGCGCATCGATCCGGCGACCGGCAACGGCATTCCCAGCAATCCCTTCTATGATCCTGCCAATCCGCGCGCGCCGCGCTCGCGGGTGTGGACGCTCGGTTTGCGAAATCCCTATCGCATGGTGTTGAAACCTGACTCTGGCAGTCACTATCCGGCTGATGGCCGGCCTGGCATTCTCTACGTCGGAAACGTGGGGTGGAATACTTGGGAGTCGCTGAAGGTTGTCACGGGCCCGCGACAAACTTTCGGCTGGCCCATCTACGAAGGCTTGAGCGCGCTCGACTACGAAGGAGGCACGGATATTTTTAACCGCGATGCGCCAAACCCGCTGTACCCCGCCGCCGGCTGCAACCAGTACTTTACTTTTCGCCAGCTGCTGCATGAAGACAATCTCAATGCCTCGGCACAACCACCGTTCGCCAATCCTTGTAATTCTTCGCAGCGCATTCCCAGCTCAATTCCTCAATTTCTCCATACGCGGCCGATGCTGGACTGGAATCATACCGCCGCGACCACGCTGACGCCGATCTATGGAGGGTCAGGGCAGGCCTTGACCGCCAATGTGGGCGCGTCAGGTTCCCCCGTCTCAGGCTCTCAGTTCATGGGCAATTGCTCCGTGGCGGGCACATTCTATGCAGCAACTGTGTTCCCGGCTCAATACCAAAACACGTACTTCCATGCAGATTGGGGTCAGGGGCTTATCAAGAACATCGTGATGGATGCGAATGACAAACCCGTGGCGATCCGCGATTTTGCAAGTGCCGCTGGTTACGTGGTGAGCGTGGTTCAACATCCCTCCGACGGGAGCCTCTACTATATCAGCTACGATTACACCAGCGCCGCGGTGCGCAAAATTGCCTACACCGGCAATCGCACACCTGTAGCCGCGGCATCGTCAGATAGGACATTCGGTTCCACGCCGCTTACAGTTCAGTTTAGCAGCAGCGGATCCAGCGACCCGGATGGGCAGCCGATCACTTACTTGTGGAACTTTGGCGACAATTCACCCACGAGTTCGCAGGCCAATCCTTCGCACACCTTTTCGGCGCCTGCTGGAGTGCCGACAAGTTATACCGTCACGCTCACGGTTACAGATTCCCTCGGGCTCTCAGCGCAGGCAACCACCAAAATATCGCTGAATAATACACCGCCAAACATTTCAATCACCAACCCGGTCGACGCAACTTTCTATTCACCTTATTTCCAGACACCGATCAGTCTAATGGCGACTGTGTCCGACGAATCACCTGAGACCCAACTGCAATACGAATGGCGCATATTACTCCACCACAATGACCACAACCATGCCAGCCCTCCAAACACGAATCATGTTGCCTCGGCGTTGCTTTCGCCCACCGGCTGCGATGGTCTCAATATCTATTATTATCGCATTCTGTTGACAGTCACTGATCCGTACGGGCTCGCGGCCACAGAGGAAGTTCGGATGTACGCAGATTGCGGACCGAACACGCCGCCGAACATCACTGGTTTCGCGGGCCAGACCATCGCGGAGGATACGTCCAGTGCGCCGCTTAGTTTCACTGTCAGCGACCGCGAAATGGCTCCTGACTATCTCAGCTTGAATGGCACTTCCTCGAATATCGGTTTGGTGCCGCCGGGCAATCTTGTATTTGGCGGCTCAGCCTCCAACCGCACCATCACCATCACTCCGGTACCTGACCAAAGCGGCACGGCCACAATTACAGTAAGTGTCAGCGATGGTCAGTATACAACCAGCACTAATTTCGTCCTGACAGTGAACCCGGTGAATGACGCGCCAACTTTGAATCCGCTCAGCGATTTGACTCTGGGGACGAATCCTGGACCGCAGACGGTGACTTTGAGCGGCATTGGCTCTGGCGCGGCGAACGAAAACCAGACGCTCACGGTGACAGCGGCTTCGAGCAACCCGGCCCTGGTTCCTGGCCCGGTCGTCAATTACACAAGTCCAGGCGCCTCAGGAACACTGACGTTCACGCCCAACAGCTCTGCGAGCGGCAATGCGACAATCAGCGTCACGGTGGATGATGGCCAGGCGACGCAAAATACTTTTACGCGCACCTTTACGGTAAGGGTCGGAGGCCCGCCATTGATCTACAGAGAGGCTGAGTCAGGAACCATCGTCTCGCCCATGGTAATCGGAGCGCGAGCCGATGCCAGCAATGGCCAGTACGTTTACAGCCCAAACAATAATCAGGGCACAGTGTCGTATCAGGTGAGCATACCGGAGGCGGGAACGTACGTTGTCTGGTGCCGAATCATTGCGGTGAACGACGCGAGCGATTCGTTCTTTGTGTCTGTAGATGGCGGAGCGGAATCGATTTACGATGTTGCGCTCGGAGGGTATTCGCCTGATTGGCAATGGACCCAACTCAACGCGCGAGGAGGAGCGAATCCAAGGCTGCTTACTTTAACGCAAGGCACGCACACGATTGCCTTCAGGAGCCGAGACGGCAATGCGTTGCTGGACGCGCTCTACATCACAACAGACATGACCTTTTTGCCGCCGACAACCCCGGGCAACACACCGCCGTCCATCAGCAACATCGCTGACCAATCGACAACCATCGGCGCGTCTCCGCCCGCAATCTCTTTTACGGTCAATGATGCCGAAACCGCGGTCGGCGCTCTGACACTCAGCGGCACGTCCTCCAATCCTGCGCTCGCGCCGAACGCGAACATCGTGTTCGCGGGCAGCGGCTCCAATCGAACCGTCACCGTCACCCCTGCTGCGGGGCAGAGCGGCACCACCACCATTACCGTTACGGTGAGCGACGGCGCGTTGTCCGCGAGCGACACGTTCGTGCTCACCGTCACCGGAGGTAACAATACCGCGCCCACGATCTCGGGCATCGCCAATCAGACTATCAATGAAGATGCGAGCACCGGAGCGCTAAGTTTCACAATCGGCGATGCCGAGAGCGCGGCTGCGAACCTCGGCTTGAGCGCCGCGTCGTCAAATCCAACGTTGGTGCCCATCAGCAATATTGTATTTGGAGGCGCAGCAGCGAATCGCACCGCGACGGTTACACCTGCCGCTAACCAGAACGGAACGGCAACGATTACGATCACCGTCACCGATGGACAGCTCACTGCCAGCACAAATTTTGTCATCACGGTGAACCCCATCAACGATCCGCCGACGATCTCGAATATTAGCGATCAAACGGTCAACATAGGCACTGCCACATCGGCGCTGGCGTTTACAATTGGTGACCCCGAGACGGCGACGGCCAGCCTTAACCTGAGCGCCACGTCCTCCAATCTCACACTTGTGCCTATCGCAAACATAGTGTTTGGCGGTAGTGGAGCGAACCGAACGGTGACCGTAACGCCAAC
>QHMY01000035.1:4454-4916 GCA_003218305.1 Verrucomicrobiota bacterium
GTCCTGACGGCGAGCGACACGTTGCTTTTGACGGTTACGGCCCTGGCTACTGGCACACGGTCCGTCACCAATTCGACGCTGATCACGATTGCGGACGTTGGAGCCGCGACGCCGTACCCGTCAGTGATCAACGTCAGCGGTCTGGGGGGCACAATCAGCCAATTGATTGTCAGGCTGAATGGATTTGCTCACACGTGGCCGAACGACGTGGATATATTGCTGGTCGGCCCTACCGGACAGAAGGTCATGCTCATGTCTGATGTCGGCGGCGGAAACGGCGTGAGCGCTCGCAACTTCACGTTCTCGGACACGGCGACGGCCAGTTTGCCGCAAACTGCCGCGCTCGCTTCTGGCACTTTCAAACCGACCGACTTCGAGCCCGGTGACGTATTTACGGCTCCCTTGAACGCGACCGGATACGGGACGGCGTTGGCGGCTTTCAACGGCACCAATCCGAACGGC
>QHMY01000036.1:0-4428 GCA_003218305.1 Verrucomicrobiota bacterium
GACGGAGCACGCGACACCGTTCCATCGCCTCTCCGGGGCTCGCTGTAATTCCATCCATACCTGGTGGTTGGCACCACCAGCTAATTTCCTTCACGCCTTCGACGTCAACCAGAAGTGGGATCGATTTCGGAACGCGGAATACCAGAGAAGCTTGGATTAACCGCTAATGAACACGAATGGACGCGAATAATGGAATTTGCTAACCACGGACGTGCTTCCAATTTCGAATTTTGCCAGGTAACCTCGTGCCGATGCTGAGACTGCGCTGGTTTTGCCAGACCAAGCTTGGGACATTCGCGGCTGCGCTCTTCCTTTCCGCTTTTTGTGGTGCCGGCTGCCATAAGCCGGCCAGTTCCGCGAAGCCACTCACGACTTCTGGGCCGTTAAAACCGTGCAAGCTGCCGGGCATCGATGAAGAGCTCTTGTGCGGGAAGTTAACGGTCTTTGAGAATCGAGTGACGCGTGCCGGGCGGACGATTGATTTGAACGTGGTGGTCGTACCGGCTCTCGATCCCGACCGCACGGAGGAGCCATTGTTCGACCTGGCGGGCGGTCCCGGAGTGGCCGCAACAGGTGGCGCGGGCTTTTATGCGAAGGAGGGAAAGGAATATCGCCTCCATCGGGACGTGGTCCTGGTGGATCAACGCGGCACCGGCAATTCAAACCCGTTGACCGCGGCGCCGAGGACCAGGAGCCCGCAGGATTACCTCACCGAGATGTATTCGGTGGAATATGTGAAGACGATGCGCCAGTCGCTGGAGCAACGAGCTGACCTGACGCAATACACCACCTCCATCGCGATGGACGATCTCGATGACGTGCGCGCCTGGCTCGGCTATGAGCGAATCAACTTTTTCGGCCTCTCTTATGGGACACGCGCCGTGTTGGTTTACATGCGACAACATCCCGATCGGGTCCGCAGCGCAATCCTGATGGGCGTAGCACCGACCTATCTCAAGATGCCGCTGCACCATGCCCGTGCGGCCAGGCGTGCGATGGATTTGCTTCTGGAGGAGTGCGCCGGGGATCCCGCCTGTCATCAGGCGTTCCCGGGAATCCAGCACGATTGGCAGGAGGCGCTGGAGCGCTTGGCGCGTGAACCGGCCCGGGTCGAATACTCACCGCCGGACAAGAGCGCCGCCGTCACCGTTGAAATTCAACGCGATATCTTTGCCGAGAAGTTACGCAGCCGCATGTATTCCCGCGAGAGCGCGGCCCGGATTCCCTTTATCATTCATCAGGCCGCTCAAGGTGACTTCGCTCCGTTTCTCAAGGAAGTGATACCGAGATCTGGCCCTGATTTCATCGCGGACGGGATGTATCTGAGCGTGACCTGCGCGGAAGATGTGCCGTTTATCGATCAGGATGAAGCGGCGAAAGCAAATGCCGGCAATCCGTTTGGTAACTACCGAGTCGTCCAGCAGACGCGGGCGTGCAGCATGTGGCCGCAAGGAAAAATCCCGGACGGTTACCACGACCCTGTGAGTTCCGATATTCCGGTCCTGATTTTTTCCGGCCAGCTGGATCCGGTCACGCCGCCGGAGCGGGGCGAAGAAGTCGCGAGCCATTTACCCAACAGCAAGCATGTCATCATTCCTCATGGCGGGCATGGGATCGACGGGCTGACGAATGTGGAGTGTCTGGACAGGATGATGTTGGAGTTCCTGTCGAAGGGTAACGCAAAGGACCTGGATACGAACTGCGTGGAGCGGGTCCTTCCGCCGCCGTTTGTCACAAACGGAGGGAAGTAGAATGGCGCTTCTGCCAAGCGCCCGCCTGCCATGCGAATTCGAATGACCGAATAAGTCCCGGAGGGACACCGGATTTAGCCGGCGGTGCACGCCAGCGGTTGTTCGCGAATGAAAGGGCAAGCCCCGGCAGGGCGACGGAAGCCCGCCCCTCCGGGGCTCGTCGAAATTTCATCCGTATCCGGTGGTTGGCACCACCGGCTAATTTCCTTCACGCCTTCGGCGTTAACGACTCCATGCCGCTAGGGCGAATTTGTCCAGGCGTGGATCGAAGAGGAGCTTCGACAAGGGGCTGGTCTCAGACCAGTATCCTCGGACGAGCCATGGAGATTCATCAATTGCGTTATTTCGTCGCTGTGGCCGAGGAGAGCAGCTTTTCGCAGGCGGCGCAGCGGGAGCATGTGTCGCAGCCTTCGCTCAGCCAGCAGATCCATAAGCTGGAAGAGGAGTTGAATCAGCAGTTGTTCGATCGGCTGCCGCGCTCGGTGGTCCTGACCGCGGCAGGCAGGTGTTTGTTGCCGTACGCGAGAACCATTTTGACGTCGCTCGCCGACGCGGGACGCGCGGTGACGGCGCTCGAAGCCGAGGTCGCGGGCCGGCTGGCGGTCGGGGCCATTCCTTCAATCGCGCTCTATATCCTGCCGCGATTGATTGGAAGATTTCAGCACGCGTATCCCAAGGTGACTTTTGAGCTATTCGAGGACACCACGGCCAAGCTGGCCCAGCGTCTCGAGGATGGGACGCTCGACCTGGTGATCGCATCGGGTACGGACGAGAGTCCGAACCTGGCGCGTCATTCGCTCGGCCGGGAAGCGCTCCTTTTGCTGGTCCCGGAGAAGCATCTGTTCGCTCGACGGAAGAGCGTCCGATGGAAGGATCTGGCGGACGAGAAGTTCCTTCTCCTGCATGATGAGCATTCGCTTTCGATCCACGTGCGCCAGCTCCTGGCGGCCAATGATCTGAAACCGGAACTGGTCCTGCGGGGCGCTCAGCTGGTGACGATCGCGAGAATGGTCGCAGCCGGGCTAGGCGTGACGGTGATCCCGGAGATGATGGCTGCGACCGAGTTCGTGAAAGACTGTGTCGCGGTGCCTTTTGCGAAGCCGGTGCCAACCCGCGAACTGACTTTGTTGCGCAACCCGCTTAGGACTGAAAGCAAAGCGGCCGCGGCGTTCCGGGAGGAAGCCGCGGCCGTGTTTTTGCGACAACCTTCGCCGATCCGTAAGGCCGACGAAGGCTGATTTACGTTGCCGGATCCGGCGTCGCCCACAGGGCGACGGCTACAGGTTACAGGTTCACCCGCATGGCGTGGGCCATGGCGATGATGGACCAGGTGGAGGTCAGAACGATCACTGCGAAAAGAACGAGCTCGGCGGCGGCGCTTGGCCGCTCGCGTTGCGCGAAGCGCTCGCTCACAAAGCGAAAGGCGCGCAGGCGCAGGGAGGTGTTCGAATAAGGCAGCTGACCGCTTCGACCGTTGCTGCTTGTTAGTGTTGTTTGCATGCCTAAATAAAAAGCAGGCTGCGCGCTCCGATTAATACTTAATGCCACTGGCGGCGATAGGTGGCGCCTATGGCCCGCCTTCGCCAAGGCTGCGGCTTGGCTGACGTAACAGCATGGTAGACAACTGTTTAGCCTTGATACGCTGCCGCATTCGCAGCGGGTCTCTTCGTTGCGCCAGACATGGCGGGCACGCAGCGCCAATCAAACAGCTACGGCCACCAGCTCCCGGGGCGCGTCGGACAGCTCGGTGATCTGCTGCATGGCGGCGGCGAAGGAGGTAACGGTTTCGTCGGCTCCGGAATCGTGGAGTCTTTTTGTCGCCTCCGCGACTCGTTCGGTCGCGCCCCAGAGGCCAACGATGATTTTGAGCCTTGGAAAACGGGCGCGCAGTTTGGTGCAAAGAAAGCGCGCGTGAATCACCGTGGACGGGGCGACGACGGATATACAAGCGATCTCCGAATGATCGGCTTCAAGCCGGTCCAGCAACTCCGCTGCGGGAAGTGTGGCCGGCGCATTGTGCGCCTCGATGCTTTGCTCGAGGAGCAATTGGGTCAGCATCGCGCCAGCAAACTCATCGCGTTCGGCCCGGGCAGGCACGCAATAAACGCGGTGCGACGGCGGGGCCGCTGTCTTCGGTCGGTGGGCCGCTTCTATGTGCCCTTCCTTTATCTGGTCGGATGCCGCAGGCCGCATCGCAAGATCATCCAGAATGACGCGAAGGCTTTCCCGGACGTCAGCGAGTTGCTCCGGGTCGAGGCGACCATCGCGGGCGTCCGTTTCCGCCGCGCTGATGACAGGAACCAGGACTGAATCGTAAAGCGCGGCGAGCGAGTTTTCTTTCAGGTAATCGTCAACGAGCTCGCTCTCGTCCTGCTCACCCGCGGTGACCAGGCGGTGATAGCAATCTTCGGCTGGCGTCAACGGTTCCTCATCGCTCAGGAGCACGCTGAGAAATGAGAGCCGCGGAATATGTCGACCCATCACGACCAGGCAAACGGTGAGTGGAGTGGCGAGGACCAGGCCGAGCGGACCCCAGAGCCAGGTCCAAAACACGGCGGCGACGATGAGCGCGATCGATGAAACACCGGTGTGCTTCCCGTAGAGCAAGGGCTCGAGAACGTTATTCAGGGCCAACTCGATCCCGCCAAAAAGAGCGACGGTTAACACTGGCATCGTC
>QHMY01000036.1:4440-6641 GCA_003218305.1 Verrucomicrobiota bacterium
GACCGATGTACGGAATGAAGCGCAGAACGATACTGAGGGCGCCCCAGAGAGCAGCGTTCGGCACGCCGATGAAGTAAAGCCCGACGCCGATGCAGACGCCGTAAAGAATGTTCACGAATAACTGCATCCGCAGGTAACGCGAAACGCGATCCGAAGCGTCGTCCATCGCGCGAGTGGTGGCCCCGATGCGACCCTGGCCGACCAGTCGGATGAGGCGATTGCGCAAATCTTCGCGTTGAAAAAGCATGCAGATGACCAGCACGAGCACCAATGCGCTGGTGCCGAGCGGCCCGAGTAGCGGGGTAATGATGGTTTGGATGAGTTCGAACGGATTGCCTTTAGAGGTCTCGACCATCTTGACCGCGACGGTCGCCGGCAGCGGATGAGGCGGCGACGCGACTGCGGTCTCAGGCTTGCCCGGCTCTTTCGTAACAACGGGAGTGTCGGGCGCCGATCCACCCGGCAGCTCTTTCTTCAGCTCATCGACCGTCTCGGACAGCTTCGTGAGGGTACCGCCCTTCGGTGTCCGAAAGGCATGGAGCTTCTCCACGATATTGCCTTTGCGCGTAAGGATCCAGCCGGCCCCGCCGGTCGCGGAGAAAATTAGCGCCACTACGAGCAACACCGCGACGATGCGCCCGAGCCAGCGCTCCAGCCGCGTCACCAGAGGCGAAAGGAGAAAGGTGAGCAAGGCCGAGAGGGCGAGGGGAATGAGAAGCTCGCGCCCGAAATAAAGCGAGGCCATGACAAATCCGGTCAGGGCCAAAGTCCAGAGGCCGACCAGAGCATCCGTAGCGGCGATTCTAGGTTTGGGTGCTGGCATGGAAAGCGGACGGTGAAAGATGGGACGCGCGTCCCACCGCGTCACGGTCGTCCAACGGGCTCAATCGCCAAGCGATTCTTTGTGGGACAATCCGTCGGGCAGCTTGCTATTGAGGCGGTGGAGATGCCGTTGAGAGCGCCTCTACATCGAGTTGCCGGGCGGCGCGCCATGGCGGATTGACCCGACCGGAGGCGTCCAGTCCCGGAGGGACATAGGACATTAGCCGGTGGTGCCAATCACCGGATGTCGGTCGAAAAGTGCGCAAGCCCCGGCAGGGGCGGTGGAAGTCAGGCGCCGCCATTCCGCCGCCCCTCCGGGGCTCACCACAAGTTCCATCACTATCCGGTGGTTGGCACCACCGGCTAAATTCCTTCACGCCTCCGGCGTTTGCTACTCGATGCCGCCCTTAACCGAGGCAGTGGATGCCAGCGTTTCCTCGAGCCGGTCGTAACTTACGGCAACGCCGTCCGCCATGCCGGTTTCCAAGGCTGCGTCGCGTTCAGCACGCGAAGCGAAGCGCATGGTCATAGTCAGCGTGGTGGTTTCGCCTTTGGCGGCGATGCTCGAGGTGACGAGGGATTCGCCTTCGCCGAAAAATTCCGTGTGGACGATCCGTCCAGGCCGGTTGATCTCGCGATATTCGCCGTGCATGCCGAATTCACAGCCGCTCTCTTCGTTGCGCCAGCCATAGCGCCACGCGCCGCCGACTCTCAAATCGATCTCGCAGACGGGCATGATCCAGCCCTCCGGGCCCAGTAGCCAGCGCCGGACTAACTCAGGCTTGGTCAGGGCGTCGAAGATCATGTCGGGTGGAGCGTCGAAGTCGCGTGCCATCACGATCTCGAGGTCGCCGGGTGTCGTTACTTTGAAGGTGTCACTGAGTTTCATGTTCTTTTCTTTTTTTCACTGCGGGTTTCGCTGACTTCGGGGAAAGCTTCTTTTCCGACTTCATCTCGGCGAGCAGGGCATCGAGCCGTTGGAAGTTGTTCTCCCAAATGCGGCGATAGCCCTCGGCCCAATCGGCCACCTCGCGGATGGTGTCGGGCTTGATGGCGCAAAAGTTTTGCCGGCCGGCGCGCTTCCTTTCGATCAGGTGCGCGTTCTCCAGGTAAGCGAGATGCTTGGAGATAGCCTGCTGGGAAATCGAGAACGGTGCGGCCAATTCCATGACCGTCGCCGGCCCCGCGGTGAGGCGAGCGACGATCGAGCGTCGGGTCGGATCTGATAGAGCGGCGAAAGTTACACTTAGATGATCCACAACCATATGGTTGTGGATAACAAGGAAACGGTCAAGAGGAAATTTTGCGATTTCGGAATTCGGATTTCGGCAAGGGGTTGTAGAGGCGCTAATGCCGCAAAGGCAGGGCCGGCGGCATAA
>QHMY01000037.1 GCA_003218305.1 Verrucomicrobiota bacterium
GCAGTAGCTCTTTTCGGAGCATTTGTGAGCGTCGGCGCTTCGTCGGCGCACGCCCAGAAAACGACGACAACAACCACGGTAACCAAGACGAGGGTCGTCCAGGTAAACAAAACGGGCTGGTGGATCCGCATCGACACGAGCAAGACAGTCGCATCCAGCATCTCGTTTCAGGTCGGCCTAACCAGGGCCGACCGTCATAACTGGCGCACCTGGACAGCAGGCGAGCCGGCCGAATTCGATCTGATGGAAATGCGGCTCTGGCCCAAGCTCCATATCCGCGCGAAAACGGATCCGAAAGGCAAGAAGGCGGTGTTTTGCGTCTTTTATGGAAATCACGGAGTCGAGCATTTCGACTTTGACGGTGACAAAGATAACAATATGAAGCCGGATCACTCGGACCACGATTGCACGCCGTAACCGAGACGAAGCAGTCGGCGCCGCGTAGTTCGAATCAGTGAACGGCGAAAATATGTTCGCCTTTCATTACGAACGTTCGTCTAATTCTCGTTAGACCTAATGCGCACGCGTACACAAGTTTCGCTTGCCATGACGATCGCTTTCCTCGTCGGCATTGTCACAGTGGGCTACGAGATGTGTACATGCCCATCGCATTGGGCGTTTCTATCGCTCTTCGGCTTTGTCGCCCTTGCGTGCGGCCCTCATATCTACCGGTTTCTTGGCATCGTAGCGATTGTCGTGGCGCTGGTATTGACGTACCAGGCGAGACAGACCCAGGTTGAGTTCTCAAAGCGCACCGAAGCCCTGATGGAATCAGGGCAATCAAATCACAAGTGATGGATACGAACGGGTCTAACTAATCGCTGCAGCCAACCCCTGGCCGCTGTGGATCAAGACTGAATGCTGATTTATGATGTATGAGAAAGCCACCCTCGCTCCCGCCAGCGGCGGCTGAGCTCATTCTCGTTAGATTCGATGATGACGCCAAGAGCCGTATTTGATGTGGCCGTTCGGGTGATCGGTCTTTTGGTGATCATCGCGTCACTGCTCTATCTCGTTTCGGCTTTGATCCTCTTCTTCAACCCACATTTTCCGCGCGCGGCGCCGGCCATGCATTATCTGATTACCGGGGTGGCGGGTCTGCTCTTCGGCTGGTTTCTGCTGCGGGGCGCTCCTTTCATTGTTCGAATTGCCTACGGTCGGGATAAAGACTCCGATGCGACGCCGAAGGCGTAGGTCCAACTCTGCAGCGCAATATTTGCCGGGTACGAAGGAAGCAACTCGGCCGGTTCGCGACGGCTCATCATAAAGATCGCATTCCCGGATTCTTCGACCGTCTTATCCGCGTGAACGAATGAAACGGACCTGATATCCTGTCCCGGCCCGTTCCTTATTGCCGAAGCAATTTCACTAACGATCTCATCCCATGCCTGACGCGCCTCCACCGCTCCCAAAGTCCCAACCGTCTTTTGCCCGACGGCATAGCACCATCCTCAAGCTCGCCGGCGTGGGCGCGCTCATTTTGCTCCTGTTGATCCCGCTCGCCATGATCGAGGGCGTCCTGAGCGACCGGCTCTCGCGTAGAAATGAGGCCGTCAGCGATATCACGGCTTCGTGGGGCAAGGACCAAAACGTTATCGGCCCGGTCCTCTGCGTTCCGTATCAGGTTCATGGCAAAGTCGTCAAAACGGTGACTTTGCCGGACGGCCGCGTCGAATCGCGGGAGGTGGAGGAAACGACCGTGGCCATCGCCTATTTCCTGCCGGACACCCTCGAAGTCTCCGGCGACATCCAGACGCAAATGCTGCACCGGGGAATTTACGATGCCGCGGTGTTTCGCGGGCAGATCAAGATTTCGGGACGCTTTGCCGCGCCGGATTTCGCCGCCCTCAAGATCGATCCGCCGGATATTCTTTGGAAAGATGCCGCGGTCACGCTGGCGGTGAGCGATCTGCGCGGAACGCGGGAGAGCCTGGCGATGGATTGGAACGGAACAAAACGGCCGCTCGAGCCCGGTTCGCAACTGCCGGGATACACGACCGGAATCACCGCGCCGCTCGCGAGTGAAAAGCCGATCGTGGCGGACAGCGCCTTTTCCATCGCGCTCGATCTCAACGGCAGCGGCGGGATTTTCTTCGCGCCGTTCGGAATGCAGAATCAGGTGTCGCTGAAATCGAACTGGCCCGATCCAGGTTTTCGCGGCGCGTTCCTGCCGGCGGAACGCTCGGTTCGGCCGGATGGTTTCGACGCCACCTGGAAAGTCTCCTATTATGGCCGCGATTATCCCCAGCGCTGGACGAGCCGAAGCGGGAACGAACGTTTCACCACAACCTCGGTGACGGCATCGCTCTTCGGGACGCAGTTTCTCGACGTCCTGGATGCCTACCGCTATGTCGAGCGCTCGATCAAATACGGCGTCCTCTTCTTCGTCCTCGTCTTCACGACCTTCTTCCTTTTCGAAGTGACTGCGCGCCAGAAAATCCATCCGTTGCAGTACCTGATGGTCGGCGCCGCCCTGTGTCTTTTCTACCTCGCGTTGCTTTCCGCTTCCGAATTCATCGGGTTCACCGTGTCCTATTTGATCGCGGCCGTGGCGGCCACCGGATTGATCAGCTGGTATTGCAGTTATTTCCTCGGGGGCGGCATGCGCACCCTCATGATCGGCGGCGGGCTCGCGGGGGTGTATACCTTTCTCTACATCACCCTGCGCCAGCAGGATTACGCGCTCCTCATGGGAACGATCGCGCTCTTCGTTGTGCTGGCGCTGGTTATGTACGTGACGCGCAAGGTAGATTGGTATGCGCGGGATGTGAACTGATGGCGCACTGGTCCTTTAGCACCCGGAGGGTGCGCCGGAATGTAGCCCGGAGCGAGCGCAGTGAGCTCCGGGGTATCTAGTCTTATGCGCCCAAGCCCCGAAAGGGGCGACGGAAAATGTGCGCTCGGTATCAGTGCCGGTTGCACCGGCGTGGACGACGTCCGTCACCCCTATTTCAGGGGTTTGAGGCTTCTTTCTTCGATTCCCCCGGAGTTCCGCTTCGCTGCACTCCGGGCTAGACTCCGTTGCGCCTCCGGCGCTTTCCGAGACACTCCGGAGCGCCTCTTCGGGACGCAATCTCATCTCCGCCGGGCCGGAGCCTCATCAAATCACGTCGCCGCTTTGTTTTTGCCGAACAGCTTGCGGACCCAGGCTGCCACCGCAACGACGGCGATGATGACAAACTTCTTGGCTCCGAGGAGAAAGATCCAGAGTCCTTTGAAAAGGCCCAGCTTCGCCGCCACTCCACCCGCGACCAATGCGGCGATGCCGTACGAGGCCACCTTATCTCCGGACGCTTCGCTGAAATCGGCATAGCGGTTCCCCGGATTAAAATCGATGGCAGCGAGAATCTTCGGCGCGTTCGCTTCAATCTCCGGAAGTTGCGACATCGCGGCGACAGCATTGAGAACGAGCACGCCTCGCCGCCCGAGCATGCGGATATTGTAATTCAAGGTGTCCTCGCCCCCACCGCTGAATTTCAGCTGCTTCGCCCAATAAAGTTTGTGCAGCTCCTTGTCGTATCGAGGCGGCGCCGCCCAGCCCACCAGCTCGATAGGCGCGTATCCCTCCTTCTCGCGCTGCTTGTTCGCTTCGCGGGTGTCCTTTTGCATCTGCTTGAGCAAATCCGCGTAGTCGATTTTCTCCGCATCCTTGTCTTTGACGTATCCCTCCTCTTCGTAGGTAATAATGACGGCCCACGATTCGGGATTAAGCGGACCGACATTGACGGGCATGAGCAAGCCAAGAGGATCCGGCATCGGCGGATTACCCCATAATGTCACCAGGACGGTGTGCGCATCGCGCCCGTTGAGGAACTCGATTCCATCGGGGACCTTCAACGTCGCCAGGCCATCCTTCAGGACGACTTCGCCTCGCTGATATTGGAGCTTCGCGGCGAGCGCTTCCGCTTCATCCCGAGTCTTTGGCCGGTCCTGGCCATAACAAGGAACGCTGGAAATCGTGACTACGGCAATGAGGAGGGCGACAGCGGCTGGTGTCTTCATTCTGGGAGGTAGGACGAGATTAGCTTCGTCCTCTTATTGATAACCGCCCGCATGGTAAAGCAAATTTCATCGCGCATCTCGCGCCGCCCACAGGGCAGCGGCTACAGCTGTAGCCGCTTCGCTATGCGAAGCGAATCGCTCGGAATGACAACAGCACGCAAAATCCGCTGCCGGAATTCCGTCCTTGTTTTTCCACCTCGCCGACGCGTGAGTTGCGCATGTCTCCCACGCCTCGCGCCAGAAGGAAAAATCGATCGTGACTGCAAAAGGCGAAGCCGATTACGTCCTGGGAACGAACGACGAGGAGATCGATCGGCTCGGCTTGCAACACCGGGTCTGGCGACCGGTCG
>QHMY01000022.1 GCA_003218305.1 Verrucomicrobiota bacterium
CTCGGGATCGTTCGCAACGAAGAACCACTGACCGTCGATGACCGTAGCGAGGCGGAGGATACCCGCGGTCTCGGATTGAATCTGGTGGCCCTCATACGGCAGGGTTTCCCGGTTAAGATCGGGCGCCTGGTCGAGTAGTCTTGTCCTCCAGTTCGCGATGGTTTTTTCGGCGCTGGCGGGATCGCCGGTGAACCGGAACCCGCCCACGATTTTCCAAGCGCTAGATTCGATGGCGACTAAGGCGAGAAACGCATCCTTGATCTGGAGCGATTCACATTCCTGCAAAATTGGTTCCAACCCTCCGTGGGTCGGGATTTTCCGGCGGGGTTTTTCCAGAAAATCCTGCACGGCCGGTTCGGTCCATATTTGATAGAGATCGGTCTGGCGCAGTTCGGCGCGGAAGCGGTTGAAATCGGGCATCTGCATCAAGACGAGCGTCTCCTTGGGAAGGAGAGCGGTCACTGCGGCGCTCGAAGTATGACGAGACCGGTAAAAGGTCATCCAGATGACGCCCGCCGCCATCATCGACGCGAGGACGAGCAGCTGAAAACGTTTCATAGGCGGACAGTGTAGCGAGGTCTGCCGCCGCCGCGAATTTTTCCCAGACAGGAGGGTCTCGCGCAAGACGCCCGCTGATCCCCGCAACTGCGGGACGCCGCCTCTACCATCAAGCGCGGGGATGAAATTTGCGATGCACCGCTTTTAACCGCTGCTGGTCCACATGGGTGTAGACCTGCGTCGTCGAAATGTCGGCATGGCCCAGCATTTCCTGGATGATGCGCAGGTCCGCACCGTTGCTCAGAAGGTGCGTCGCGAAACTATGGCGGAGCAGATGGGGGTAAATGTTGGTTTCCAATCCGGAGTGGCGGGCGCGCACTTTCACGATTTGCCAAAGGCGGACGGTCGTGAGCTTGGTGCCGCGATTCGACAGAAAAATCTCGCTCCCGCTGCGGCGCTTCACCAGCTTCGGGCGTTCGGTTGACACATAAGAGGCGAGCGCATCGCAGGCTTTCCTCCCTACCGGGACCAGGCGCATCTTGTTTCCCTTGCCGGTCACTCGCAGGATGCGCTCCTCGAAATTCAGATTCTCCAGCCGAGCATTTGCTAATTCCGATATGCGCAGGCCGCTGGCATAAAGCAGTTCCAGAATGGCCCGATCACGCAACCCGAGAGGCTGGTTCGTATCGATGCTCTCAATCAGACGTTCGACCTGAAGCTCGTTCAGGGTCTCCGGCAAGTAGCGTTCGATCCGAGGCAGCGTCAGCGTTTCCGTCGGGTCGCGTTCCAGTGAGTTTTTCCCGCTCAGGAAACGAAAAAAAATCTTCAACGCGACGACGACCAATTTGATCGATGCTGGTGAAAGCCCACCTTGCTTTCGCGCCGAAAGATAGTCGCTGAGCAGCGGCTGAGTCACCTCCCGCACCGCTGTGATTTTTTTCGCCTTGGAACACCAGTCCGCGAACTCGGTCAGCGAGCGTCGAGTGGAGAGCTGATAGTTGTCCGAGAGGCCGCGCTCCGTGGCGAGGAAGCGGATAAACGAATCGATCTCCTGTTCCACCTGAGTTGAGCGAACCAGCGATTCCGAAATTTAGCCAATGAAATTTGAAGAACTGGCTTGGGCGCCCGTCCAAGTTACGGCCATTGACAAAGAGAGACTGAGTTCCAACGTTATTCACATAATGAGTCTTGATCTCAATTCACTCCTCCAGGATTGGCCGCATGAAGCCGGCGCGATCAAAGTGCGCAAGATTATCGGTCTCGACGGCAACGAAAAACTGCAACTCCGGATCGACCTCGGCATTCTGCAGATGGAATTGACGGGTCGGCCGGACGGGCAGCGGCCGCATAACTGCGAGTCGTTGCTGGTTTACCATCAGCGCCGGGCCGAACGAGCTGAAGGACGTGGAGAAAGTTACGAGCTTACGCCCGAGCAATGCAACGAGCTCCAGCAGGAGGGCATTCAATATTATCACCGCTATCTCAGCCTGTTTCAGATCAACGATTTCCCGGGCGTGATCCGGGACACCCAGCGGAATCTCGACCTCTTCGCCTTCGTCGCTGAGCATGCTGATCGCGACGAACTCATCTGGAGTTTTCAGCAGTTTCGCCCCTATGTGCTGATGATGAACACGCGGGCCAAAGCTTCGATTCTCCTCGGTGAAGGGCGTTTCGGCGATGCCATGCGGGAGATCGAAAGGGGCCGCGACTCCATTCAGGAATTCTTTCAGCAATCGCATTTTCCGGAATTGGCTTCGAAGAGCTCCGAGCTCGCCTTTCTGGAAGAATGGCTCGAGGAGGTCAGCTCCAAGCGTCCACTCTCGAAACTCGAGATCATGCAGCGGGAAATGGAAGTCGCGATCGCCAGCGAGCTTTACGAACGCGCGGCCGAGCTACGCGATGCGATCAAGCTCCTGAAAACGCCGGACACGGCCGTTTAAGACTGACGCATTCAGACGGCGTCCTTGTGTCGACGCCCTTGGCCGGGGAATCTGCAGGAAATCTGTGAATGCTCGTTACCCGACCAACCATCGAATGCCTCGAGTCGCTCTAACCCTGCTCCTTTGCTTAGCGCCGATCGTTGCGCATGGCGATTTTCGGGAGTTCCGCGCCGTTCCGCTTGATGATGGGCTTGCGGCCAGGCTAAATCGTGTGGCCGCCGCGACGCTGAAGGAGTTTCCGAAACTGACGGCCGATAACCTCGCTCTCACTGTGATCGATGTGACCAGGCCGGAGCAAATCGGCCGGGCCGACTTCCATGGTGATGCCCCCTTTTACCCCGCTTCGTTGGTAAAACTGTTTTTCATGGTCGAGACCTATCACCAGGGACGAATGACGCCGGAAATCCAGCGCGCCTTGCGTGAAATGATTCAGGTATCGGATAACGATGCCGCCGCGTTCTTGCTCGATGTCTTGACCGATACCGCGAGTGGCTCCGAGCTGGAGGGAAAAGCGCTCGACGATTTCATCGATCGCCGTCGAAAGCTCAATCGTTACTTTGCTTCCCTTGGTTACGACATTAGCGCCATGATCAAGCCATGGAGTTTCGGGCCGTTCGGCCGCGACACCCAGATCATGGGCGAAAAGCTGGCTAACCGAAACCGCGCGAGCGCTAACTCGATTGCGTCGCTCCTTCTCTGGATTGTGCGGCGTCACGCCATCTCGCCGCAAGCCAGCGAGGCAATGCTGGCTCTGCTCGAGCGCCCGCTCTCCCCTCCGCGGCCGACTGAGAACCAGATAGCGGCGTTTCTCGGTGAAGCAATGCCTCCGGGTGCCCGCTTCTGGTCGAAGGCAGGCGACACCAGCGAAGTCCGGCACGATGCCGCCTATGTCGAGCTGCCTGGCGGCACGAAGCTGATAATAGTGGTTCTCACTCGTGGCGCAGCGGATGACAAGACCCTGCTGCCCGCTTTTGGGAAGCATCTTCTCGTCGAGATGGCGCAATAACGTCGCCTGTGAAAGAGCCAAGAATCCAGCGCAGCGCAGCGGCTCGCACTCAGAGGCAAATTGTTAAGCCCGCACCATCCGACGGGACCTTCCGGCGAAATGACCTCCTCCTGGCGCTGGCGCTAGTCGCGAGCACGCTGGCGGTCTACAGCCAGGTCCTGAGTCATCAGTTCATCAACTACGATGACGATAACTACATCTGGAACAACCCGATGGTAAGCGGCGGCTTGTCCGCGGAGGGAATAAGATGGGCCTTCACGACGTTTCATTCCGCAAGCTGGCACCCGCTCGCCTGGATTTCCCATATGCTCGACTGCCAGCTCTTCGGTCTTAATGCCGGCGGCCACTTGTTCGTGAACGCGCTCATCCATTCCGCGAACACCTTCCTTCTTTTCCTGTTTTTGAAGCGAGTCACCGGGACTACGTGGCGGAGCGCAATTGTGGCGGCTCTCTTCGCCCTGCACCCCTTGCATGTGGAATCCGTCGCCTGGGCCGCCGAGCGCAAGGACACGCTGTCCACATTTTTTGGGTTGCTCTGTCTGCTCGCCTACGCCCGCTACGTTAAGAAGCCTTCATGGTGGCGATACGTCTTTGTGGCTGGCTGGCTGGCTTTAGGTCTCTTGGCGAAGGCAATGCTCGTCTCCTGGCCCTTCCTCTTGTTGTTATTGGATTACTGGCCGTTTCGCCGCGTTGAGTGGCAGACGGCCCACGGGACTAGAGGATTCGCGAAAGCGTGGCTGCCTCTCCTTCGAGAAAAAGTGCCGCTTTTTGCCTTGGTCGCCGTCTCGATGGTTTTCACCTACATCGCTCAGGTTCGCTGGGGCGCGGTAGCGGAACTGAGCGATGTGTCGCTTCCGTGGCGCCTGGCTCACGCCCTGGTTTCTTACGCGACGTATCTCCGGCTCACTTTTTGGCCGCAGGGTCTGGCGGTCTACTACCCGTCATCGCCCCACATGGCGCCGGCCTGGCAATGGGGCGGCGCCCTTGTCGTGCTCGGCGCGATCACCGCCGTCGCGCTTCGGGGTGCGCGTGACCGGCCTTATCTCATTGTTGGCTGGCTTTGGTTCCTTGGAATGCTGGTGCCGGTGATCGGATTGGTGCGGGCCGGCGACCAGGCGATCGCGGATCATTTCACCTACTTCCCATTAATCGGACTGTTCATCGCGCTCGTCTTCGGTCTCGCTGACCTCGCGAGGACGTGGCGTTCCGGACGAATCTCCATTGCAACCATGGCGGCGGTGATAATTGCGCTATTGGCGTTTTTGACTGCGGTGCAGGTTAGTCGATGGCGCGATAGTGAGACCTTGTATGGGTATATCTTGTCGGTTAATCCCGATAACGCCGTCGTCCAAAACAATCTGGGGTCGGCTCTCGGTCAGCGGGGAAAACATGCCGAAGCGATTCCCCATTTCGCCGAAGCAGTGCGAATCAGACCCAATTATTTTGATGCGCTGGCGAATTGGGGTCAGGCACTTCTCGACCAAGGCAAGGCTGCCGAAGCCGTTGGCTTTTTCCAGCAAGCCCTGGTGCTGAAACCGGACTCGGGCAAGACGCATTGGCAGCTCGGCGTGGTCTTGGAAAATCTACGGAAGCATGACGAGGCCACGCAACAGTTTTACGAGGCGATAAGGCTGGCTCCGCGGGACTTTGAGATGCGCGCAAATCTTGGTTGGAAGCTCGCGAGTCAAGGCAAACTCGCGGAAGCAATCGAGCAACTCAATGAAGCGTTACGGCTTAATCCAAACAGCGCCGAGGCGCACAACAATCTAGGGCTGGTTTTGTTCGCTTCTGGTAAAGAAGAAGAGGGTGTTCGAGAGTTTTCTACTGCGCTTCGGCTCAAACCAGATTTGGCCGTGGCCCGAGACAGCCTCGAGCGCGCTCGAGCGCAAATCAACGCCCGCCAAAATCGGTAGCTCTTGTAATTGCTGCTTACTCGGAAACAGCTTCGAGCTGCCGATCAATTACCTGGCCGGTGAAGCGGTCGATCGCGATGTGAAGCCAGTATCGTTTCTCTCCTTCGACGACGAAGGGCTGGGTGAGACTCGTGGTCCCAGGAGGGTATCTTCCTGTTTGGGTGATCACGTCAATGAGGAGTCCCCAAGCGCGGATTTGGGTAACTTCGCTGAGCGCGCGGGCGACGGTTTCCCTGGTCTCTTCGTTCGTGGTAAAAGGCGCGTTAATCACGCTGCTGCTGAGGCGGGCCAGGTCAGCACGACTGAGCGCAGCCTGAGAAGTGGTTGCGTTCACTATGTTTGTCGCCGCGCTTTTCGCGGCTGGGCTGGCCACTGGCGAAGGACTGGGCGCCGGCCCGACGTTTTGCTCAGTTTGAAAGGCTCCGGTCAGGATCGCCGTTAGGACCGCAACATTCTGCGTGTTCAGATTGACGGTGCCGGAGCGCAGAGGGGCACTGTTGTAGGTAAACAAATCGAGGATCGGCGCGTCGGAACTCGTCGGAGTGAAGAAGTCCAAAGTCTTGGGATTCGGCGAAGGCGTCGGAGTTGGGCCGGAGGCTGCCCGAAAGGCGTAACCGAATTCTCCGGCATTACGAAAGGGCCGGTTAAGCATCACGTAGGCGGGAATTGCCGGCGGAGGAGTGGGCGACATGCCGGCAGGTTGCGGAAACGGCGAGGGCGCCGGTGAAGGCGAGGCTCGGGCGGGATCCAGGTTTTCCAGTCCAACGGCCCAGCCGCCGCTGTATTCGATCATCGTGGTCGTAGTCCCGGTCAACGGGTCCGCTGCCGGGTCGTCATCGTATTGATCGATCAGCGCAGCACCCACCGACAGGGTCGTGAGGAGATGACTGGAGTCATCCCCATTGGTCCTGTTGATGGCGTAGTTTAGGAGTTGGAAGAATTCGGGATCATTGGTGAAGGCAGGAATTCGATCTTGCATCGTGTTTCCTGACGTTCCGACATATTGCCAATGCCCGGGGACGGCTGGAGTCGGCGGAGATGCCTGTCCTGGTGTGCCGTCGATCCATCTCAGACCGAAATATTTTTGGATATCTGCAACACGAGGACCGGTCGGATTCGGCGTAACCAGATTCAAGTGGCCGATATAGAATCGTTGGGTGATAACCGCCGTGCCGGCTTTCCATGTTGGCGCGTTCCTCTCGCAGGAGAATGTCCCGAGGTATTGCAACGCACCGGCGCCAAAGCCGGCTTCCCGTTGAAGTTTGATCAGCTCGGTCCTGGTCACGAAGGCCTGGTCAGTTCGATTGAGATGAACGGTTGGTGAGACTGTTCGGAATCCCTGGCTGAGACCGATCGAAGGATTGCCGGCGAAATAATTTACGAACCGCGTTCCCGTGCCGCCCGGGACGACGGGTGAGTCGAAACTGAAGTTTGGGAAAACGGCGGAGGGACGAACGGTGGCAAAATTTCTCCATCCCACGATGGCGTTCACGCCACCCGCACTCAAGAGAGCGGTGGTCGTCGTCGGCAAGGCTCGAAGGTCGGCAAAGGCTACGCTGCCTTTTCGACCGATGTCATTTAGCGGTAGACCAGGCGTGGGCGATTGAGAGGGAGCGGCATGGTAGGGGAAACCCGCGGTGTTCACATCGAGCATCCCGCCCTCGTCGTAGACTGCATACGCATATCTTCCGATCACCGCGCTCGGGCTGGGCGCCGGATTCGGGCCTTGAGGAGTCACCAGGACCCAATCTGGCGCGGCGAAGTTCGAGACCGGGGTGGAATCATTTCCGGAGGAAGAGGCCCGTGGCAGCAAATAGTGGCTGTTCCAACGGGCGGGAATGATTTCTCCGCGCTTTGGATTTGCGGAGGGCACGGGACCGGAACTGAGGCTGGAAGTTTGTCCGGTTGGATCTCCCTGCATGCTCCGCCGAATGAGATTTGGAAATGGTGTTCCGCCGGGAGGGGGAGTGCCCCAGCGGCGCGGCTGAATGTTGGCCGGCGTGACCGGTGTTCCGTCGCCAATCTCTTGTTTGAAATCTGCGACGATGATATCCAAAGCGCTCCTCGCCAGGAGATCAGATTTCGTATCGTGAAAGCTGGCCTGAGCTAATTGGCGATCAATCCCCGCGCGGGTGAGATAGGCGACCAGTAGCCCGCTGAGAAGGACGACGAAGGCGAGAACAATGACCAGGGCCGATCCATTTCTCGAAGCTTGAACCGAAGACGGCAGGCAGGTCATTGGTCGGAAATGGGAAAAGAGCGTTCATAAAGACGGACATGGGAAATAGCTGCACGTGGCATGTTGGTGATGCCATCAAGCGCAGATTGCCATCGGGCCAGCAGCTGGCCAGGACCCAAATCGGAACCATAGTCCGGCAGGCTTTCGCCCAGCGTGGTGATCTGCGAATTCGACAAGAGAGCTTTGCTCTTGGAGTCGATCACCGCGATTGCCACCATGATCGCCGAGGCATCACCTATTTCCACGGTCGAAAGTGATGTCCACGCGCCGGGATACGTCACCAGCGCACCAGTCGTCTTCTCGAGATAGTAGTACTCAAATCGAAATACCTGGGGTCCAATGATTTCGTAGGTCCTTTTCGCTGGGTCAGGGTCGTCGTAGGCGGAGCTGCTAGTAACGGACGGCCAAGTCTCATGAAGCGTGAGTGGAAGAAAAAGGACGGGCACACTGGCCGCGGAGGCGCCATTCCAATCCAGCCCCTTTCCCATGCGTTCGAGGCAATTATGGGCGACTGGGTTGGAGGAATCAGAATTTACCCGGTAGGCGACGACCGAAACGGGGCTCGGAGTAGTGGGATAATAACCTGGGACAGCGCTGTAGAATCCCGCCAGGTCATTCCCCGGCATGGGCGTTCCCGCATTTTTTAGGTAATAACTGACGTCGCTTCGCTTAACGAGTTGGGCAAGATCAAGCGCCAGCCGCTCGAAGAGCGATCTGGCTTGAGAGTCTGCATCATTCCGTTTGTGGCCCAGCGTCGTAGTGGAAGCGGCGCTCCTGACCAGCTGGGTTACCAGAAGAACAAGAAGCGTCAGCACGCTTATGGCGACCAACATCTCTGTGAGAGTGAAACCTGGGGAAGCGCGTGGCGACGATGGCACAGCTTAGTTCCGGTCAAAGGCGGCGAACGTTTCCACGAAGTCCACCGCCGTAGTCGTGGCGGGATCAACCAACGGAGGCCAGCTGGCTTTCAGACTAACGAAGGTGGGGGCTAATGTGCCCGCTGGGCTCGAAGGAAACCCTACCGTCAGGCGGTAACGGGGGTTCGCGTTCGGGTCGGTGGGAGATATCACTCGTCCTTCGCCGTCGAAATAGAGGACCTTGGCCGTCCCAATAGTAATTTCGTATTGCCGGGAGGTTTGACTCGATCTGGGCGTGGCGCTGAGATCTGCGACTACGCTCGATAACAGGGCCGCTGCCGCGGTTTGAGAAGTCGAGTTTTGGTTCGTTCTGACGCCGAGAGGGAGCAATCCGAAAAGGGCGATCAGGCAGAACGCCGCTACTCCGAGAGCAAGCGTTACTTCAATCAGGGAGAACCCCAGCGAATCATCACGCCGCAGGCTCATCGTCGATAAAGCTTTATGACCGAGCCCAATCCGCTGATTTGGACTGCAACGGCGTCGTTGTTATAAACGGCGGTCGATGTCCCCGCGCCTTGGGCTGCAATCGGCACCGCGCTCCCTCTCGTCTGGAGCAATCCGATCTCTACGACCCTCCGGATATCATAGTTGTTCCCGTTGATTCGACTCTCTCCGCGCGGGCTAAACTGGAGCGTCTTTAGGAACGTGTATTGGGCGAGGGGCGCCGGGTTTCCGACTGGGTATTGAAACGGAAATTGCGAGTTCGAATACGGCGCCGTGTGAGGCGTGGCCGCGTTCAGCTCGCCAAATCGCGAGTAGTTGTAGCCGGCTACAGGCTCGAATTGAAGCGCCGGACGAGTATCAAATGAGTCTCCAGTTCCAGTTCCGATCGCGAACAGCGGGAGATGGACGTTGTCAATCTTGACTAGCTTCCCGACCTGCGTCAGCCGCGTCGGATCGATCGGGCCCGGCGCCGAACTATAAATCGGCGTTCCGTCCAGGGACGCGACGCTCGACAACACCAGTCTGCCGTGGCCGGCGGTGGGAGGAACTGTGGAGGCAATTGATCCGTCCTCTTCGTAGAATCCAACCCAGCCATAAGTGTTGTTTACTTTCGCGTAGGTGCGGGCCTGCTCCAAAAGGCCCTGAATGGTGTAGGCCGCGGCGGTGAGATCGCTGGTCCGCCGGAGGTTGGTGAAGGCGGGGACCAGAAACACCGTCAACAGGGTGATTATCCCAATGACCATGACGAGTTCGATCAAGGTGAACGCGAGCGTTTTGCGATCGGGCGGGGGAATCACGGGGTGCGGGGGAACGCTTTGTGCAACAAATAACCCAGCGGGAGGGGCGATGGAAGCGTAAAAGTGGGCGGCGAAAGTCTTTGGCGGTGTGGCCGAAGCAGTTATGTGACGCTTCGGGACGCTAAAAGTTTTAGCGGGGTTTTCCTACGCGGCGAGTTAGGGGCATGCTTCTAGCTTTTGATGGGGACGTTGTGCTGGAACACACGTTATCCGAGGAGGAGCATAGTCAGATCGTTCAGACGATTGAAATGTTTGAGGTCATAACTCAAACACAGCCTGACGATTATCAATCGCTCGAAATCCTCAAGGAAGCTTACCAAAAGGTTGGCCGTACGGCCGATTCCCTCAAGACCTCCCGGCGCCTGGCCGAGGCTTATTTTAACGTCGGTTCCTACACCCTCGCGATGCAGGAGTGCGAGGTGATTTTGCTTAAAGAACCCAACGCGCCGGAAATTCTCGCGATGCTGGGCGAGATCGAGACCCGCTTGCAGGCTGCCGGGCAGTCCATCGCCGCGACCGGTTCCAAAAATGGATTGATCGCGACGGGGGGTAATGGTGCCCATGACGGCGGGCTGGTCGATCTGCAGGCAAAAAGCAGCTCGGGTGTGCAAGATCGCGGGGACGAACATCTCGCGAAATTTTTGGTCATGCAGCAGCTTTTTCCCGAGGAGCAGGTGAGCAAGGCCCTCGATACGGTTAAGCATCTGAACAAAGACCTGAGTGGGCAAGCGCTCGCCGCGTCGCTCCTGGACAAGCTTTGCCGGCAGGACACCGATAAAGTGGACCAGGCGCTCTCCGGCTTAATCGACCGGACAAAGTTCGCCTACGTGCCGATTGAATATTACGACATCGATCGGCAGATCGCCCGGATGCTGCCGGACCATTTGACCCTGGGCCGCCTTTTCGTGCCCTTCGATATGATTAGCCGCACGATCATGGTGGCGTGCTGTAATCCATTTGACGCCGCCGGCCGCGAAGCGGTCCAGCAATCGCTGGATTATACCGTGACGTGGTATCTCTCGCGACCCGACGCGATCGTCAAAGCGCTGCAGGACATCTATCGGCTGGAGAGCCGCGCCTGATGCAGTCCACGACGATGAGAAGTAAGTCTTTCGCCGAACGCATCGCCGACGTCCTGATCGAGGACGGCCTGCTTTTGCCCAATCAGCTCGAGGAAGCGGTGGGAATCCAGCAGAAGGAAGGGGGCCGGCTGCTCAAGATCCTGACGGACCGTCAATTCGTGACGGACCAGGACATGACGGTAAGCATGGGCCGCTGCCTCAATACGCCGCTGATCAATCTCACGAAGCTGCGTGTGCCGGAGGAAATCATGGAGCTGGTGCCGAGCGACATGGCGAAGGCGAACAAGCTCATTCCGATCGCGCGTCTCAACGGCAAGCTTTTCGTGGCCATGGCCGATCCGACGAATGTGCTCGCGATCGACGACGTAAAGCGGCGAGTCCAACTCGAAATCGTTCCGATGATCGCGACGGAAAAATCCGTCAGCGACGCGCTCGCGGGAGTGCACCGCGCCTCGAACATGAGCCAGGTGCTCAAGCAGGTCGCCGAAGACGTGGCGAACGCAGGCGAGGTGGAAGTCCAATCTGCCAAGGCCGGCGAGATCGATCTCGACCAGCTGGCGTCCGACAGTGAAGACGCGCCCGTCATCAAGATCGTCAACCTGATTCTCGTTCAGGCCGTAAAGGAAAAGGCGTCGGACATTCACATCGAGCCATTTCAGCGCACGCTCAAACTGCGTTATCGCATCGATGGCGAATTGGTCATGGCTGAGTCGCCACCGAAAGCACTGCAGCTCGCCATCGCGTCGCGCATCAAGATTCTAGCGGGTTTGAATATCGCGGAGCGTCGTGTTCCGCAGGACGGTCGTTTCCGCATCAAGGTAGTGGGCAAGGAAGTCGACTTGCGTGTCTCGATTCTTCCCACCGCTTACGGCGAGAAGATCGTCATCCGTATTCTCGATAAATCGGCGTTGACCGGCAGCATCGAGCAGATGGGCATGGATCAGGGTACGCTCGACAAGTTCAAGAAAGCGATCGACGCGCCGCACGGAATGATCCTGGTAACGGGGCCGACCGGTTCCGGTAAGACGACCACGCTCTACTCGGTCTTGCAGGAGTTGAACAATCCCCAATACAACATCGTGACGGTCGAAGACCCGATCGAGTACGAACTCACCGGCATCAATCAGGTCTCGGTTCGTAATGACATCGGCCTCGATTTCGCTTCAGCGCTTCGCTCGATTCTTCGGCAGGATCCGGATATCGTGATGGTGGGCGAAATTCGTGACAACGAAACGGCCGATATTGCCGTGAAAGCCGCTCTGACCGGTCACCAGGTCTTGAGCACGCTTCACACGAACGATGCTGCGGGCGCGATCACGCGTCTCGACGATATGGGGATCGAGCCGTTTCTGATCTCCAGCTCGGTCATCATGGCTTGCGCGCAACGGCTCGTCCGGCGCATTTGCACGAACTGTCGCGAGGAGTTCGTGCCCGAGCAGGAAATCTTTGAACGGCTCTCGATGAAGGCGCCGGAGGGCGCTGTTTTCTATCACGGAAGCGGATGCGACCGATGCAAAGGGCGTGGCTATCTCGGCCGGGTGGCCCTGATTGAAGCGCTTCCGGTGAGCGAGGCCATCCGCCGCCTGGTCATCAAGCGGGCGTCGGCCGCCGTCGTGAAAAATCAGGCTATGGCGGAGGGCATGAGGACTCTGCGGATGGTCGGATTGGACAAAGCGCTCGAGGGGGTCACGACGCTGGAGGAGATCTGGCGCGTCACCGGAGAGGACCACTAAAATGACGATGACGATTCCATTCCTGAGTTATTTCAAGAAGGTGAAGGATCAGGCCCTGGCCCGGAAAGAGGGACCTGGAACTGAACCCAAGCCCCCTGCACCAATCGAGAAACCGAGCAGCGATCGCTTCAGCAAGACCGTGATGCCGAATGCGACGCGCACTCTGCCGCCCCAGGATCCGTTTGAAATGGCGGCGCGTTCTTCAGCCACACTTACCCCCACTCCGCCGTCGGCTCCGCGCACCGTTGCCTTTGGTGGGGGCGCGCCCGCCGCGGCTAAGCCGCGTGACTTGCCGCCCGCGGTCGCACTGGCGCTCGAGCCCAGAGTTGAACGTGTCATCTCGCTCTCGCTGGCCGACATCGCGCCCCAGATTACCGGGGATTACATCAAGCCCATCGAAAGCATCGATGGGACCCGGCGGATCCTCCTGAAAGCCTCCGAAGTTGAAAGAGGAATGGCGAGCGGAAAGCCCGCCGTTTCGCTGGCTACGATTTACCAGCAGGTCCCGGAAATTTTCCTGCGCTCGGTTGCTTCCACCGATGATATGCAAGTGCAGCTTCCTTTCGAGAAGGTGCTCGATCAATTCACAAAGTTGCAGGTTCGCAACGACCAGGAACGCCATCAAGCCGTTCCCCAGGTCGAGACGCCCTTCCTCCAGGTCACGCTCGAAGACAACTCCCGCTTCGGGACTATGATCGAGGCGGTCGAGACGGGCGAACTTCCCCCGGTCCGAATCGAGCCTCCGACGGCGGAAGCGTTCGCTGCGGCGGAACCGGAAGGCGCCGGATTCTTCCAGCGTCCAGCCGACCACAGCGCCACCGCCACACCTGCGCGTATCCCCTTCAAACTTTCACCGAATGGAACGGGCGGCCTCGCACCTGAGAGTGTTCCAGCCTCAAGCGGGCCGTCCGTTCCGACCCCATCAACGCCGACCCGGATCCCGTTCAAGATAACGGCTCCTTCCGACGACCTGCGGACCGAGGACGAACCGTGGTTGACCGCCGACAGCCTGCCAGCGTCGGACAAGGCGCCGGCTCCGGCAACACCCGAGAAACCGATTCAGGTGACGTTGGAAAACAAAGCCGAAATCACGATTAGTCTTCCACTCA
>QHMY01000016.1 GCA_003218305.1 Verrucomicrobiota bacterium
GTGAAGGTTGCTCTGCTTGGAATTGCAGATGACTCGGTAAAGCCGGGAATCGTTTGCGCGTCTTACAATGCGGGGTGAGATCAGGCAATCCGCTTCCAGAACGCGCGCTCGATAATGTTTTCCGGCTCAGTCGGGTTTCTTGGCCTTGGCCCGATCCTGCGATAGTAGCGCGTGCGCTCGAACTCGAAAACATTGATGACGACTTCGCGAACGAAACCGGACTCGTCACAAATCTCCTGCTCTTGAGGACCTCGCGCCCGCGCCCATCTGTCAGGGCAATCTATCTCTTCCAGACGCACGATCTGGCCAACGTCGCAATCTTTCGGTTTGGCTCGGAGTAAGCCACGCTCGCACAAGAAAGTTTCGAGTTCGTCCTGCGGTTTGACTCGTTCTTCAACCCAAGTCTCCAAATCCGGGTCAATGAAGCCCCGACTCATCGCGTAGGCCGTCGCATAGCTGTAAATCTGCCTGGCGACTGTTCGGAGGTAGCGCCGATGCGCTTCGTCAAACGCCGACGTGTCCAGATTGATTCGCCCGCCCGCGTCGCGTTCCGTCCCGAGCAGATTGGAATTGTGCCGCCCGGTTCCGTCCTCGAATTGCGCGATGAGAGCCTGCGCTTTGCGGAGTTGGGACTTTAGGGCTTGCTCGCGCGGGTTCATTTCCAAGGCATTCCGAGACACTTCGCGATGAAGGATTGAATCTGGCCGTTGATAGCGACCGTCGCTCTTGCGGCATGTTCTTCGACTTGCACCGCTAAAATCGCGTCGTTCAAATCCTGCGGGTTGTCGATTCGTTCGCCTAGCGCCCGCGCTTCCGGTGTCAGTTCAATTCTGGCCGGAATTATTTTGATCGTCGTTTCCTTCATCGCTTCCTTCCGCCCCATCATATCACAGCAAATCAGAATCAAGCACGGCAAAGCGCAGGCATGGCCAAGCAGATCAAAGCGCATCGTGACACGACGGAGCACGGCTGAAACCAGCGCAAAAAACAAAGGAAAGCACAGTGAAGCGTTGCACTGAGTGAAACAGAATGTTGCCCAGCGTGCAACTTTATTCTGCGGCTTCCGGTTCTGCTTCTGACGGTCCGACGATTCCCATTTTGGCCATGATGACCATTAACATACTGGCAACGTCCCACCAGTGGTTTGGCCGGCTCTCCTTGACGAGCGTCCAGATTGCCGATTTCTTCCCATTGCTGAACTTCTCTTCGCGCCGTTCAGACCGCATCTGGGCAAAGTGTGAATACACGTCCGAGTTCGGCAGCGTGTCGGGCAGAAACCGGAGCTTCGGAACATTCGGCTCGCCATCGCGCCGCGGTCGGAGCAAATCTTTCGCGTGCAAATTGCTCCACTCATACCAAGCCGCGCGCGTGCTCCGCTTGCCGGTCCCGGCGTGAACGTCGTAAAACTTCCGCTGGCTGTAGATGCGCCACTCCTTAATTTCGCCGCCCTTGGTTTTGCGCGTATGAACAAACATTTCCTGTCCGCTGCCCTTGAGCCCCGTCCAGCAAAGCCATGCGTTCACCTCCCGTTTGCCGATCTTGACTTTGCCTTGATGCCCGCGCTGAACGCATTCGGCCAGAACTTTGGTCATCAGATACGAGCAATCCAGAAATACGCGCTGGTGTTTGACTTTCCACTTCTCTTGAACCGCTTCAATCTCATCGAAGCTCGCGCAGGTCTCCCGCGCCAGTTCACGAGCTTCCCCGCTCAAGGCGATCGCAAACACCCCGACGTAAAACTTGGCCAGGTCGCGCTGGCAATCCGCAATCAGGACGCGATATGCCTCCTCTGGCCAGTCGCCGTGGATGTCATACGGCTCATGCGCAACGGCTCGGTATTCGTCTGCGGAATCCTCAGACCAGGTAAGGCCCCACCGCTTCATGTAGAATTCCTGCAACGGGAGGCGATAGCCCAACTCGTCGGCGGCAATCTTGGCCTTCAGATAGTCCGTGACGAGCAGACCCAGCGAGATGCGCGGTGAAGCCGCCTGCGGCCAGTGGAAGCCAACGAACTCTTTCGGCGCGCCGGGATTCGTCGGGATGAAATGGTAGGAGTCGCAGAGTTGCCGCCGGACTTCCGGCCGGTCCTCAATCCGCGCGTCGCATTGGTAACAGCGGATATGAGCCGAGCGCCAAACGGCGTCCATGTTCCAGCGGCCGCCGGGCTTCGTCGTTTCGTTCTTGTCCCACGAGAGGCCGGAATAGGTTCCGCGCAGTTCGGGCTTGGGGTGGTCTTCGCCGCGCAGTCGCGTGATGTCGAACGGCTGCGCGAACTGGCAGAAGGGACATTTGAAGTGGAGTTCCCGCTGGTCCGTTTCCTTGTGGAGCGTGTCGGCGTCCTCGTCGCAGATTCCGCCCTGGCCGCAAACGAGAAACTTGGACGTATCCTCGTATTGTGTCGTTCGCATCCGCGCCTGCCGGAGCAAACCGTTTGCGCGGGCCATCCAAGCCTCATCCACAATCACGTATCGGTAAGTGAGCGATTGGCAATTCCCCTCGTTCAGTCCTCCGACAACCAGGTTCATCGCGTGGAATGCGATTTTGGTCTTTGTCTTTTCGTGGTCCGCAACGTCGATCAGCAACCGCTGGATTTCCGGGACGCTGCGAATGAGCGGCATCAGGCGGGAGGAACAATATTTCAGCGCCTTCGGGTCTGTATCCAAAAGGAAAAGACAGTCGCCCGGGTCGTGTAGAATCCAATACGGGATTGTTACGTCCTCAAGGAATGATTTGAGGCATTGGACGCCGGCTTGGATTGAGACGACTCGGACGTTCGGATCCCGGATTGCTTCGAATGGCTCCTTGACCCACGGCGCGGAGTTGATGTCGAACTGGCCCTTGACCGAGTAGCCGGCCTGGAGGTTCAGCGTTCCGGCGAATTCCCAAATCTCACCGCGGAATGGCGGCTGCCACGCATCGCGGATCGCGGCGGCTAGGAAGTCGGTTGGCTTGGCTGGCACTCTGCCAGCGGCGGGCGGTCAATCTTGAGCAGCCGGATTATCTGCCGTCCAAGGAACTCGCTGTAGGCGGGCGGGATTGCCTGGGAGAGTTCGTCCCGGTTCATCCAATCAATCCCCATCGCCGCGCGATAATCTTTGATTGTCGGATTGTAGCCAAGCTTCTGCCGCACCCATGTTGGCGTTCCGTGTCCAACCACCGAAACAACTGGGCGTGGATGCTGACAACTCGGCAACAATGCGAGCGCGTTCCACGAAGTTTCAAACCACCTCTCCCGGCGCAACTCAAGTCCGAATTGGCAACCGCAAAGTTTGAAGTCTGGACGCATCGGCGCACCGGGCACGTTTTCAATCACCCATGCCATGCCGCTCTTTTCGAGCACGCATCGAGTCGGAGCCAGCAAATCAGGATAAGTCCGTCCCAGATTGCGTTGAGTTTTGGCAGCCATTGAATACGCCTGGCACGGCGGCGATGCCCAAATAAAATCAAATCCCGACAAGTCCGCTTTAAGCGCATCGCCCAAGTGGAATTTGAACGGGTATCGAGGTTGTGGTTTGGTGTCCCAGCCTTCAACGGTGAATCCGACTCGGGACAAACCCATTGCAGCCCCGCCAGCGCCGCAGAACAGATCGGCTGCGCGGAAGGTCACGCCTCAAGCCTCCCGCACTTCCGGCATTGACGCGCCATAAGCCCGCAGTAGCGCCAGTCGTGAACGCAAAGTTCCTCTTCGGTCAAAGGTCGGTTGAACATCGCCAGAAATCGCCTGTCTGATTCGCGCTTTTCCTGTTCGCGCCACCACTTCTTTTGATCCTCAGTCAGTCCTCGCTTCATATCTGGCCGCCCGGTCGCAAGCCTCGGTCATCCATTCTGCCAGCGGTTTGCCTTTGGCCGCTCGGACGTAGGCGGTCTTGCGCTCGATCGTGGTTCTGATGTGGATATGGCCCACCGCGCTTTCGGACTCGCGGGGAGGACGACCGCGTTTGGGGTTGGTGGTTGTGGCCATGATTGGCTTTGTTTCTCGGTCATTCTCCCATTGCCCGCTTGAGCATGCTTTCTTCCACGGCAAGGATTCGGTTGTATTCGCGGCGGGAGTCCACGAACTCCGAAATCTGCCGCCTTTGCCGACTCCGAAATCTGCCGCCTTTGCCGCGCCCGACTCGGAAGCTTAGCGGCTCGCCGCACATTGGCCGGGAGCGTTTCGGCATCCACCCATTTTTCTGTTCCGGCCTCGGTTGTGATTTTGATTTTCATTTTGTCTCAGTTTTATCTGCTCTCGGGTTCCGCCCGGTCGGTTGTAATTTCCTATTACGAGGACAAATTAACATACCCATGAATTATGTCAACACATAATCGTAGGAATCTTTTCGGGCTCAGACGGCGGAGAGGATCAGAGCGGCCAGCAATCCGACCAGAGCGCAAAACCAAGCCAGGAATTCGGCGCCGCTCACTTCACGTTGGAGGTTCATGCGGGGTTTGACGGCGAACTAGTCCGGTTCCTTCGTTACAATTGGCGCGGGGTTTGTAATCGGGTGGGCTAGTTTGACAGATTTTACCGGAATTAGTCCGGTCGCTTCCGGCGGCTTGTCCAGCCAGCCGGAGACCCCTTCCCGGAACGTGCTGCAGATCGTGTCCACGGCGCGCTTCATCCGTTCCAGGACTTCGATTGGGGTGAGCCCGGCAAGGTTCGGCGCAAGTTCTTGTTCCAATATCCGTTGCAGGACGGCGCGCTGGTGGAGGGACACGTTTCTCAAGGCCGGGCCGATGACCGACTTTTCAACGTAGAGTTCCTGCCGGAGTTCGAATTCAAGCTCCTTGTCCTTCCGCTTCGCCGCGGTGAGCCTCAGTTGCTCCTTGGCGAGCTTCCCGTTTTTCTTCCGAAGCAATTCGGCTTGGTATTTGATGTAGCCGACGAGGGTCTTGGCGGCCAGGTAGCGGCCGTGGTTGGGCTGCGGGTAATGGCCTTGCGTCGCCAGGCGCGGTCAGTTCTTCGGCTGAGATTGTTCCCGGTTGTTCGTCGGGCATTCATTAAGCGGTTGCTGGCAACTTGACTTGTCTCGATACCGGGTCACAATTCAGTCGCTTTGAATGGTGCTTGGACAATCCTGAATTTAGCGCCGCGCCGTCGGTCTGGTCTCCTACCGAGTTGGAGCACCTTCAAAGCAACCGATGGACGGCGCTTTTCTTCAGGCTCCAAATGGAAACTCCAAAATGCCTAGACTGCGGAAAACCTCTGCCTATTTCCAAACTGCGGCGTCATGCCAAATTCTGTTCGCGATCTTGCAGACAGCAATTTTCTTACAACCGGGTGGATCATGGGTTGGCCACGTGCACAGTCGGCGCGGCCAGCGAACTACTTGTTGCCTCCGATTTGTTGATGCGCGGATTCCATGTTTTCAGAGCGGTCTCGCCTGCTTGCCCTTGTGACATTTTAGCCTTCAGCGCCGGTCGCTTTTGCAGGGTGGAGGTCACAACCGGCTATGCAAAGGCTGATGGTGAGATTGGGCATTCGAAACCGTTCGATGGAGCGTTCAGTAAATTCGATATTCTCGCCACCGTTCACAAACAGGAGATCCGGTATTTCACAAACCTCGGCCAAAGGCTTACGACTTTTGACAAATGGCTCTCGAATCGAGCTTAGAAGGCGCCTGCGGTTTATCGGCATCAAAAGACACCGGGTAAGTCGGAAACGTCGCAGGGCGGGCAGGCTGCGCTTACGGGAAACGGCGCGGACACGGACATGGGGAATTTGGACGCGGCGAGGTGGCGAAAGCGGCGAGCCGGTAACCCGTATGGGTGAAAACACCCACCCGATAGCTTTCGTCCCCGGGGGTGGTGGGGTAAGGCGCTTTCGTGGCGGGGGTCTAATGCACGCACGTTGCCCACTGTGCAAGGCGTCGTTCGTGCGGAAGCGTGCTTACCTGCGAGCACCATCGCCGCGCTGTAGGTCATCGTGGAGCCGAGCAAGGCGCGGGTGAATACACCTTGCGACGGTAACGTTATGGCTGCGGAAACTCCCGTAACGTTACGCCGTCGAGCGTCGTGCCCATCTCCGTGCGCGGTGCGGGCGATTGCTTGAAGAAAAACGCCACTCCACTCGCTGCGCACCTGTCCCGCATCAGCCGGGCCCAATCCTGCCAGCCGTCTGGCGCACGGTGCCCCGGACCGCTTTCGCCGCCGAAGATCACCCAGTCAATTCCATGGAGATCGAGCGTGGCGGAAATATCGCCGAGCGCTGGCTCGTAGCTGATGAAGCGGACGACCGCTGGAACTTGGACAAGTTCATCTCGTCGCCAAAGCCCCTTGGCTTCGCTGATTGAGACGCCGAGCCAAACATTTCTATAGCCTGAATTCCAGCCCATCGGCAGGCAATTGGCGATCCTGTCCGCGCGCTTGGTCAGTAGTTGCCAAGTGAGATATGGAGTCGCCCAGATTAGCGACCAGAGGCGAGGCCGCAGCGAGTTCGCCTTCGGATGATCTTCGGCCCAATCGCACATTGAGCCGCAGAACACGCGATGCGTTTTGCCATCGCGCTTTGCGGCTTCGTTCCACCTCATCGGTTCGGACCAGTGCTTGTCGCTGAGTTCCCGGCGCGGCTTGTTCGGCCCCCAGATGTCCAATCCAATGCGATTGTGCGCGAATGTTTCCGCGTAACAGTGCGCGCAGCCCGGGTCAATCTTCGTGCAACCCCACCACGGATTGAAAGTGTGATTCGTCCATGCGATTGCAGTTTTGTCTCCCATAATGTTCTCCAGAAATTCCCCGGCCCTGTGCCGCTTTGCGGAGCGGTTGCAACGTTGCCGTTTGCATGGACCGGGGAAAGAGTTTTTGGAGCGCAAATTTCACAATGCGGATTGAATCAAAGCCCGCAGCTTTTGGCGAGTGAATTCAGGAGACCTTGCGCGGCTCCGCAAATCCCGCTTCCTTGCACCGCTCAATTATGACCGCGCAATTGGCAGGCGATAGTTCAACACCGCGACATTTCCGTTTGAGTTGCTGCGCGGCGACAAATGCAGAACCGCCTCCAGAAAACGCATCTGCAAAGGATTCCCCGGCATCGGTGAAGAAAGGAAGCCAGCCAGCGAGCATGTCGGGCGGCTTCGCGTCCTTGTGGCCGACTGAACCTTCGTGGTTTGACGCAGCCGAGAAAACGGATTTGCATCCGCGAAAGTCCGAATCCGTTTTTGCCCGCGCTTGCCATCTCCACCAGCCGATGAGCGTATGTTGGCGTAACGGAGTTGTTGTCCAGGACGCGCTTTGAACGCCGGAACAGTGCATGACGAAAAAGCTGCGGAAGTTTTCGGCGCTTTGCTGAAGGAACTGTTTATCCGTCGCCATTAGCAGCAAATCGCCATCGCCCGCGCAACGCAGCGAGTTCGCATTCAGGGCGAGTTCGTATGGAGGATCGGCAAAACAAAGTCGGAACGCCCCGCCTAGTCGCTTCCAAGATTCAGGATCGAGCGCGTCCCCGCACAGAAGCCGATGCTCGCCAAGTTCCCAAAGCTGCCCGCGTTCGACACCCCACTTGATTCGCAGCTCTTCCGCCCGATCAATCTGCGGTTCGGCATCCACAATCGGCTCCGGTTCGACCGCGCCGATCTCGCGCAGTCCTTCGAGGTCCAGCCCGGTCAAATCCAAATCGCATTTGCCGTCGAGTTCCGCCTTGATGACCCGCGCCAGTTCCACATCGTCAAGCTCGGCCATCTGCGCGAGCTTATTGTCCGCGATCATGTGCGCGATTTCATCCGCGCGGTTCTCGAAGTCCTGATAATCCACTGGAACGCTTTTCCAGCCTTGCGCCTTGGCTGTCAGCCATGCGCCGTGTCCGGTGACGATCAAGCCGGATTGGTTTGAGACCGTCAGCGATTTACGCCAGCCTTGGTGAAGGAGGATTTTGGCGTAGAGCGCGAGTTGCGCGGCGTCATGCTTGTTGGGATTGTCGGGTGAGGGCTTGAGGTCCGCGACCGGAACGAGCGCGTCGTGGGCGCAGTTGATGGAGGGTGTCATCTCTTATTTTTGCGAAGCAACCGCCAGCAAACGCATCCCCAAAAGCCGAAGAGGATGAGTCCAGCGATGAAAGTCTCGACGTTCATTTCTCCCGGTCGAACATCCAGACGGCGAGGGCGGCGATGAGGATCAGGAAGGTCATTATTTGTCGAGGTTGCCGTGGCACAATGCCCAAATCGTGAAGGACACAACCGCGAAGCCGACCGCGAACAGTAGGAACGCCATTGCCCACGCCATCACGTCTTCAGGATCAATTTTCTTCATCCCTCAAACTTCTCCGGCCAAAGTTCCTTCGCCACCGGCTCCAGGGTATCCCTGAGCTTGGCCTTCCCCTCCGCCGGCCAGAGCGAGAGCGGATGCTTGACCGCGTAGGCGACGCTCTTGCTGAACTTCCCGATGCCTTCGATGAACGCGGGCCAGCTTTTCGCGGGTTTGGCTTCGCCGTTGGATTCCGCGCGGGCATCTGCGCAAAGGCGCGCGCAATGGTTCAGGCTATTGACGTTTTCCAAATGCGCCAGGTCCGGCGTATTTGAGAGCGTTTGCATGTAGCGTTGCGCGTTGCGGATTGTGAGCGGGCAATTCGCCTTGAGCCATTCGAGCCATTTGCCGTGTCCGACGATCTCTTTGACCTTCAGAAGCCGCTGGCCTTGCAAGCGGACTTCACAGAGCCATTCGGCGCCCTTCTTTTTGGTCTGGTCCTCAAGGCTGTCGATCGCGTCCTGGCCGTCGTTGATCTCGCGGGCGAGTGCGGAGAGTTGATGACCGCGCGCGCCGCCGGGTTTGATGAGGTCGAGTTTTTTCATTCCGGTTTGGTTTCCTGTTCGTCTGGTTTGAACGAGTCGAATAGCGCGCGGGCGTAAAAGGAAATCTGTTTGCCCTGATTGATCCAAGGCGCTGGCTCAAACTCTGCCGACGCGCTCTTGATTCTCGAATGTTCCGCGATCCTGATTATCTGAATGACTTCGATTTTCATTTTGGTTTTGCCGTCGCCATCTCGGTCCGGTGACA
>QHMY01000023.1 GCA_003218305.1 Verrucomicrobiota bacterium
CTGATCGTCCGTCCTGCGCAGAGAGGAATGAAAGGAGCCAAGGACAAGATCGAGCCGGCGCAACGACTTCGGTTCCATATCGCCTTCGCCGCGGAGATCCAGGTTCATCTCGATAGAACGCAGCACAATCAGTTTGCCGCCGTTGTTCCTGCTGGAGTTGTTGACCGCCGCAATCTCTTCGCCCTGTCTGGCCAGGGCGGGTTCATCGATGCCCCCGGCAATCTTTAAGCCCTTCGAATGGTCCGTAATGGCGATGTAATCGTATCCGCATTTTTCCCCCGCAGCTGCCATTTCCGCAATGCTGCCCGAGCCATCGCTCCAGGTGGTGTGCATTTGCAAATCGCCGCGCAGCGATTCTTTCCACCGGGGATTGGCTGAGAGAATCCGTCGTGCATCCGCCAGGGCGAGGAAATCGCGCCGGAGCGGAGGAGCGTTGGTTTTCTTGGGCGGCTGCTCCAGCCAGCTCCGAAGTTTTGGAGCGAGGAATGGGCCGATGCCCTTGAGCTCGAGGAGAGATCGGCCTTCAAGAAAGATATCCGCGGCCCGCTCGGGCCAGAGAAAAGCGTTGCGAGCGGCCCTCTTGAAAGCGCGCTGCCGAATTCCATCGGCGCCTTCTGCTTCCCGGGCGAGAAGCTCGGCGATTTCGCAATTCGATAAGGCAGCTTTCATGGCAAAGGCTGGGCCGAACATTTCCGCATCGCATAGTTTCGCTGTCCGCAACGCGATTGCGCGTGCCTTTCGAAACCCAGCTCTCGGTTTCAGAATAGAGGACCAAAAAAATCAGACCGGGGCTGCGGTGCGGCGCGTTTCCACTGATATGGACAAGAAAAACCGGGGGAAAACGCTCGTGACCGGCGCTTCGAGTGGCATCGGTCTTCATCTCGCACACGAATTTGCCAAGCGCGGTCATCCGCTCGTTCTGGTGGCTCCGGTAGAGTCGGAATTGCGCGAGATCGCGACGCAATTCCAACTCGATCATGGGATTTCCGTGCAGATCATGGCGAAGGATCTTCGGGAAGAAAGCGCTGCTCGCGAAATTTTCGATCAGATCCAGAGAGACGCGACGCCGCTGGAGATTCTGGTGAATAATGCGGCGCATGGCCAGCGCGGCAAGTTTTGGGAAATCCCCATCGAGACCGATATCTCGATGGTCGACCTGAATATTCTCGCCTACCTGCGCCTGACGAAACTGTTTTTGCCCTCCATGGTTCAGCGAGGCCGGGGGCGCATTCTTAATACCGCCTCCGTGGCGGGATTTATGCCCGGCCCGTTGCAGGCGGTTTATCATGCCACCAAGGCCTTTGTCCTTTCGTGGAGCGAGGCGCTTGCTACCGAGCTGGACAAGACCGGTGTCACCGTGACTGCCCTCTGTCCCGGGCCTACTGACACCGATTTTTTTGAGAAGGCGGATATGCAAGACACCAAGGCGTTCCAAAGCGTCATGGCGCCCCAGGAGGTCGCGAAAACCGGATATGAGGCGCTGATGGAAGGAAAGAATGTCGTCATCGCGGGCGCCGTGAACAAAGCGATGGTCTTTTCCCGCCACCTTATGCCCGCTTCGGGTCAGGCTCGGTTAAACGAGAAGATGTACGAACAGATCCCCCCGGAAGAACAAAAGTTGAAACGTGGCGACAAGGAATTCGCTGCGGCCGCCAGGGAAGAGGACCCGGTCCGCATTTTCTGAGAACCGGAAAAGATGAAAGCCGTCGTGTTTCACCGTCCGGGTCACGTCGAAGTGAATGACGTGGAAGATCCCCGCATCGAAGATCCACAGGACGTCATCCTGCGGGTTACGGCCACCGCCATTTGCGGCTCGGATCTGCACATCTACAATGGGTTTTTTCCGCAGGCAAAAGACATGGTGCTCGGCCACGAGTTCATGGGAGTGGTGGAAGAAACGGGAAGTGCCGTTACTGCGATCGCGAAAGGGGATCGCGTTGTCGTTCCATTCCCGATCGCCTGCGGGGCCTGTTTTTTTTGCGGCCGCGGCCTGCCGGGCCATTGCGAAAATTCGAATCCGGAAAAATATGGCCCGGAAGGCGGATTGCTCGACCAAAAGGGCGGCGGCCTTTTCGGTTACACCGATCTCTACGGGGGTTACAGAGGAGGTCAGGCTGAATATGTTCGCGTTCCTTACGCGAACTTTGGCCCGCGCAAGGTCCCCGAAGGTTTCAAGGACGAAGAAGTTCTCTTTTTAACCGATATTTTTCCCACCGGTTACACCGGGATCGATTGGGCGGGGGTGAAAGGAGGCGAAACGGTGGCTGTCTTCGGTTGTGGACCGGTAGGCCTGATGGCCCAGAAGGTGGCGTGGCTGCGCGGAGCGAAACGGGTAATTGGCGTCGATATCCAGGATTATCGTCTGGCAACGGCACGGCGCACCGCGAATTCGGAGACAATCAACGCGAACGATATCGATCCGGTCGAAGCAATTCGAGCGATGACCGAAGGACGGGGCGCGGACGTGTGTGTGGATGCGGTGGGTTTGGAAGCGGATCGCAGTCTCAAGGACAAGCTGGCCAACATTTGGCACGCGGAAGTCGGCAGTTTTAAAGCACTAAGAACCGCGATCAGCGCCGTCCGCCGCGGTGGCTATGTAAGTGTTCTGGGCGTCTACGGAGTGCCTTACGACAATTTCCCGCTCGGCCAAATCTTCGACAAAGGAGTCTTCATCGGTTTTGGACAGGCGCCGGTGCACAAACATATCGACGAACTTATTTCCCTGCTTGAACAGAGGAAAATTCAGCTGAACGACATCATCTCCCATCGCCTGCCCTTAACGAAAGCACCGCATGCGTACGAGATCTTTTCGGAGAAGAAAGATAACTGCGTAAAAGTAGTTTTGACCCCGGGAGCCTAGAAGGCGAACACCGTCACCTCAGAGAGCTGAGGCGTTGAGCCAAACGTTGCGCGTCGAAAGGGGCGTGCACTTTGGCGTCATTGTCGAAATAAACGAAAATGTCGCGTCTGGTTTGGTTCCCGCTTTTTCCAGGAGTGGCAAGAATGGCGTCGGCCGGATGCCGGCCTTCTCGCCAATGATTGATCCGGTCAGCCCACCAGGCAAGGGCTTTGTCGCTGTAACCGCTCACATAAAGCTTTTTATCGCCATGCAGCCGGACGTACACGAAATCAGCAGTGGGATCTTCGGCGTAGGGCCATTTCCCGGCGGTATCCGCGAACACAAACGCGATGTTGTGCTCGCGCAATAATTCGAAGAATTCCGGTACCATGAAACTGGGGTGCCGGATTTCGACCGCGTAGCGCAAGCGACGGGGAAGATCGATTTTTAGAAACGCCCGGGCTTTCAGTTTGTCGTCATGTTTTCGCGCAAGCACGGCCGCTTCGCCAGTATCCGGCGGCAGCAGGCGAAAGAATTCCGCGAACTTTTCTTCGTGCCAATGGAACTGAGGCGGGAATTGCCAGAGGATCGGGCCGAGCTTTTCCCCGAGCGCGAGGACACCTGAAGCAAAGAAATTCGCCAGCGGCGCCCTGACCTCCCGCAACCGCTTCATGTGCGTGATGAAGCGAGGTCCTTTCACGCTGAAGAGGAAGTTCTCCGGAGTTTCGGAGGCCCAACGCCGATAGCTGGAGGGAAGTTGCAGGGAATAAAACGAACCGTTGATCTCGATAGAATTGAAAACCTGGCTGGCATATTCCAACTCCCGTCTTTGGGCCAGGCCTTTGGGATAGAACTTTCCGCGCCGCCACCCGTCGTAGCGCCAACCCGATATGCCCACGCGCGAGAAGCTTTGATTCCTATGCCTCGTCATGGCTGCCTGGTTTGACGGAGGTGCATTTGTTTCGGGCGTAATCCGAAAGTCTGCTCGAGAAGTCCGCGGCGCCACCGGCCGGCCCGACCTGATCCCGGCGATGGCGAAAGCGGCCGTGGAAATTGACTTCGGTCTCACCCTGGAAGGAATGCTGAATTGCCTGGATGACACGCTTCCAGATGAGATTGTCCTGGCCGAACTTCGAAGGCGGGACATCGGCAATGCACCCGATTGAATCGAATGCGATCGCGCCTTATCAAAGCCGCGGTTCGTTCAGGCTGCGCCGTCCAGACTTTGCCTTTCCGCCGGCGGCCGCAAAGCGTTCAGGTATTGACGGTCAAAGGCACGAAGAGCGGCTTCGACGGTGGAGCCCAGGCCGACGACTCCGTCACGCACGTTATCCAACGATGCGATCCAAGTCCCGGATCTAACCGAGATTCGAGGGCGTCGCGCGGCGGCTGGGCTTCCCGGATGCGCGGCATAATAAAGTTCAGCGCGCGAGATGGCTCCCAACATTTCCAATTCTTTGTCGTTCATGATCAGCAGGGAAACGAAAAGCCAAACGATGGCGATATCCTGATCTCGTTACAATCGGGCGGAACGCGGTCGGTCCTATCGGGGAAATTCTTACCTTGGCCACGGAAAATGATCTCCGCCAGCGATTGGGTGCGTCCCGACGCAACGTGCCCCGGATGTTTTGATAGGAATTCCTCCCCTGGTGGGTTTAGCTTCGATCAACGGCCTGCTTCCGATGCCTGAAGAACAACCACCTGCCGCCACGGTCGACCCCGCTGCTACAGACGAGGGGGGTGAGAACGGACGTAATGGAGCGGCGAAGCGGCGAAATGGGAACGAACCAGCTGCCGTCGTTGGGCTCGGCGCGTCCGCCGGGGGAATCGCGGTGCTCCAGCAGTTCTTCGAGGGAATGGCACCGGAGAGCGGGTTGGCCTTCGTGGTGGTGATGCATCTTTCCCCGGAGCACGAAAGCAACCTCGCCAGCATTATTCAGCAGAAGACGTCCATGTCCGTGACTCAGGTGAACGAGCCGACGAAGGTGGAGCCCAACCACGTTTATGTTATTCCCCCAAACCACCAGCTTACTTTCGAGGATAGCACCCTGCACTTGGTCCCGCCCCAGCAAGCGTTGGGGCGCCGGGTCACCATCGACCTTTTCTTCCGGACCCTCGCGCAGGCTTACGGACAACGGTCCGTCTGTGTCATCCTATCCGGCACTGATTCAGACGGCGTAATTGGTTTGAAACACGTGCGCGCTCAAGGCGGGGTGACCATGGCGCAGGACCCGAGCGAGGCCGAGCACGACAGCATGCCAGTAACGGCGATCAGCACCGGGATGGTGGATTGGGTCCTGCCCGTGGCGCAGATGCCAGCCAAACTCATGGAGTTTGTCGCGAACGAAAACCGGATGCAGTTGCCTCCGGAAATTCCGGAAGTGGACCAGCCGGATGCCAAGGTCAAGGACGCGCCCGGCGGCGAAACTATTTCGGACGAAACGCGTGCTCCGGGAGACGAATCTGCGCTCGGCGAAGTCCTGGCCCATCTGCGAGCGCAGACCGGACATGATTTCAGCCATTACAAACGCGCCACCGTGCTGCGGCGCGTCGCGCGCCGTTTGCAGGTCAACTCGATTGAAACCATTCCCCAATATCTCGAATTCATCCGGAAACATCCGGCGGAAGCGCGCGCGCTCCTCCAGGACCTGCTCATTGGCGTCACCCATTTTTTCCGCGATCAGGAATCTTTCGCCGCGCTGGAAGCAAGCGTTCCTCAGCTCTTCGCGGGCAAGCGCCAGGAAGATCAGGTCCGAGTCTGGGTGGCCGGCTGTGCCACCGGAGAAGAGGCGTATTCGATCGCAATTCTTCTCTGCGAGCACGCGGAACGTCTTGATCAGCCCCCTTCGATTCAGATCTTCGCCTCGGACCTCGATGACGGCGCCATTCAGTCCGCGCGCGACGGATTGTATCCCTCGACCATTGAAGCCGACGTGTCGCTCGAACGGCTCCGGCGCTTTTTCAACAAGGACCATGGCCGCTATCGGGTGAAGAAAAGCCTGCGGGAAAAGGTGCTGTTCGCCTCTCACAATCTCCTGCGAGACCCGCCTTTTTCCCGGATCGATCTCATCTCCTGTCGCAATCTCCTTATTTATCTCAATCTGAAAGCGCAGGAGCAGGTCTTCGATATTTTTCATTTCGCGCTCCGCGGCGGGGGCCTTCTTTTCATGGGCACTGCTGAAACCGGCAGTAATGTTCAGTCACTTTTTTCGCCGATGGACGGAAAGCATCGACTTTATGTCCGGCGGTCCGTGCCGCGCCCGAGTTGGAAAATCCCGATCCTCCCGGGCAGAGCCCCGCACCCCGGCGAAAAAGTCGTGTCAATTTCGAGAGCCCGGATGCTGCCCGCGTTAACGCCATCCCACGTCGAGGCGGCGGCAGTCGACAGCCCCGGATCGCAATACGCCGGCCAGGAGAGGCGCGCTTTACTCTTCGGCGAATTGCATTTGAAGCTGCTCGAGCAATACGGCCCCCCCTCGGTCGTGGTGAACGAGAGCTACGACATCATTCATCTCTCGGAAAAGGCGGGCCGTTATCTCCAATTCGTCGCGGGCGAACCGACCGCGAATCTGCTCAAGGTCGTGCATCCCGCCCTGCGGATCGAATTGCGAACGGCTCTTTTTCGGGCCGCGCAACAGCATGAGACGATCAGCGTTGCGACGCACACGATTGAGATTGAAGGCAGGCAGGAAGCCATTGCGGTTCAGGTGCGCCCGATGCAGTCGGGGGATCCGGAGCACGGTCTTTTCCTGGTCGTCTTTGAGCAGCAGTCCGAGCATTTACCCGCTCCGGCACCTGTCCGGGACGAGACCGTCACCCGCGAGCTCGACCTGGAAATTCAACATCTGAAGGATCAGCTCAGCGCGACCATTGAACAGTACGAAGCCTCTAACGAAGAACTGAAAGCCGCCAATGAAGAGCTTCAGGCCACAAATGAGGAAATGCGCTCCGCGACGGAAGAGCTCGAAACGAGCAAAGAGGAACTGCAGTCCGTCAACGAGGAGCTGGTCACGGTCAATCACGAGTTGAAGGGCAGCGTCGAGGAATTGAGCCGCACGAACGCGGACCTGACCAACTTGATGGCCTCGACCGACATCGGGACCATTTTTCTCGATCGCCAGCTTCGCGTCCAGCGATTTACCCCAAGCGCGCAAAGAGTTTTTAATCTTCTCCCTGCCGACATGGGGCGCCCACTTTCCGATATCACCCACAAGCTGGCCTATCCCGGTTTACTCCAGGACGCGGAGAAAGTCCTGGAAGACCTCGGAATGGTCGAACGCGAAGTGCGCTTGGAAGCCGAGAGCTGGTACTTGGTGCGGATGGGGCCGTATCGGACGGCGGAAGATCGCATCGCAGGGGTGGTCGCGACCTTCATCGACATCACCCGGCGGAAGCAGGCCGAAGATGAATTGCGCGACAGCGAAGCCCGGTTGCGCAAGGCCCTCGAAATCGAAACGGTCGGTGTGATGTTTTTCACTGCGGATGGACGGATCACGGACGCAAACGGCGCTTTCCTCCGCATGAGTGGGTATACCCAGGAAGATTTGCGCAAGGGCCGGTTGCATTGGGATATGATGCCCGCTCCGGAGTACCGGGAACGTTCCCGGCAGGCGCTCGAAGAGTTCAGGCGCACCGGCAAGCTCATCACAAACGAGAAGCGGTACATCCGGAAAGACGGAACCCGCTGGTGGGGATTGTTTAGCGCCAGCACGCTTAGCGAAGGAGTTGGGGTAAAATACGTCCTCGATATTACGGACCGGAAACAGGCGGAAGAAGCATTACGCGAAGGCGAGGAGCGTTTCCGTCTCCTCGTGGAAGGGGCGCGCGATTACGCCATGTTTTTAATGGACCAGGACAGCCGGATCACCTTCTGGAGCGGAGGTGCCGAGCGTGTTTTTGGCTGGTCCCAGACGGAGGCAGAGGGCCAGCCCGGTTCGCTGATTTTCACGCCTGAAGATATAGCGCGCGGCGCGGTGGAAGAAGAGGTCGCCATCGCTACCGCGGAAGGGCGCGCTCCGGATAAGCGCTGGCATCTGCGCAAGGACGGTTCCCGTTTTTGGACCGACGGTGTCCTGATGCGTCTGGACGATGGCGGTGGCCTGCGTGGTTTCGCCAAGATAGCTCGCGACGCCACCGATCAGCGGGAAGCAGAGGACCGATTGCGTCACGCCCACGACGAACTCGAGCAGCGAGTGCTGGAGCGCACGGCCGAGATCGTTCAATCCCACAAAAAGCTCCAAAAAACGATGGAGGAACGTCAGCAGCTCGAAAAAGAGCTCCTCGAAATTAGCGAACGGGAGAAACGGCATATCGGTGAGGACTTGCACGATATGGTGTGCCAGGAGTTGACTGCCAGCGCGCTCTTTTTGAAATCAAACGCCAGGACGCTGGTCAAGAAGAGTCCCGAAGCCTCGCGCGCCCTTGATGAAGCCGCCCAGACGGTTAATCGAAATGTCGGGATTGCGCGTGAGCTCGCGCGCGGATTGCAGGCGGTGGAGCTAACGGCTGCGGGGCTGAAAAGCGCGCTCCAGGATCTGGCGACCCAGGCCTGCGAGAGCAGCTCCGTAAAATGTCATTTCAAGGCCGCCCGCGGCGTTCGCGTCCCGGACGATACCGTTGCGCTGCATTTGTACCGGATTACGCAGGAAGCCGTCGCCAACGCCGTGAAACATTCCGGCGCGAAGAACATTTTGATCACCCTCGACCGTAATCCCGAGCACGTTTGCGTTTCGATCGAGGACGATGGCAAAGGCTTCACGATGCGGCGACGAGGCAAGGGTCTCGGGCTCCATATGATGCGCTACCGCGCCAACGCTCTCGGCGGCGAGCTGAAGATCGAGAAGCGGCGCCGCGGCGGGACCTCCATCACCGCAATTATTCCTGCGAAGCAAACCGCGCGCGCGGGGGGGGGGCGGCGCCACTAGCATGAAATCGATCATATCCCGTAATTCGATACGAGCAGACGAGGATGGGCCCGCGTTATTCTTTGGAGAAAAGGGTTGAAAATGAGTCTTGTCCCGAGAGATGTGAATCATGGCCGTCGCGGCTAAAACCAAGGAACCGAAAACGGTTCCGCCGAAACGAGCTTCGGCCGCCCGGGCCGATTCAAACGGTAACAGAGCTTCCGTTGAAGAGATCCGGATTGTCGTGGTGGATGATCACCCGCTTTTTCGCCACGGCCTCATTCAATTGCTCGATTCGGATGATGGTTTCGCTGTCTGTGGAGAAGCCAGCAGTGCTGGCGAAGCTTTGGAAGTAATCCGGAAAAGCAAACCGCATTTGGTCATTGCCGATCTCGGATTGCAAGGACCCAATGGGATCGAGCTGACCAAATCGATCGTGGTCGAATTTCCACGCCTCCCGGTTCTCATTCTTTCCATGCACGACGAATCGCTTTACGCCGTGCGCTCGTTGCGGGCGGGCGCGCGCGGGTACGTGACCAAACAGGAAGCGCTGGGCAGTGTGATCGAGGCCGTGCGACAGGTCATGGATGGCCAGACCTACTTAAGTCCGAAGATGGCTAGCCAGGTCATCTCCAAGATGCTGATCAATCCCGTCTCGTCAGCGGAGGAGATCACCGACCGCCTGAGCGACCGCGAGTTAGAGGTACTCGAGTTGATTGGGGTGGGCAAAGAGGTCAAGATGATCGCGCAGGCACTGCATCTCAGTCCTAAAACGGTCGAAACCCACCGAAGCCATATCAAGGAGAAGCTGAATTTGCAAAATGCCCGGCAGGTGGCCCGCTTCGCTGTGCAGTGGGTGGCCGAACGCGCGGTTTGAATCGTTCCTGATCCCTTCCTTCTCGTCCTCGTCCTCGTCCTCGTCCCTCGTCCCTCGTCCCTCGTCCCTCGTCCCTCGTCCCTCGTCCCTCGTCCTCGTTCCGGAAGAGAAAGATCGAGGACGAGAACGAGGACGAAGGACGAGGACGACGAAAACCCCTGCCACGAAATATCAGCCTGGCCAAAAACAGGCGCTCGCCGCGCCGAGCGCCTCTACCACAGCTTGCTGGTCACCGAATGATGTCACGCAGACACGGCGCCGGACGCGTGAGAAATCGTGAATTACGCAGGTGAGGCGCGCTTCGATTTTTTGAGGAGCAGTCGCTGTTTTCGGCGGAGTCTGGTGACGCGACTCTTGGCCGCTTCCGGCGTAGGTTGTAACGAACGGTTCGGCTTTAGCCGGGTCGGATTCTGCGCGAGCCGGGAGAGACGAGCGATCACAGCAGCGCGGAGCTTTTCTTCATTCGTCGGGTTGTCCTGCTCTTTTCCTTGCGTGGCCACGATTGATGATTTGTGCGGCTGGTTTCCAGCAGAGTTGGCCGCACCTTTATTTCGTAATAACGCATCAAAGCGGATGGCACCCGTTTAGCGGATGCGCACGAATATCTGCTGAGAGAATACGGGCGATCGTTTGTCTCAATGTTTTGTCCTTGCCCTCCCTTTGCGTCACTGCTAGAAATTGGGCTTGTTCTGGGGGGAACAAGGATTGGGCATCGTGAACCATCGGTTCCGGTGCCCAATTCACTTTTGTAGAGGCGCTGATCTTGTTCCGCGCCAACGGCGCAAATCATTTCAGCCTGGGGCAACGCCCCAGGGCGTCGGGGTTTATTAGTTAGTCGAGCGCTGAAAGCGCGGTTCATCACGTCGGTAATAGTTCAATCCCCACACGCATGAATCGCGCTTTCAGCGCTCGGTATGTGGAGGTGGCCGAGTTCCTGGGACGTTGCCCCACGCTGCCAATGATGTAGCGCCGTTGGCGCTAAACACGTGTCGACCCCGGGTCGCGGCGCGGCGCCTATCGTTTTGGATTTCGGCGCTTGGGCGAAATATCCCGGGAAATTCGCGACCCCGGAACGCTTTCGGGGTCGCCAGCACGCGAGGGCGCGTTCGCCCGCTCTACAACCGCCGTCCCGCTTCCGAGGCAGCGATCAGCTTTTCGAGCCGCTGTGTGCGCGTTTCTTCTTTCTTCGCGGTGACTACCCGCCAAATCAGCGTTTGGCGATACGCCGCCGGCAGCTTCTGAAAGAAATCCCAGGCTTTGCGCCGCGATCGGAACTGTTTCTCGGCCGCTGCGTCGAGTACCGCCAACTTCCGGTTCTCATAAGCGTAGATTCCGGACTTTTCTTCGGTACGCCCTTCAAATGCTTTCAGCCCCGCAGGACGCATTCGTCCGAGCCGGATTAACTCCCGCGCCCGCCCAATGTTGACCGCGCTCCAGTTGCTCCTCGCTTTGCGCGGCGTGAACCGGATCTTGTAACTCTCCCCGTCGATCGTCTTGCGAATCCCGTCGATCCAACCGACGCAGAGCGCTTCGTCCACCGATTCCGGCCACGTGATGCTGGGCCGGCCAGATCCCTTCTTGTAAAAGCCAACCCAGAGTTCGCCGGCATCTTCGTGGTGGGCCTTCAGCCATTTCCGAAAATCCAGCGGCGTGGCGAAGAAGCGGATCTCGGCTGGCAAGGCTTTCATGCCCTGGAGGAAGCTCTTAACGATTCTTCGGTTTCAGCAACGGAAAGAGAATCACGTCGCGGATCGACTCGGCACCGGTCAGAAGCATGGTCAGGCGATCGATCCCCAACCCGAATCCTCCGGCCGACGGCATGCCGTGCTCTAGCGCGAGCAGGAATTCTTCATCGATCTTTTGCGTTTCTTCGCCCGCTTGCTCCAGCAGGCGCTGACGTTGCGTCGCGGGATCGTTCAGCTCGGAGTAACCGGGAGAAATCTCCTGGCCGTTGATGATCAGTTCGTAAACATCCACCAGCGAATCGTCCTCCGCATTCTGTTTCGCCAGCGGGACCAATTCCTTGGGGCAATGGGTCACGAAGAGGGGATCGAACGTTTTCTCTTCGACTAGTTTTTCGAAGATTTGCTGCGTGACCTCGTAATCGGCCATGCGCGGATTGACCTCGACCCCGAGCTCGGCACAACGTTCACGGCGTTTTTCGGTCGTGTAATTGAACCATTCCGGATCGATCTCCCGAATGAGATCGCGGTAACGCGCCCGTCGCCAGGGTCGCGTCAGGTTAATCGTGCGGGTCACGTTTCCCTCCGCGTCCCGATGCTCGATCTGCAGGGATGGACTCTGTCCCGCCCCTGACTCGGTTGGACGCGACGGCGCGCGTCCCTCCAGGGTTTCCGCGAGGTGACAAATCATTTCCTCGACCAGCTCGGCAATCTTCTCGAAATCGGCGTAGGCCCAATAGGCCTCGAGCATGGTGAACTCCGGATTGTGCTTTCTCGAGATCCCTTCGTTGCGGAAATTCCGGTTCAACTCGAACACCTTGTTGAAGCCGCCCACCAGCAGGCGCTTGAGATAAAGCTCCGGCGCGATCCGCAGATAAAGCTCCAGGCCGAGCGCCTTGTGATGGGTGCGAAACGGCTCCGCCGCGGCGCCGCCCGCTACCGCTTGGAGCATGGGCGTTTCCACCTCGAGAAATCCTCGTGTCTCGAGAAAATTGCGGATCCCGCGCATGATCGCGATGCGCTTTTCAAAGACGGCGCGCGATTGCTCATTCGTCACCAGGTCGAGGTAACGCTGGCGATAACGGGTCTCGACGTCCTGAAGTCCGTGCCATTTCTCGGGCAGCGGCCGGAGAGATTTTCCCAGCATCTCCAGCTGGTGAACTTTCAGCGTCGGCTCGCCGGTCTTGGTCAGGAAACAGGTTCCCTCGACCCCGATGAAATCGCCGAGATCGACCAGCTTAAACATTTCGATGACGTCGGGGCCCACTTCTTTGGCGTGGATGTAAACCTGGATCCGGCCGGTGGCGTCCCGCAGGTCAACGAAATGGCTCTTGCCCATGTCGCGGTGGGCGGTGATGCGGCCGGCGGCTCGGAGGGTCGCGCCTTCGGCAAATTTTCCACGGACTTCCGCGATATCGCCGGAAGTTTCGTAGGCGCGGCCGAATGGGTTGGCGCCTGTGGCCCGGAGCGCTTCCAATTTTTCGCGCCGCTGCGCTATGAGGCTGTTTTCGTCTTCCATCTTCGGGCTGCGACTTTAAGGGTTTTCGCCCAAAGGTCACGAAGGATCACAACAGCAATTTGTGCTCGTGGTCCCTTCGTCCTCGTCCGTCGTTCTCGTCCTCGATGAGGCGATGATCACGAAGAAGGGACCGAGGACGAAGGACGAGAACGAGGACGAGGGGGAGCCGAACTCTGGAGGGCGGAGCTCCCGCGACGCCAGGCGATCACGGGCTCGCGGAGCTTCTGACTTCAGAAAACCGCGGATTGCGCGGATGACTCGGATGTAGAGAAGGGAGCGAGGATAGAGGATGGATCATGGAGGATGGCAAGGCAGTCTTCGCTACCCTCTATCCTCAATCTTCCATCATCGTTTCCGATTCATCCGAGGCATCCGCGTGATCCGCGGTCAATTTCATCCGAATTTTGGAATCAGCCGTGCCGCCGACGTTTCCCAATATTCGGTTGCAATAAAAACATGGGCGATGAGATACTGCGACTCGCGCCGTCCCGCAGTCGGGAGGCGCGACCTCGTCTATGCCTGCCGAACTGCCGCAAACTGCCTCGAAAATTGACGGACCGCTCGTCAAGCAATTCTCGATTTTCCTCCCGAACAAGGTCGGCGCGATGCTCGATGTGGTGAAACTGCTGCGCACCCACGACACTCACGTCGTCGCGCTCAGCATCTCGGAATCGACGGATTCCTCGATCGCGCGAATCGTGGTGAGCGACCCCGACCAGGTGGAGGAGCTTTTCCGCCAGCACGATGTCGCGTTCGGGGTTTCCAGCATGGTCGTGGTGGAATTACGAGAGGTGGCGACCGAGCTGGCCAAACTCCTGGCGGCCCTCCTGATGGCGGAGGTAAATGTTCATTTCAGTTACCCCATGTTGATTCACCCGCGAGGCTTCGCGGCCCTGGCCCTGCATGTCGACGATACCGATTGCGCGACCGCCGTGCTCTTGGGCGAAGGGTTTAAGCTCCTCAGCCAGGCTGATATTTCGCGGTAGGGGTTTTTGTCGTCCTTCGTCCTCGTTCTCGTCCCTCGTCCTCGATCTTTTTCTTCCTGAACGAGGACGAGGGACGAGAACGAGGACGAGGACGATTACCGGGCAGCAGGGCGGCCCCCCAACGGCCAGCGTTGCAGGCTGAGGTTTTCAAGGGCATAATTGTCGACCATGGAAGCGGCCAACCTCACTCCCACGCCCCCGCCTGATAAGATTCTCGCGATCGCGCTGGGCGTGGTGGCGATCTTTGGTGCGGCGGAAATCGCCGGTGTCGCCGTTCATTATATCAACAAGGCCCGGGCCGAGTATGTCGCGACTCACCCACAGGCGCCGGCCGCGCCGGTCGAGGCCCCTAAGGAAACCGTTGCTCCCGTGGAAGAAACCACCCCAGCAAAAACTACGACCGCGCCAGCCACCACTACTACGACCACCACCGCGCCGCCGCCGGCCGCGGCCCAGACGTCGCCCAGCTCCGCTGTCCTGTCGGTGGCGGAACGGCTCTTGAAGGAAGCGACGCAGTTGAAGGACCAGGGCGATACGACCAATGCGCTAGCCCGCCTCCAGGATGCGTCCCAACGCGATCCGAAGAACGCGAACGTGCTCGCGGAGATGGCGATGATTTACGAATCGATCCAGCTCTTTGAACGCTCGAATGAAACCTGGCGCAAGATCCAGGAGATTGGCCCGTCCGCGGGCGCGCTTTACGAGCTGGCCGACATGAAATTGAAAACCGGCGCGGTGGCTCCGGCCCCAGCCACCACCACGACAGGCCCGGGCCTGGCCGGCTCATCCCCGCTCGATGCCGGCACCACCCGCAACGACGCGGAAGGAATTCCTGACGGATCCACCTTCGGCATCACCGAGGTCACGGCGACCGATTCTCCCGACGCGGACGCGGAGACGAACATGAAGTTGAAGATCGCGGTGAAGGTCCGGCCGGGGGCACCGGTCGATCATACCAAAGTCAAAATCCAGGTCTTCTTCTACGACATGGTAGACAACAAGGAAGTCGTTCTGACCGACGCCGACGTCAGCTATGAATGGCTCACTCCGCGCCACGATTGGAAGGACACCAACCCGGAGATTTTGGCGGTGACCTATTTGCGGGCGAAGAACAAACCGATGTCGTCCGACGCGGCCTTGTCCGCGGCGGCGGCGAATGTCACCCCGCCCGGCGGCAAGAAGAAGACCCCGCCGAAGAAAGAGCCCGCGGCGGAATCGTCGAGCGAAAGCGCTCATCGGAAGTATCTCGGTTACATCGTCCGCATTTATTACAACGACCAGTTGCAGGCCGTCCGGGCTGATCCCAGCAAGCTGCTGAATCTCTTCCCGCCGCCGTTCACCGCTCCCGTGCAGTAATGCAGCTTCTCATCGTCCACGACGACGCTGAGATCGGTGAGCAGTTGATGAACATGCTGCAGGACTACACGCCGCACGCGTGTGCCCTGGCCAGGAGCGAAGCAGCCGCACTCCAATGGGCGAACAAGCACGCCCACTGCGAGCTCCTGCTCGTGCAGCTGCAAGCGCCTGCGGTCGACGGGCTCGCCCTGGGCGGCGCGCTCAGCGAGATTTTTCCCGGGCTGCAAATCCTCTTCTTCCCGCCCTATTCCTCCACGGAACAGCGGGTCGCGGTGTCCAAATCCAAGGTATTTCCCGAGCCCATTGACGGCGAACGCCTGCTGGCCGCGGTCGAAACGGCGTCGGCGGCAGGACCGGACGCGCGCGATCTCTTTCAACCGTTGGATGTGTTGCAAATGTGTTGCCTGAGCGGGCGGAACGGCGCCATCCAAATGGTGCGGGGAACCGACAGCGGGATTGTTTATCTGCGCGATGGAAAAGTTGGGGACGCCGAAACCGCGAACGAGCGCGGGATGAAAGCGTTGGTTGAAATCGTGAGCTGGGACCTGGTCGAATTTGCCTACGACGCCACCGTTCGCGGACCCGAGACAATCTCGAGGCCATGGGCCGAGGTTTTGCTCGAGGCCGCAAGTTGTCCGAAAGAAACCCCGCCGCGCCCGGATACCATTCCCGCCTCCAAGCCGCCGGCCGCGGCGGATGCCCCGCCCCCCAAGAAGCGCGGCTTCTTCAGCGCGTTTCGCCGCGGGTAACTGATCCTCGTAATCGTGCTCGTGCTCGATCTGGAGGGCGACGCTCTGTCGTCGCCGGGAGATCGGGGCGACAACCTGGCTGGGACGATGACGGAGCATCGCTCTCCAAGGGCCTGTCGATCAAAACGAGGCGATGACGGAGCTCCGCCCTCCAGGATTTGGCTCCCCGTCGTCCTCGTCCTCGTCCCTCGTCCTCGTTCCCCTTCTTCTAGTGCCCGCAACCGCCGCAGAATCGAGCACGAGCACGAGCACGAGCACGAGCACGAGGGGGCGCTCCGGAACCCCGCTATTCTTTCTTCTCTTCCGGGGCGGATCCGCTATTCTGGGCGGGCCGATGAAAGTTCCCCTCCGGTTGGCTCTGTTTTTTAATTTGATTGCGGCGGCTCATGCACAAATTCAGGTGGAATTGAGATTCCCGCGGTTACAATACGTCGCTCACGAACCGGTTATGGCTTCCATCAAAATCACCAATCTGGCCGGACGCGACATCGATCTCCGCGATGAAAGCGGGCGGCGCTGGTTCGGTTTTGAAGTGAATGCGGGCGAAGGCCGGCTCCTGGCCCCGCTTCGGCCGCCCGCCCCGGAAGCGGCGCTGCACGTGGAAGCGGGCAAGACCGTCACCCGAAAAATCAATCTGACTCCGGAATTTCCCGTGCACGACCCCGGCGCCTACCACGTCCGCGCGAACATTTTTTTCGCCGACCTGAACAAGTTTTTCTATTCGCCGACGAAAGTTTTCCAGGTGACCGATGCCCGGCCGATCTGGCAGCGGACGGTTGGGATTCCGGAGGGAGCACCCGGTGCCGGCGAGGAACGGACGTATTCGCTCCTCTCGAATCGCTTCCCGGACCACACCTCGCTCTATGTGCGGGTGGAGGAAAAAGGCCGCGGAATCGTTTATGCCACGTATTCGTTAGGCCGCGCCCTGGCTTACGACGAACCGCAGGCGGAACTGGACCACGAAAATCAATTGCATGTTCTTCATTGCGCGGCGCCCCGAAGTTGGGCTTATTCCCACATTGGCTTGAACGGGGAACTTCTGGCGCACTCAACTTTCATGGAAACAAAAACGCGTCCGCGTTTGCGGCACACGGCGAATGGGGCTGTCGCGGTCAGCGGCGGAATGCAGGAGGTGCCCGGGGCCCAGCCCCAGCGGGGCCCCGAAACCAAATCAGCGGCCCGGCCTGCTGTTCCGCCGGTAGACCATTAGAACTGGGCGCGCCTTATGATGAATCGTCACCGTCTTGTTCCTGCTGCGGCCCTGGCCGGGTTCATGACCCTGGCCTCATTGGCTTTTGGCCAGCGCACGATTGTGGTCGATGCCGGCCACGGCGGCTTCGACCGGGGCGGCGTTCCCTATCAGCGCATCGGCGAAAAGAACCTGACGCTCGATGTGGCCCAGCGGCTCAAGCGAGTTCTCCAAGGCGCCGGTTACCGGGTAATCATGAC
>QHMY01000017.1 GCA_003218305.1 Verrucomicrobiota bacterium
GCCAGCTCGGGCGTGACCGGCTGGGGCCGATCCATCAATTCCGGCTCGGCCGGATCGAATTGCCGCTTCATACGGAACTCACCAACCCTGTGGCACGAGTGACAAGAAAAAAACGGTAACGGGATTGTCACCCGTCACCCAATTGCAGGAAGTCGCGGCACTGAGGCCCCTCCCACATTATTGAGCCAGAAACTTCGCCCACGACTCCGGCAGCGTCGCGGTTTCCACGTCGCTCGCTATCCGGCCCTCGAAGTCCGGCCGGAACGATGTGCTCGTGCCGTAGACCATGATCACGTCCTCGGAACCTTCGCCGCGAATGGCATGCGCGACCCCCGGCGGGACAACGACCCCGACGTTGTTCGGGCTGCGATGATTGTCGCCATCAACGAAAAAACGCATCGTGCGCGAAGGCATCCCCGCGCGCACATCGCGCAAGATCATTTCGGCGACACCCTGCACGAAGAACATCACGTCCCACTGCTCGTGCTCGTAGCGGCGCAGGGAATAATTCTCCGGCTCCTGGACAAAACAGCGTTGCAGCCACTCCGCCGCGTCCGCGCCTTCCGGAACGCTGGGCGGATGGACGTGAAAGCCTTTTGCGGTCTGGGCAAACATGCGCGCATTGGCCCACTGCGCTGGCCAGAACCCGATTCGCGCCAGCACCCCTTCATCTCGCCGGACGAATTCGCCGAAAGAACCCCGATGCCGTTGCGGGTAGATCGTGCGCGAAAATACCTCTACGCCCGGGATCCATGCCTCCCGAATCTCCGCGTTGTTCCGATCGGCGGACGCCAGCTTCCCCGCCTCAATTCCCACGCCGGCCAGCTGCTTCGCGAATGTTTGCGTGCCGTAATCGCGCATGATGAGCGCTGTCTGCGCTTCCGCTGCGAGGCCTTGCCAGAGTTTCTTGTCAGGTGTGGTCATGGATACAGTTATTTCGGCGCGCTCGCGAGAAAGATTCGGATTGTAATAGGGATCGTGCTCAAGGACCTCGGGCCAGCGTTCGCGCATCACTTCGGTTTCGAGCGGTTCGACCGCCGGGCGGCGCGTACTGGATTCATGATGGTATAATTTAGCGAAGGGGACGTAAACAACGCGATAGCCCGCGCGCCGGATCTTCAGGCAGAGATCGACGTCGCTAAAAGTGACCGGCAGCCGCTCCTCATCAAATCCGCCTACTTCATCGAAGACATCGCGTCGCGTCATCAGGCAGGCGCCCGTGACCGCGCTGTAGTTGCGCGTCGTCTGGAGCTGGCGGCAAACGCCCGGCGCTTCGGCCGGCAGCCCGCGAAACGCGTGCTCCGCGATCCCCCCCACCCCAAGGACGACGCCGGCATGTTGCACCGTATCGTCGGGATACAGGAGGCGCGGACCGACGGCTCCCACTTCCGGACGTTGCACATGTTCGGCCATGACCGTGAGCCAGTCGCCGTCGATCACTTCCGTGTCGTTGTTCAGGAAAAGCAGCCATGGACTGTCGGTCTGCTCGACGGCAAAGTTGTTGATCGCCGAATAATTGAAAGGACCACTGTAGCGCAAGATCCGGTGCTTCGACCGGGAGAACCAGGCGCGCGCGTCCTCGGTCTCGCTGCCGTTATCGACAATGACGATTTCGTAGGGCGCGTAGCTGGTCTTGCTCGTCAGACTATCCACACAGCGGGCCAGCAAATCGACCCGGTCGCGGACCGGGATAATAATCGAGACCTTCTTGGCTTCCTGAAGCTGGTGCTTGATCCAATAGGCGTGGGAGCGCCAGTCGACCGTGACGTGCCCCGCTATTTTTTGACGCTGGAGGTGAGCCTCGAGTGCGAGACGGCCGGTCTCGAGCGAGCCCGGCTTGCGCCGGATATTATCGGCGGTCGAGGTCGGGCTGCGTCGCCAATGATAAAGGACCCGGGGGATGTGATCGATCCGATCCGTCTGTTCGATTACGCGGAGGAAGAGGTCGTAATCCTGCGCCCCGTCAAAATCGGAACGAAACCCGCCGATCTTCCTCAGCAGCTCGGACCGGATCAGGGTGAAGTGACAGATATAGTTGCAGGAGAGGAAGTAGTCCGGCGCCCAATCCGGCTTGAAAATGGGCGCATCGAATCCCTGTTCCGTCAGCTTGTCTTCATCGGAGTAAATTAAGTCTGCGTCCCGATGGTTCTGCAGCCAGCTCACGAAATGGAAAAGAGCATCCGGTTCGAGAACATCATCGTGGTCGAGAAAACCCACCCACTCACCGGAAGCGACGGCGAGACCGTGATTTGTGGCAGCGGAGATTCCACCCCGCTCTTCATCTTTTTCCACGATGATGCGCGGATCGCGCGTGCCGATTTCCCGGAGCGCCTCGAGCATTGCGGGGTCAGTTGAATCGTCATCGACCAGGATCAGCTCCCACTTTTCATAGGTCTGGGCCAGGACCGATTCCACGCATTCGATCAGCCATGCCACGGGGGTGTTGAAAACCGGCGTGACGATGCTGATGACCGGCTGGTAGGCGAACTTGGTGGCTTCGGCTTGGAGAGCGGGGATTTCGTCGCTCTTCACCCGGTGCTTCTCGAACCACTCCTGATACTCGGTCGCCGGGCTTCTCGCGCGATCCGACTGGCCAGTCTTGGGAAATCGTTTCCGGACTTCGCGGACCAGTTTTTGGGGCAACCGGTAGGGCGCGAGCACGACCTGGCCGATCTTGCGTTCGGGCGATTTCCGCAAGGCCTGCTTCTCCTGCTTTAACTGCTTCAGCTCGCGCTTCGCCTCTTTGAGCTTGAGAAGTTTCTCTTCCAGTTTCGCAATGTGGCGATCGGCGGCTTCAAGTTCCGATACCCGGGTCCGGAGCGTCCGCTGCAGCCCGCGCACGTGCCGATTGAGCCGGGCAAAGGCGGACTCGACCGCCGGGACCAGCGCCTCCGCGCCTTCCACCGTCGTTCGCACCAGCCGAAGAGCCGTGGGTTCCCAATCCTCGAGATCGCATTGGTAATCGGGCACGAAACCTAAGCGGCGAAAGGCCTCCACCAGGGCTGGCCGGCGGTTGGCGATTTCCGCGCCCAATCCGGAAACGAGCAGGACCTCCCGGGCGCGGGTCGCGACCTCCTCGATCACGCGCTCGTCGCAACTCTTGTCCGCCGGATAAAACCAAATCGCCACATCCGCCGGCGAGCTGGCCCCGTTTTGCGGCGACGCTGAGGTCAACTCCGCGACGGACCCATAGACCGTGGCTGGAACGCCGGCCTCATTGAACTGCCGCGCCAATTCTCCCTGCTCCGGCGTGATGACCAGAAACGGGCCGGATCCGAACTTTCGCGCGACAAATCGCGCAAAATCCGAACGGACAGAATGGAGAGGTGACCGCAACACAGGCACATTATATTGATTGAAGCACGGCGCAGGCAAATTTACGCTTCGGCGCGAATTCGTCGGTCACCGCCGTGCCGATCCTGCATGCTCGATTTTAGCATTTACCTTTTGTATCGCGCGGTCACGGCCATGGCGAGCCTTCTGCCGGTCCGGGTCCTGTTTGCGCTGGGGAGTTTCCTGGGCTTCGTGGCCTGGTTCCTCCTGCCTCCGTATCGCCGCCTGGCGCGGCGTAATCTCGAGATCGCTTTTGGGAACGAGAAATCCTCCCGGGAATTGCGTCGGATCGCCCGCCGGAATTTCCAATGGCTTAGCGCCAACCTGTTTTGCAATCTCAAGATGGTCTCGATGCCGCCGGCTGAATTGGCGAAATTTGTCGACACCGAAAACCTGGAAGCGATCCACCAGGAACTGCGGGCCGGCCGACCCGTTGTCCTGCTCTTGAGCCACATCGGAAATTGGGAACTGCTGGCGCAATTGGTGCCGCACTACGCCAGTTACGCCAGGGTCGGAACGGTCTATCAAAAACTCAGGAACCGGTACATTGATCAGCACGTCAGCCGAACCCGGGCCCACACCGGCGCTGAACTCTTCGATCGCGGCGAGGGCTTTCACAAGCCGATCGAATTGCTTCGGTCCGGCGGGCTCATTGGCGTGTTAGGCGATCAACACGCGGGCGATCACGGTGTCTGGACGCCGTTCTTCGGAAGGCTCGCCTCGACTTCGCCACTGGCCGCTCTGTTGGCAAAAAGAACGGGTGCGGCAGTAATCGCCGCGGCGGTTCACACCGAAGGACCAGCGCGCTGGCGGATAGTCTTCACCGGCCGCATTGATTCTCCGGGTGATTCGGTCAACTCCATCACAGCCAGCGGGAACAGGACGATTGAAGAACAGATTCGCCGGGCGCCGGAAGATGGGTTTTGGGTGCACAACCGCTGGAAAACTCCGAAGCCGCATTTTCTCCTCACCAATTACAAACGCGGAATTTACGTTCCGCCCGCGGCGCCCGCGCTGAAACCATTCCGGGTCTTGATTCGCGCTTCCAACTGGCTCGGCGACAGCGTCATCAGCATGCCGGCAGTGCGCGCGATTAAGGCAGGGCGCCCCGACACACACATCACGGTAGCCGCGCCGGAAAAGATCGCCTCTGTTTGGAAGCTCGTTCCGGAGGTCGACGAGGTCATCAGCCTGACAAGCCACTCCCTCTTCCGCGCGGTTGGGTTAATCCGGCGACAAACACCCTTCGACGTCGCCATCCTTTTTCCCAACTCGTTGCGCGTGGCGCTGGAGGCCTGGCTCGGCGGCGTGCCGCGGCGCGTGGGGTACCAGGGGCATCATCGCCGTCGGCTCCTCAATCAAATCATCCCCAGCCGTTCGCGACTTGGTCCCGTCGATCACCAGGTCGAGCATTATCTTCAAATCGCGCGCGAAGTGGGTGGATCGGCCGAGCCTCCGGAAGTCCGCGTCTCCTGGCCTCGCGTAGAGTCAAATGGCGCACCGGCAAAGCTCGGGCTGTGCCCCGGCGCCGAATATGGGCCGGCCAAGCGATGGCTTCCGGAACGCTTCGCTGAAGTCGCCGCG
>QHMY01000024.1 GCA_003218305.1 Verrucomicrobiota bacterium
TCCCCGCGGACAAACTGCATGGCGACCGCGGCCACACCCATGACCGCGACCATGACCGCAAGCACGGCGAAATTGCTGATTGTTTTCCCAACGGTGTAAAGAGGCTTGCTCAAAGTGGTAGTGGCCAGGATCTGACCCACCCGCGTTTGCATGTCGCGATCGATCGCATTCTTCACCAAATAAAATCCAGCGAGCGAAAGAAAGGGCGAGATCAAGAGAGCCATGAGGCTGCCGAGATAAGCCGAGTTGTAGAGACCCCGGTGCTCGCCAATCGCCATCGTGGCGTAGGAGGAGTGGTTCGGTGGGATGAAGAAGTAACCGACGTAGAGAGTAAGGCCCAGCGTGATGAGAAAGCTGTAACTGCGCGTCCTCTGGAGGAAGTCAGCGCGCGCCAGATGATAGAGAGCCCGCAGGCTTTTCATTCCGGATCTCCTTTTTTCCCTGAGATCCAATAGAGATAGGCGTCTTCCAGCGTAACGGGCAGCGGAACAGCGCCGGCGCCGGGAGCTTCGTCAGCCACGATGCGCAGATGCACTCCATCGCTCCGATGCATTGTGCTGCTCGTGACGTATTGTTGTCGCAAGGCGGGCAGTTCCGCGCTTGGAACCACTCTTTCCCACACCTTGCCTTCGACCGACCGAAGCAACTCTTCCGGCGCCGCCGAGGTGATGAGGTGGCCCCGCGCGATGAGAGCGATATTCGTCGCGCACGCTTCGACGTCGGAAACAATATGAGTCGAAAGAATCACGATTCGTTCGCCGGATAGTTCCGAAAGCAGGTTGCGAAAGCGGACCCGTTCTTCCGGATCCAGCCCGGCCGTTGGCTCGTCCACAATAAGAAGCTCGGGGTCGTTCAACAGCGCCTGAGCGATGCCGACGCGCTGCCTCATTCCACCGGAGTAACCGCCCAAGGGGCGCTTCTGAGCCTCCACGAGGTTTACCACTTCCAGTAACTGCTGAATCCGCGGCCGCGCCGTCTTGCGGCTAAGACCCTTCGCCGCGGCGAGGTATTCGAGGAACTCCACCGCGTTCAGGTTCGGATAAACCCCGAAATCCTGGGGAAGATAACCCAGCACTGCTCGGAGCCGATTAGGGGAGCGAACGATGTCCACGTCGTTCCACGTCACCGTTCCCTCCGTCGGTTTTGTAATCGTGGCCAGAATCCGCATCAGCGTCGATTTGCCGGCGCCGTTGGGCCCGAGCAAACCAAGAATTCCGGGACCGACGTCCAGGGTGAAATCCTTCAGACCCCTGACGTTGCCGCGGTAGAGTTTGCCGACGGCCTTGAGCGATAATTTCATGGAGCCCGCCACCGGCGTATTCCGTCGCAAGCGCCGATCAGGCACAAGCTCAATCTGGCAACGGGAATTTCCCGGTGCTTGGCGGAGGTGGGTGCATTCGGTATTGGAGTCAGTTTGAAAACTTCCGGAGGCGTGTAGCCGTGTTGGCCTTCCTATTCGCTGAAAATAGCCCAGCGTTTTAACGCTGGGGAAATCGGATAATCAAGAGATTGAGTCCCGGGAGGGACGACAGGAGCGCCAAGGAAGAGAACCGGATCTTTCGTCCCTAACAGGACTTCAGACTTTATTACCAGAAAACCCAGGGTTAAAACCCTGGGCTATTTTCAGAAGGCGAAAATCAAAATGAGCCATACCTGCCTTCGCCATTCCATTGACTTCACTGGCGCCGATGCGCGACACTCCCGCGATGGAGTGCCCGTTTAACAGCTCGAAGACTCCCGCCTATTACGGGAGCTATCTGGCCGTCGAAAAACTTCTGGGCTTGCAGGCGCCGGTCAGCCTGGTTGAAGGCAAACTCCATGCGCATGACGAGATGTTGTTCATCATCGTCCACCAAACCTACGAGCTTTGGTTCAAACAAATTCTCCATGAACTAAACGCCTGTTGTGAAGTCCTGCAGCAGCCTTCCGCCGACGACAACGGCCCGGACATGAACGTGGTGGTTCATCGACTGAAGCGCATCGTCGAGATTTGGAAAGTTTTGAACCATCAGGTGGACGTGCTGGAGACCATGACCCCGCTGGATTTCCTCGATTTTCGGTCCTCGCTCGAGGGTGCCTCCGGGTTTCAAAGCACCCAGTTCCGTCAGATCGAAGCCACTCTCGGTTTGCGGATGGAGAACCGTTTTCGGCCCGACTACTACAAGCACACGGAAATGGGAGGCTTTAACGAGGATGACTACCGCACCATCGTCGAGGCGGAAAAAACAACGACGCTTCTTCAGTTGGTCGAGCAGTGGCTGGCCCGGATGCCCTTCTTCGAGGAATCTTTCTGGCAGGATTGGGATGACTCTTCGGATGGCGAGTCGGCAGGGGCCGGTCAGTCCCGGTTCTGGAGTCGCTATCGCAAGCTCTACGAGGCCAGTCTCTCCGAGCGCGATGAAAAGGAAGATCTTCTGGCCAAGTTTGACGAGACCTTTTCCAAGACCGGCGCCGGTGATTTCTCGGCCGTCTCGCTCCGGGCCGCGCTCTTCATTATGCTTTACCGCGACGAGCCGCTCTTTCGCCTGCCTTTCGCGCTCCTGAATTCATTGATCGAGATCGACGAGCAGCTGGGCAATTTCCGTTACCGGCACCTCCAGATGGTCCGGCGCATGATTGGAACCAGGATCGGGACCGGCGGAAGCAGTGGAGAACAATATCTCCAGGGCGCGGTGAACAAGAACTACGTCTTCAAGGATCTGGCCAGCATCATCACCTACCTGATCGAACGCAGGAGCCTGCCGCAATTACCTAAGCGCTTGCACGAAGCGCTGCGCTTCAGTTCGGCCAAGATGTAGAGGCGCTTGTGCCAAGCGCCTGTCTAGCGAGGTAGGCGCTTGACACAAGCGCCTCTACATCCTGCTGGTCTGGAGACCAGCCTACACCAGCCCCTGGTCCATCATCGCGTTCGCGACCTTCAGGAACCCGGCGATGTTCGCGCCATTCACGTAGTTGCCCGGCGTGCCGTACTTCTCCGCGGTGCGATAGCAGACCTCGTGGATCGTCTTCATGATATTGAAGAGACGGTTATCCACTTCCTCGCGGGTCCAGGAAATCCGCATGCTGTTTTGCGCCATCTCCAGTCCGGAGGTAGCGACACCGCCGGCGTTCGCGGCCTTGCCCGGCCCGAAGAGAACCTGCGCGTCGAGGAACTGACTGACGCCGTCCGTCGTGGTCGGCATGTTCGCGCCTTCGGAGATTACATAGACCCCGTTTCGGAGAAGGTTCGCCGCGTCCTTCCCATTGATCTCGTTCTGCGTCGCACTGGGAAAAGCGCATTCCGCCTTGTGATCCCAGAGCGGGTTGTGATCAAGCGCCTCATCCGTCGGCGTGAACGTAACTCCCTTGAACTTATCCGCGTATTCCGAGATCCGGCCGCGGCGGTTGTTCTTCAGGTCCATGACAAAGGCCAGCTTCTCCCGATCGACCCCGGCTTCGTCATAGATGTAGCCGGATGAATCCGAGAGCGTGACCGTCTTCGCGCCCAGCGAGATAAGTTTATCCACCGTGTACTGCGAAACGTTGCCGCTGCCAGACACGAGACAGGTCTTGCCCTTCAAATCTTCCTTGCGTGTCTTGAGCATTTCGCCCGCGAAATAGACTGCGCCGTACCCCGTTGCCTCGGGACGGATGACCGAGCCGCCCCAGGTGAGGCCCTTCCCCGTCATCACGCCGGTGAACTCGTTGCGAAGCCTCTTGTACATCCCGAAGAGAAATCCGATTTCACGCGCGCCGACGCCGATGTCGCCGGCCGGAACATCCGTGTCCGGGCCGATATGCCGGAAGAGCTCGCACATGAACGCCTGGCAGAAACGCATCACCTCGCTGTCACTCTTTCCTTTCGGATCGAAGTCGGACCCACCCTTGCCGCCGCCCATGGGCAGAGTGGTCAGTGCGTTCTTAAAGACCTGCTCGAAGGCGAGGAACTTCAGGATTCCGAGATTGACCGAGGGATGAAATCGCAGGCCGCCTTTGTAAGGCCCGATGGCGCTGTTCATCTGGATGCGGAAGCCACGGTTCACGTGCAGCTCCCCCGCATCGTCCTGCCAGGGAACGCGAAACATGATGACGCGCTCCGGCTCGATGATCCGCTCGAGGATCTTGACCTTCCGATATTCCGGATGCTGATCCAGCACGAGCGCGAGCGACTCGACCACTTCCTCGACCGCCTGATGAAATTCCGGTTCGGACGGGTTCTTGGCCTTCACGTCGGCCATCAACGCTGCGACTTGGTCATTCATGGCAAGCCGGAGGGTATGTCAGACCGCGACCCGAAACAGAAGCAAAATCGTGCGCCCATGGCGCGGTGGCGCATCCCTGATTTTCCAGCACCGGAGGCGCGCAGGAGTACAGCCCGGAGTGCAGTGGAGCGGAACTCCGGGAACAGGTTATCCCCAAAAAGTCCAAACCCCTGGCAAGGGGTGACGGACGCCGTCAGCACGAGAGTGCGGCATGTGCTCGCAGGCGTCTTCCGTCGCCCCTGCCGGGGCTTGAGCGTTTTTGATCGACACCCCGGAGCTCGCTCCGCTCGCACCGGGCTATATTCCGACGCACCCCGCGGGCGCTAACGAGCCCCGTTTCCCTCGCCTCAACTTTAGTATCCGGAGCTTGCTGCGATCGCTCCCGCGAATTTTCTTCGGCAACTCCGGAGTTCGGCCTATCGTCCTTATTCGCGCCAGGTTGAACGTTCCGCCGCAGAAATGAAAAGGCCTCGCCCAGCTATCACGACCCGGGTCGGTCGTACCGAGTTTCTTAAGATCAACGCAGCCGCACGAGGATGGCGCGACACCTATCACTGGATTCTCTGCCTGAGTTGGCCGCGCTTCATCGCCTTCCTTCTGGTCGTCTACTTCGCCATTAACCTGATCTTCGCCGCGGCCTACGCGCTGGGCGGACCCTGTATCGGCGAAATGACCCCCGGCTCCTTCCCTGCTGCCTTGTTCTTCAGCATTGAGACGCTGGCCACGGTTGGCTACGGCCACATGTATCCCGCCACCGATTATGGCCATATCGTGGTCACCCTCGAAATCATCGTCGGCACGTTCTGGGTCGCGGTCATCACGGGGTTGATCTTTGTTCGCTTCGCGCGCCCGACCGCGCGGATTCTTTTCAGCGACGTTATCGTGATCGCTCCTTTCGACGGCCGGCTCAGCCTGATGTTTCGCGTCGCCAACCTCAGACACACCAGTATGGCCGAGGCCGAGTTCCGGGTAATGTATTCGCGCGACGAGCGGGTGAAAGAAGGCGACGACATTCGGCGTTTTTACGAATTGAAGGTCTACCCCGACCGGATGATCAGTTTCCCCGCCGCCCTGATTATCCGCCACACCATCGACGAGGAGAGTCCCTTGTACGGCATCACGTCCGAGCGATTGGAGGAGGAGGACGCTTTCTTTGTCGCCTCGACGCTCTCCCTTGAACTGGTGATGGCGGCTTCCGTGCAAAACGCACAGGATTATGCCTGGGACGACGTTCGTTTCGGCGAACGTTTTGTCGACGTCTACACCGAATTGGAGGGCGGCCATCTCAGCGTTGATTACGGCCGCCTTAACGAAACCGAGCCGGTGCCGACAGCCGAATGAAGGATGCTATTACCCTGAATTCCGCCGCTGTTTGCTCAAGGATGGGCGCTTTCCAAACCGCCCTTTTGCCATCGGCGGTCTGGAGGCCGCCGCTACCTTGTTCAGAGACGTCGCAAAACAAAACAGCCGGGCCCTTGCGAGCCCGGCTGTTGTTGATTGTTGTGGTAGGGACACCGCGATGCGGTGTCCGCGGACGGCCCAGCGGGCCGTCCCTACCTTATTAATAATCCATTCCGCCCATGCCAGGACCCATGCCGCCGCCCGGAGGCATCCCGCCGCCCTTTTCCTTCTCAGGAAGTTCGGTGATGATGGCTTCGGTGGTGAGCAGGAGGCCGGAGATCGAAGCCGCGTTCTGCAACGCGCTGCGAGTCACCTTGGTCGGATCGACGACGCCGGCTTTCACCAGGTCCGTGTATTCGCCCGTGGCGACGTTGTAACCTTCGTTGCCTTTGCGCTTCTTCACTTCCTGCACGATGAGCGCGCCTTCCTGGCCCGCGTTATCGGCGAGAGTGCGAAGAGGCTCTTCGATCGCGCGGCGAATGATGGCCGCACCGACTTTTTCGTCGCCTTCGAGCTCGAGCTTATCGAGAGCTTTTTGCGCGCGAATGAGCGCCACGCCGCCGCCAGGCACGATGCCTTCTTCCACGGCTGCGCGGGTCGCATGCAACGCGTCCTCGACGCGAGCTTTCTTTTCTTTCATCTCGGTTTCGGTCGCGGCGCCGACGTTGATCACGGCCACGCCACCCGCGAGTTTCGCGAGGCGTTCCTGGAGCTTCTCCCGATCGTAATCGGACGTCGTCTCTTCGATCTGGCGGCGGATTTGGCCGACGCGTCCTTGAATATCGGACTGCTTGCCTTCGCCTTCCACGACGGTGGTGTTCTCCTTGTCAATCGTGACGCGTTTTGCACGCCCTAATTCCTCGAGCTTTACGTTCTCGAGTTTGATACCGAGGTCTTCGGTGATGCATTGACCGCCTGTGAGCACTGCGAGATCTTCGAGCATCGCTTTGCGACGATCGCCGAATCCCGGAGCTTTGACTGCCGCCACTTGCAGCGTTCCGCGGAGCTTGTTCACGACCAGGGTCGCGAGCGCTTCGCCTTCCACGTCTTCCGCAATGATGAGCAACGGACGTCCGGCTTTCGCGACTTTCTCAAGCAGCGGCAGCATGTCCTTCAAGCTCGAGATTTTCTTCTCGTGAATGAGGATGTACGGATTGTCGAGGATGACTTCCATCGCTTCCGCGTTCGTCACGAAGTAAGGAGAGAGATAGCCCTTGTCGAACTGCATGCCTTCGACCACGTCGAGGCTGGTTTCGATCGACTTCGCTTCTTCCACCGTGATGGTTCCGTCCTTGCCGACCTTGTCCATGGCGTCGGCGATAATCTCACCGATCGTCTTGTCCCAGTTGGCCGAGACCGTCGCGACCTGCGCGATTTCACTGCGATCGCTGACCTTCTTCGAGATCTTGCCGAGCTCAGCGACAACGGCCTCAACGGCCTTGTTGATGCCGCGCTGGAGCGAGGTCGGGTTCGCGCCGGCCGTGACATTGCGGAGACCTTCTTTGTAGATGGACTCAGCGAGCACAGTCGCCGTGGTGGTGCCGTCGCCAGCGATGTCGGAAGTCTTGGAGGCGACTTCGCGCACGAGCTGGGCGCCCATGTTTTCGTAAGGATCTTCGAGCTCGATTTCCTTGGCCACGGTCACACCATCCTTGGTGATCGTCGGGCTGCCGAATTTCTTGTCGAGGATGACGTTGCGGCCGCTCGGTCCGAGCGTCGCTTTCACGGCTTTCGAGAGTTTCTCGATGCCGCGAAGGAGCGCATGCCGCGCACTTTCGTCGAATTGTAATTGTTTAGCTGCCATATGTCTTAGTAGTTAGTTTCTAGTTGAGAGTTGAGAGACGGGATTAACCAATGATGCCGAGGATGTCATCCTCGCGCATGATCAAATAGGACTCGCCGTCCACTTTGATTTCCGTGCCGCCGTATTTCGAGATCAGCACCTTGTCGCCTTTTTTCACGGTGAACTCGACCTTCTTGCCTTCTTCGTTCACTTTGCCGGTGCCGAGAGCGACGACGTTGCCCTCTTGCGGCTTCTCTTTCGCGGTATCGGGGATGATGATGCCGCCCTTTTTGGTTTCTTTCTCTTCGATCGGCTGCACGAGCACTCGATCTCCGAGAGGTCTTACGTTAATTGCCATGTGTAATTACTCTTTCTACTTGTTGGTTAATGCCGGCCGTCGTCAGGAACTTCCCAACTACTTCCAGCAAATTGTTATGGTTAATCGCCGACACCCGCCGGCTGTTCCCGCTGCTGCAAAACTTCGATTAGCTCGTCGGCGTACCTGACCGCTCGCCCCGCGACGGAGTTAGTTCCTTTATCCCCTGCGCTCAGAAGTCCCTCAGCCATTCGAATCGCGAAGTACTCGCGCTTGGTCAGGCCCAGGGAGTTCGGGTCGTCCCCTTTTCTCGGGAATGCCGGAGCGCCTGGTTCGGTTTTCATGCGTCTGAGCTAATGTCGCGTGATTTACTTCTTCTTGTCTTCGTCAACGACTTCGAACTCGGCATCGACTACGTCGCCCTGGTCTTTCCGCGGGCCCTCGTCCTGTGGGCGGGCATCGGGGCCGGGACCACCACCTGCCTCGGGACCGGCTTGCGGTCCCGCGCTCGCGGCGGCTTGCTTGTAAAGGTCGGCGCTGACTTCCTGGAATTTGTTCTGCAGGTCGTCGTAGGTCCGCTTCATCGCGTCGGTATCGTTTTTCTCGATCGCTTCGCGCACGGCCTTGATCGCATCCTCGACCTGCTTCCGTTTATCTTCCGGAATCTTGTCGCCCAGATCTTTCAACTGCTTCTCGCTCTGATACGCGAGCGTGTCGGCGTTGTTCTTAATCTCGATGGCTTCCTTCGCCTTCTTGTCTTCCTCGGCGTGGGTCTCGGCGTCGCGCTGCATCTTCTCGACCTCTTCCTTGCTCAAGCCTGAGCTGCCGGTGATGGAGATCTTCTGCTCCTTGCCCGTGCCGAGGTCCTTGGCGGAGACGTGCAGGATGCCGTTCGCGTCGATGTCGAAAGTAACTTCGATCTGCGGCGTGCCACGCGGGGATGGCGGGATGCCGTCGAGGTGGAAGGTGCCGAGGTTCTTGTTATCGCGCGAGAGCGGACGTTCGCCCTGCAAGACCTTGATCTCAACGCCCGGCTGGTTGTCGCTGTAGGTCGAAAAGATCTGAGACTTGCGGGTGGGGATTGTCGTGTTGCGCGGGATCATCGGCGTGGCCACGCCGCCGGCGGTTTCGATCGACAGGGTCAGCGGAGTAACATCGAGAAGGAGCACGTCCTTCACGTCGCCTTTGAGCACGCCACCTTGAATAGCTGCGCCAATGGCCACGACTTCATCGGGGTTTACGCCTTTGTGAGGTTCTTTCCCGATCAAGGTGCGCGCCGTCTCGATAACCTTCGGCATGCGCGTCATCCCACCAACGAGCACCAGCTCGTTAATGTCTTTTTCCGAAAGCTTCGCGTCTGCGATGCAGGCCTTGACTGGCGGAATCGTGCGCTGAAACAACGGATCGGTCAGCTGCTCAAGCTTCGAGCGAGTCAACTTCTTCTGGATATGCTTCGGTCCACTCGCATCCGCGGTGACGAACGGCAGGTTGATCTCGTATTCCTGCACGGACGAAAGAGCGATCTTGGCCTTCTCTGCTTCCTCTTTGATGCGCTGAAGCGCGTCAGGCTGCTTCGAAAGGTCGATGCCGCAATCCTTCTTGAATTCGTCGACGATCCAATCGACCAGGATGTTATCCCAATCGTCGCCACCGAGGTGCGTGTCGCCGTTGGTCGCCTTTACTTCAAAGACGCCGTCGCCGATTTCGAGGACGGAAATATCGAAGGTACCGCCGCCGAGGTCATACACGGCAATCTTCTCATCCTTCTTCTTGTCCAGGCCGTAAGCCAGCGAGGCTGCGGTTGGTTCGTTAATAATGCGGAGAACTTCGAGCCCGGCGATCTTGCCCGCGTCTTTGGTCGCGTTCCGCTGCGAGTCGTTGAAATAAGCTGGGACGGTAATGACCGCCTGCGTGATCTTTTCGCCGAGCTTTGCTTCCGCGTCGGACTTCAGCTTCGCCAGAATCATGGCAGAAATTTCCGGGGGCGAGAAAGTCTTCTTCTCCCCATTTACTTCCACTTGGACGTGGGCGTCGCCGTTGGCGGCCTTCACGACCTTATAAGGCACGCGATGCTCTTCCTCGCGGACTTCATCGAACTTTCGGCCCATGAAGCGCTTGATGGAGAAAACGGTGTTGGCGGGGTTGGTGACCGCCTGACGTTTCGCGGCCTGACCCACGAGGCGCTCGCCATTTTTCGCAAACGCGACGATGGAAGGCGTGGTGCGGGCGCCTTCGCTATTTTCTAAAACTACGGGGTCGCCGCCCTCCATCACAGACATACAGGAGTTGGTGGTGCCCAAATCGATACCTAAGACTTTAGCCATAAATTGTATTCCTTTTCCAAATCGCGAGATGCGATTCGACGGGGATCTCTTTAGCAATCCATATTCCGATGGAGTTATTTCACATTAAGTAGCTTATGTTCAGTATATTAGATGGATTATTGGTTTAACGGTCTGGAGGTAAAACGCGACATGGTGTCGCTAAATACGGAGGTGAAGTGCGATTGGATGTCACACTTGGGCTGGGCTCGCCTACATAACGCTATCCCCCATATCCGCGGCGTGTTAAACCGATTCCCAATCGACCGGTTGCGATAGGCGCCTTGCCTTCTGTTCGGCGCGGTTGCCGCCCATTGGTTCGCGTAAGAACTGAAAGGAAGCCCACATCGTTCGCGGTATGTCTCCTGCTAATTTCACCCTTAATGTCGTCCACCAGCGCGCCCGCCGAAAAAACAGTTCCGACTAACGACATCATCTTCTCCTGCTCGCATTGCTCGACTTCGTTCGTGGTCGACTCCGCCGCTGCCGGGAGGACTTGGAATTGTCAAAAGTGCGGAAATCCGACCACCGTCCCGCATCCCACGCTCGACGCCGCGACGGAAAACGCCGGCAAGATTTCCGATTTGCAGAATCAACTCAAGGAGAACGAATCCCAGCGCACGGAGATAACTGGTTATATCAACCAACACAGTATCCAGCTCCATCGCTGGCAGCTTCGTCTTCAGACCTTGAAAGAGCGCCAGGAAAAACTTGAGACCGAGATGGCCGCGCTCAAGGGATCTAACGCGCAGTAAAGCTGGCGGTTTGTGAACCGCCGTTCCTTGGTTGCAACAAAGCTGTCATCGGGCTCACCTTCGTCGCCCGGCCCGCGAGAAAAAGCAGGCGCGTCAAGGAGGGGCGCTTTCCAAACCGCCCTCTCGTGGCAAACAAGGAAAGACAGGCGGTTCGGAAAGCGCCTTTCCTCGAGGCGCTCCGTCTCTTCGTCCCCTTCAATAATGCTCGCTAACGCTCACTCAGTCCGCAAGGCCGTCATGGGGCTGACTTTCGTCGCCCGGCGCGCGGGGAAAAAGCAGGCGAGCAGCGAAGCGGCCGCGAGCAACAGGCTCGAGATCACGAGCGCAAACAGATCGTGCGGGCTGACGTCGTACAGGATCTGGGCGAGGACCCGTCCAACAGCGAGCGCAAGAAGCAACCCGACGGCGACGGCGAGACCCGTTTGCAAGGCCCCCTGACGCATGATCAGACCAAAGACATCGCTCCGGTGCGCGCCCAAGGCCATCCGAATGCCGATCTCGCGGGTTCGGCACGCTACCGCGTATGCCTTCACCCCATAGACGCCGACCACTGCCAGAAGCAGCGCGATTCCTCCAAAGACCCCGAAGAGCAGCGCGCCCAGTCGCACGATCCAAAGACCAACGCTTTTCTCCATCAGATCGGTGAACGGCGCGATGCTCAGCACCGGCAGATCCGGATCAACCGTGCGCAGAAGCTGGCGCATCGCCGGGATCATGGCCGCGACTGCGCGCGGGTCTTTGCTGGCGGTGCGGACGTGGAGATAAACGTTGCCGGTGTACCCCTGAGCCAGCGGCACGAAGACGCGGCGAATCAGCGTTTCGTTTTGCACATCGTGCCGGTGTCGGCCGACCACGCCGACCACTTCGAAGTCGTTCGGGGAACCGTCTCGCGGCGCCTGCGTATAGCGCACGTGCTGTCCGACCGCGTCGGCGTTCGGGAAAAGCTTCTTCGCCATCTCTTCGTCGATAATGGCGACGCGCGGCGCGTCCTTATTCTCTGCCTCCGCCTGGGTGAAATCGCGGCCCCGGAGCAGGCGCACACCGATGGCCTCGAAATAGCCGGGCGTGACGGCAGTGTAGAGGCCGCCTGCTCCCGGATCGGCTGCCTTCGGATCGGTTGGCATCGTCTCCCGGGTGGACATGATCCGACGTGTGTTCGTGAAATTGCCATAAGGCAGCATGGTGCCGAGACCGACCGCCTGGACCCCGGGAAGCTCGCGGGCTCGTTGAATGGCGGTGAACAGCAAACGCTTTGCTTCCGCCGTGTCCTTCTTAACGAGGGAAAAATCAAGCTCGCTCACCAGATCGCCGGTCGCGACGAATCCGGGATCGAGGCTGCCGGCCTTAAGGGCGCCGCGGAAAAACAATCCGGCGGAGAACAGCAACATCAGGGACAAAGCAATCTGCGCCATGACCGAAACGTGGCGGGGAGCAAAGAAACGGCTGAAACGTCCGATGCGCGCCGGTTCGCCGACTTGTTGTTTCAAGTCGTTGACGAGATCGGTCTTCGCCGCTTTGAGGGCGGGTCCGAGATTGAAGAGGAGGGTCGCGAGCAAACAGAAGAGGAATGTTGCAGCCAGGACGGTTCCGTTAGGCCGAAGGTCGACCACGAAGGAAAAGTTGAGCGAGCCAAGGGCGCTGGCGAGCGAGCGGAGCAGGAGATTGTTGCACCAGACGCTGACGGTGAGCCCGACCGCGCCGCCGACCGCGGCGAGGAGCAAGCCTTCGCACAATAACTGGCGCACGATCCGCCAGCGCGAAGCGCCGAGAGCGACGCGAAGCGCGATTTCTTTCGCGCGCGTGGTGCCGCGGGCGAGCAGCATGTTGGCCAGGTTCAAGCTGGCGATGAGGAGGACCGCGCCGGCCATGCACATAAGCAGCGTTGCGATCAGGGTGATCGGGCCGTCGTCCTCAGGCCCGGTGCTGAGGCTAAATCGAGACGGCTTCTGAATCTGCAATTCGCGCGCGAACTCGGCATCCGTTGGCTGCATGGCATTGAATCGCTGGCTCAGCACCGGCAGCCGGGATTTGGCCATATCGAGCGTCATCTCGGGGCGGAGACGCGCGGTGAGGTTGAGGGTGTAATTTTTCGAATTCTCCAAATCTGTCGCGACCTCCGAATCGCTGAAGGCCGCGCCGACCTGGGCGAACATTCCGAACGGGAGCCAGACATCGGGCGCAATCAGCGCGCTAATCCCGCTGAAGCCATCGGGCGTGATGCCGATCACGGTGAACGGTTGTCCGTTGATTTGAAGACTGCTGCCGAGGAAATCTTCGCGCCCGCCCATGCGTTTCCAGAAACGGTAACTCGCCACGACCACCGGCAGGTTCGCGTTCGGGCGGGATTCCTCCGCGTTGTAAAATCGGCCTCGAAAAGGTTGGGTGCCCATCATCGAGAAAAAATTCTCCGAAGTCAGAAAGGCGAAGCTGCGCCGCATTTCGTGATCTTTCCCGATTCCAGCGACCGTGAATTGGAGCGCCGCGACATCGGCAAACAGCTCCCGGCCGTTCTCCCGCAACTCGCGAAACTCAGCGTGCGAAAACTGGCGGTAATCGTGAGTCGCACTCTGGCGCGCGGTGAAAACATTCACCACTTCCTGCGGCCGCACCGGGACCATCGGCCGGAGCACGACCCCGTTGATGAGCGCGAACATGGCCGAGTTCACCCCGATGGCGAGCGCGAGGGTGAGGACCGCGATGGAGCTAAATCCGGGACTCTTGAGCAGCTGCCGGAACGCGAAGCGAAAATCCTGAATCATAGGGTTGGCCTTTCCCTTGAGATGCGGAAGGCCCGCGCCTTGGATTCAACAATCGCTGGCGACGCGGCCCGGGAAGAAGCGAACAGGAGGAAACAGAGGGAACGGAGTTGTTGAGGCGTTTATGCGCTTCCGTTGACCGCGGAAGCATCGGCTGTCAATGTGCGCGCATGCCGCAACGAGAGCGCTATCTCTTGGTCTGCACGAACCGGCGGGAGGCCGGTCATGAAAAAGGCTGCTGCGCGGATAAGAGCTCGGAGGCAATCCGCCTCGCCTTGAAAGAACAGCTCGCTGCACGCGGGTTGGCGAAATTGAACGCGCGCACCTGCGCTTCGAGTTGCCTGGATCAATGCTCGAGCGGCGTCTGTATTTTGGTCGAGCCCGATCATTTCTTTTACGGTCGCGTCACCCTGGCGGATTTGCCCGAGATCGTGGAGGCCATTGCCACGGGGCAGCGAGTCGAGCGGCTTGTTCTTACCGCAGACGACCTGGCCCGGGGTTAGACGAGGATGGAAAGGGCGGCGTTAAACGGCTGTCCGCTATCCTCCATGATCCGAGGGATCTCCTAACGCACCGTTCCATCGAGCACCGCCTTCAGCAGATGCCGGTGGCAATGCGTTTCTTCCTCGGCGCAATGACAGAGGAGCGTTACGGGCTGGCTCCGCGCCAGATGTTGCAGGAGGCGGAGGGTGAATTTTTGGCCGTGATTCTTGATCTTCTTGTTCCGGCGATCAACCGTCCCACCCTCGCGCAGTTCCTGCGCATACTTAACGCTGAACCTGGGCCAGGAGATTTTCCCCAAGAGAAATTCGTTCCTGAGCTGCTCACTCGGCCCGAGATTGGCCATCCAGACATCGTAGCGTTCCTTTGGCAGACCGCGGCCGCGTCCGCGGGTTGCGAGAATTCGCAAGCCGTCCTTCTTCGGCTCGATCTCAGTGTAAACGGATTTCGTCCTGAACATAGGCAGCCGGGTTGGAAACATTAAGATGCCCCTACGCAAACGTCGATCCCATTCCGAGATCAAGGACTTGGCATTAGAGGCTACTCCTCTCGGGAACCATCCAATTCGTGCTTGCGCTCGTCTAAGTGGGTGGACATTCTGGGCGCTCGTTAACCACACCTATGAAACAATCCATTATTACATCCATCGCACTTCTGGCTGTCGTTGGTTTGATGACGTCTTGCGCTAACAAGAAAGAGTCCACGACTACCACCAACACTACCAACTCGACCGCCGCGACCACGAAGAAAGACACGGGCGCGAAAAAGGAGACGAGCACGACGAAGAAATCTTCCACTACCAAGAAGACACCTTCTCCGTCACCTTCGCCTAAGCCGTAACCCACCGGGTTTGCGGTGTCAGGTCGCCGAGCGCAATAATTTCATCGAGGGTGGCGGATAGTTGCCCTCGCTGAGCGTGCGGCCTGTGTTGCTGGACGCAGTGCGTTAACTACCGCAATCAGTGGATAGCGGTAGCGCGCCGGGCTTGACCCACGACGTAGCGATACGATGCCCCCGGCTTCGGCTCCTAACTTGAGCCGCGCTTTGACCTAAGCGTGCTTCCTCTACTTTTTCGCGTTCCTCGGGTCGTCAGCCGGGTTGACGTAGTTGATTACGAACGGCCCGGTGCTGTGAACCTGGATCACGGTTTCGGCGGTGGCCCAAGCGAAGTGCTTCGTGTTCGCCGGCATGATCGCGAAACTTCCGGCCACCATTTCGTGTCCAGCCGCTTCATCAAGCTTGTCGCCTGTGCCCATGTTGAACGTCCCTGAGATGACGGTGACTCGCTCAACTGTTGGATGAGTGTGGGCTTGGATCTTGTAGCCGGCCGGCATTTGCAGGCGGATGGTAAACGGACCCGGCTTGGCGGGATCGCCTTCCAGGAGCGCGGCCTTCGCGCCGGGCGGGAGACTGGGTGGGGCATCGCCCCACTTGATATCTGCCGGGGCGAACACCTTGTGCTCGGCGGTGGCAGCCATTTTGGTATCGGTGGACTCTTTCGATTCCTTCTTGGTCGGGTTCGCGATCGCGAAGGGCAAGAGCGCGCAAGCGGTGCAGATGAACAGGGCAGCCAGGAGTTTTTTCATAAGATTATGATCACGGAAGATTCGGCCTTCAGGGCCGGAACATCTCCGTCACAAGATCACAACTCCACCGGATCTTCGTCAAGGCCATTTGGATCAATCGGCCCCGACAAAAGTCTGGCCTGTGAACCGATCCGGTCCGCCTGGCTCAGGATTTAGGCCGAAGCTTTTCCACCCACGCGATAATATCCGCCGGTTGTTCGCCGCTGTAGCCTTCCAGTTGCCCCAGAATTTTGCCGGAAGGATCCAACAGGACTACGGTGGGATATCCGCTCTGGTCGATGTGGTATTGCCGGGCCAGGCGCTCGTTCTGTTTGATAATGTTCTCAGGAAGTGATTTGCGTTTCGGATAATCGAGCGTGACCAGGACCAGGTTCTTCTTCGCATAATCCAGAAAGGCCTTTTTGGAGAAGACGGTCTTATACAACATGATGCACGGCCCACACCAATCGGAGCCCGTGAAATCGAGTAAGACACACTTATTGGCGGCTTTGGCGGACGCGAGAGCTTGTTCGTAATCCATTTGCCAGTCGGAGGCGCGCGCGATCACCGCGAGCTGGGTGAAGGCGAGCACAAGGCAGAAGACGCGGCGGATGTTCATGCCCGATCTTAGCGTGACGGAAGGCTTTCCGACAAACCTTTTCCCCGTGGACGGTACTACTCGAGCAGGCTTCGGGGAGGCAGGGACGGCAACTCCTCCAGCTCGATGGCAAGGTCCGAGTAGTGCATTCTAAGGCATATATCGGTCTCAGGCGCGACGGCCCAAAAATATTCCGGCCGGTGGTGAGCGCAGAATTCGTATTTCGGATGGTTCTGCGGAAAACCGCAGTCATCCTTTGCGTGGGGTCCGCGCTTGCAGCACATCCGCAGGTCGGTGATGAGTTTCTGAAGCTCGACGGCGCTGCGTTTTACTTCGACGGCGACCAGGATTTGCCCCGGGTGCAGCCTGATCAGGAGGTCGATGCCGTAAGAGATGTCGTGTTCGTCTCTCAAGTCTGGCTCCAACAGGAGGTGGCTCGCGAGCCAGCCGCGTTTCAGGATGAGGGATGAAGCCGTTGAGAGCTGGCACACGCATTCGCGGGAAATGCGAGGGGGAGGAGGGGCGTGCCAGAAGAGCCGGCACATCTTTTGCCGGGCTTGAGCGTTATCGGCAGTCGGCAATAGCTCGCTCTGGACATACCCTAACTCATCCGGTTGGAAAAGACCGTCTTCCAGACCCAGCAGAAAGTAGCGCGATTCTTCGACCCCCAGCGCGGGGCTGATGCGCAGGCCGGAAAGCGGGGCGGGATAACCGATCGTGTCACAGAGCTCCGCAAACTTTGCGTTTAACCACGCTTCCAGTTCGCCTGCCCAGTCTCGCTCCATCGGCTAAGTCTCCTACCAACTCTCAGTAATCCAAAGAAGGCGAAGCCCGAAACGCCAGGAACAAGGCGAGAAGAATGGGAATAACCACCGTGGCGGCTCGAACTCCGAGCGTGAGGAGTTTGCTTTGCGGGTAAATCGGAATCAGCGCAAAAATCGGGGCGAAGCCCAGTAACACAGCGGCCGTAGCCGGTAGTTCGGCAAAGAAATAGCCGCTGACAAGTAACGCTCCGAGAAGGAGGGAGACCAACGGCACAATGCCCCGCCCCAGCGCAACGTTGCGAGCGCTAAGAACCAGGCTCCCGAAAACCGCGCCGCCCAGCACCGCTGCGAACTGAGCCAGCAACACGCTGCCGGAGAGCATCAGAGCGCCAAACGTCCCCGCACAGGTTGCCAGCAGTATGACTGGCATCTCGAGAGCTTGCGCAGGCCTCCAGGTCAACCCATCCACGACAACGGCGAGTAAAACCATCGCGCACGCCAGGCCGGCCACCCAGATCAGACTCTGGCCGAGCGACCAGCCGTATTGAAATTTCGGCTTGAGAAGCAAGGTCAACGCTCCCGCGGAAACCAGGGCGAAGATGAGCGCCCGTGTCCACCGGCTTAAGGACACAACTGTGCAACCCGCGCCAAGCACCGCGGACGCCAGCGCAAAGAAGGGCAACCAGTTCGTAGTGTCCGACGGTGGGATCCGAACCCAGCCCACGATAAAGAGGTGCCCGACAAAATAGGCGACGCCCATGGCCAGGGGAGCCAGCGCGCTTCTCGCGCGCTCCGTTCCCCAGGCGAGCGCAATCCCGCAAATGCCGGCAGCTACCGCCATCGCCAGGATGGTCGCAGGCAATATCTGCTTGAGCAGAAACATTCTGGCCGGGCGCTACCGCCACGAAACTAGGTCAGCGCTATTGCTTGGCGCCTTCCAGGCTCAGGATGATGTTGACCTCGTCACCCAGCGGGCCTTCCATGAACTTCATGTCGTAATCGCTGCGCTTGATCGTGAAACGCGCCTCGCCGCCGCCGACGGTCTTGCCCTGTCCGCCTTTGCCGTCCGCGCCTCGCTTGAAGTCCACCGTGATCGGCTTGGTGACACCATGGACGGTGAGATCGCCGCTGATCTTGTAGCTCTCGCCGCTGCCTTCGATTTTGCTGCTCTTGAAGGTGATTGTGGGGAATTGCTTCGCGTTGAAAAAGTCCGGGCTTTTGAGGTGCTGATCGCGCTTCTCGTTCCGCGTATCAATGCTTTCCACCGGTACCGTCAGCTCGACGGTGCTTTTCGACGCATCGGCAGAGTCGAACGTCACCGTGCCGGAAATCGCTTTGAACGCTCCGTAAAAATCGGTCACGCCGTTATGCTTGATGCCGAAGACGATGGAGGAATGAACAGGATCGACCGTGTAGGAATCGGCGCCGTAGGTCGGGAGCGCGAACCCGATCGCGCAGAGGATGCTGGTGAAGGTAAGTTTGGTCAGTTTCATAAGTTTCTTGGTGAGGGTTTGACTATTGCCGAGATGAGCGCTCTCGGCAACGCCGGTGTGCCTCGCCCGCTCCCTGCGAGCCCGCGCAGGGTGTTGGGCGCCAGTCTCTTCGTGATTGACGGCTGCCTCGTCATGGCATCGAATCGGCCGGCTCGAATGGGCCGTATTAGAACACCATGCCACTAGGACGCACGCCTCTCTTTCGCAAATTAACGCAGACCGTGCGGCAGGCGCACTGGCTGAACCATCATCCTCAACATCGGGCGTTTTTCTTTGAGGCGCAGGAGGCTTCGCGGGTTTCCCGGCGCGACTTCGTTCGCATGCTCAGCGCGGCTGGACTGCTCACCGCGGCCGGAGGACTCGTTCCCCGGATCGTCCGCGGAGCCGCGAGCCCGACGCCAGGTCCGGGCGGAGGCGACCCGGTGGCGATCCTGGGAGCGGGGCTTGCCGGACTCACCGCAGCTTACCGTTTGCTTAAAGCCGGCACGCCCTGCGAAATCTTTGAAGGAAGCGACCGGACCGGCGGGCGCGTCTTCACCAAGACCGATTTCAACAGCGATGGGATGTTTTGCGAGTTGGGCGGGGAACTGGTGGACAGCGACCATAACGACTTATGCAAGCTGGCCCTGGAACTCGGAGTCGAAATCCAGGAACTCAAAAAGGAGGATAACGGGGTCGATCTCTATTTTTTCGGCGGCAAACATTATTCCGATAAGCAACTGATCCCTCTCTTCGAGCCTTTCGCGAGGAGGCTGGCAGCGGACCAGGAAGGCATTTACGACGCGGAAGAAAACTTCACTCCCAAGGCAGCGAAGTTCGACCGCATCAGTCTGGGTCAGTATCTGACTGAAGCCGGCAAAGGAGTTGAGAAGTGGGTCATGGATCTGTTGCGCGTGGCCTACACCATCGAGTATGGCCGCGACGCCGATCAGCAGTCATCACTCAATCTCCTCACTCTCCTGGTCGCGGATACGAGCGGTGGCTTCCAGGTCTTTGGTGAGAGCGACGAATCGAAGCGCGTAAAAGGAGGCAGCAGTTCGTTGCCGAATGCGCTGGCCAAGGCGCTGGAGGGGAAGGTGACCATCCACCAGCGTCATCAGCTGGTGAAGATCGAGCAGAACGGTTCGAATCTTTCATTGAACTTCGAGACCGAGGGCGGCACCAAGTCGGTGAAATTCTGCCGTGTCATCTGCGCAATCCCCTTCACCATGTTAAGGCAGGTGGAAGGGATCAAGGCGCTCGCCCTGGGCCGGAAGAAACAGGAAGCGATCGCGCAGCTTGGGTACGGCAATAACGCCAAAGTGATGTACGGTTTTACCGAACGCTGGTGGCGCAATCCCGCGGTCAAATTGCCGGCCGTGAGCAACGGCAGCATCCTGACCGATCTGCCTTTGCAATGCACCTGGGAGAGCAGCCGGGGCCAGGCGGGAGTGAGCGGCATTCTGACCAATTTCCTCGGAGGCTCCGGGGCGAAGCCCTTTACCACCGAGCGTTTCGATAAATTCCGTGACCAACTCGGGCCGGTCTTCCCGGGCATCGCCGAAAAATTCGACGGCAAACGCGCCCTGATGAATTGGCCCGAATACAAATTCGCCCGCGGCAGCTACACTTGCCCGCTGGTTGGACAATGTACGACCTTGCTCGAGGTCGCGGGCGAAACCGAACTCGACGGTCGCCTTGTCTTCGCCGGAGAACATACGGCCGGCGAATTCTCCGGATTCATGAATGGCGCCGTCCAATCGGGCAACCGCGCCGCTCAGGAAATTCTCGAGCCGTCGACAAGCCAGCGAGTCAAAGCCGCGTGACCGGGGGTTCAGCGCGTTCTGATTCGCTGCCTCAGTCCGTCGCGCGTTCAGCGTCTGGCGCCAATCGCCGCAGATCGTCGAGCAGAATTTCCAGGTCGCGCGGAGTGGTGCGGTAGTTCATCACGCATCCGCGCAAACTGAAACGTCCGTGAAGGCGGGCATTCGACAGATAAGAGCTGCCGTCCTGTTGCAGCTTGATGAGGAGGCGCTCGTTTAACGCGTCGAGTTCTGCCTCGATGCGTTTGCGTTCTTCTTCCGTCGCGCCGGCCAGTGCGCGTTTCAAAGACGACGGCACGTAGCGAAAGCAAAAAATCGAAAGCTCGACCGGGGCGAGCATCTCGAAATCGTCGCTCGCTTGGACCAGGCGTTCCAAATGCCTCGCGCAGGCCAGGTCTTTTTCGACGGCTTCGCCGAGCCGGCGGAGGCCGACGCCTTTCAACATCATCCAGACTTTGAGCGCGCGAAAACGGCGCGAAAGTTCCGGCCCGTAATCCCAAAAAGCGAACGCTTCATCCGGCGCCTGCTCCATCACGCGCGTGTACTCAGCTTCGTGCGCGAACGTGGCCCGCGCCGCTTCGGCGTCGCGATACAGCACGCAACCGCAATCGACCGGCAGGTAGAGCCATTTGTGGGGATCGAGCGCGATCGAATCCGCTTCCGGCAGCGCGTCGAACAAACCTTTCACCGATTGCGCCAGCGCCGCGAAGCCGCCGTAGCTGGCGTCGACGTGCATCCAGAGATTGAATCGGCGCGCCACCTCACTCACCTGGGCGAGGGGATCGAACGCACCGGTCGCAACCGTCCCGGCGTTGGCTACCACGCAAAACGGCAGATGTCCCGCCCGGAGGTCTTCGGTGATCTTTGCCACCAGATCGTCGATCCGGATTTTGAAGCCCTCGTCCACGCCGACGAGACGGACATTGTCGCTGCCGATACCCAGGAGTGCCGCCGCCTTGGCGATGGAATGGTGCGTTTCTTCTGAGGCGTAGATCCGCAGTGTCTGACTCAGGCATTGCGCGCCCTGGCTGGCCAGGGCAGCGGGGGCCTGGGCGCGCCGGGCCGTGGCCAGGGCCGCCAGATTGGCTATGGAACCGCCGCTCACGAACAAACCGGCAGCGTGCCCTTTCACTCCGAGGATCTGCTTGATCCAGTCGATGGTCACCCGTTCGATCTCGACCGCGGCCGGCGCCGAACGCCAGGCAGTCAGGTTCGCGTTCAAAGTCGATGCCAGCAGATCGGCGAAGGCGGCGATGGCGGTGCCGGGCGCCTGGACATAGCCGAACATGCGCGGATGCCCGTTATGCCGGCTCGCGGCCACAATGACATCGTCAAAAGTCTTGAGCAGCCGATCGAAATCGACGCCTTCGTCCGGCGGGACCGGTTCCAATTGTTCTCGAATTTGCCGGGCTGTCGTCTTCGGATAAACCCGCCGCTGTCCGAGCGAATCGAGATAGCCGGCCATCGCTTCGACGGCGGCGCGGCCCCACGCGCGGATTTCGTCCGCCGAAGGATCGAGCGACAAACCCGGATCTCGGCCGGGATTGGTTTCATCCGACATCGAGTTTTTCTTAACCGATGTTCAGCCGTCGCGCTAATGTGACGGCGATGAAGATTCCATTCACATTAGGTGCCGTCGGGCATTTCGGATTGGCGGTGCGCGATCCCAAAAAAAGTGCCAAATGGTTCGAACGCGCGTTGGGTTTGAAGAAACAATTCGAGTTCGAGAACGGTGTGGCCGTTGGCAACGACAACATCACGATCGCGCTGCACAAAGGCAAACCGTCGCCGAAAACGCTCGGTCACATGTCATTCCATTTGCCGAACATGACGGCGTTGCGAAAAGCGCTCGGACACCTCAAGAAGCACAAAGTGAAGCTGGAAGATCCCGGCGACGAGATCGGCCCCGAAGCGCCGGGCTCAAAGCACATGGGGCTCTGGTTCCATGACCCAGATGGTTATCGCTGGGAGCTCAGCGTGCAGGGCGGCGGAGATCGGTGAATTCTCGGTGGCGGTACAGTTTGAAGTGCGACTGCTTGAACCTGGGCCGCGGCTCAATTTATTGTTCTCAGCTGGGAGGGATAGATTGTGTCCGGTTTTTCTCCTGGAATGGCGCGATGGTGTGTACCTGCTCAGCGCCAAGGGCGCAGTCTCATTTCAGCCTGGGGCAGCGCCCCAGGGTTTTTGATTAGGGGAAGACCAGCGCTGAAAGCGCGTTTCAACCTAGCGGTCGCCGCTTCCCGCCGGAATGAATCGCGCCTTCAGCGCTGAAGTCATAACGCGATCCAGATCCTGGGGCGTTGCCCCAGGCTGGCAATGAAAAGCGCCGTTGGCGCCAAACAGATGCGTTGCTCCAAACTCAAACTGTACCACTACGTGAATTCTCGGTTGACCCACCAGGAGAATCCGGCCGTCTCCTTTACTCGCCGAGGCTGGCGGTTGCCAGCGGCGGCGACGTTTTGCTGCGAACTTCTTTCAACTCCCACTGAAGCCGCAGCGCCCAGGCCGTCCGCTCTTCAAATTCCTTCTGGAGTTTGGCGAGAGCGGCACGCGCGTTCTCCGCTTCAGCATCCGCTGATTTGGCCCAGGCCGTCCGTTCCGCCACGAGGGCCTCGAGCCCGGCGATCGCCTCCCGTGCGCGCACCAGTTGTCCGTCCAAGTCCGTGGCCCATTCGGTGCGGGAAAGGGCGTAGTCGTTCAAATTGGTCAGGAAATTCTGGACAGCAGCACGTTGCCATTCCTCGCGACCCGCCCACGCTTGCGCGGTTTCCTGATCCGCTAACGCAGACGAGGCATCCGTCAGAAACGGAGCCACGGCATCGCGCAGAGTAGGATCGAAAACCACCGGTCGTCGTGTCCCGTAAACGTCGAGCGCGTCATTCTCGTAACTATTTGCCGCCCACTCTGCGTCGATGGAGTCCTCTTCCAGAAGACGCCGGATGCGATGAGTGTGCCAGCCGTCAGAGGCTGGTCGCCCGGCCTCCTCCAGTCGCCGGCTTTGTGCCGCTTTTTGGACCAGCGTGTCGCGCGACCGGATGGGTGCGTGAAGGCAGACAATCTCTCCGGTGGTCTCCGGCCTGGCCGTCAGATTGCCGGCGCTGTGGTTTCCCGTCCCGATCTCCAGATTCGCGGAGGCACGGCTGATCCACTTCGGCAAATACATCGCTTCGACATATCCAATTTGTTGCGCCTCGACCAACGCTCGCCCGTCCGGTGGACCAGCCGTCCACGAGGCGCGCCGTGTCATCGTCAGCAATGTTTTCGGGTTTCGCTCCAATTGCTCCCGCGCCTGGATGTAATGAATCACCTGCGCGCGCAATGCGCCCGCCATTGAGCCGGCCAGCACCTCTCGAAACGCCCGCCCGGGCGCAAACCAAAACTCATCCGCATCGAACGGCACGATCCAATCCGCGCCGGCCCGGAAAGCGTCTCGTGCCAGGCCTGTCGTCAGCTCCGCCTGCTGAAATTCTCCTTCGTGGCGCGTCCAGCGAATGCGATCATCCGCGTGTGCGAGTCGTTCCAGGATTTTGTCCGTCCCGTCGGTGGAAGCGTTGTCGAGGACGAACACGCCATCGAGTCCAAGCTGAAGGTGGTAACGAAGCGTGAGCTCGATGATATCCGCTTCCGATCGCACCAGTGTGATGCCAAAGATCTTCATTCCGCGGAGCATGGAGCTATGAAATTCCGTCGATTGCAAGTGTCTTTGTCCGCATGGATTGCAACTTTCCGGCTGCGCCTGAACAGGAACGCCATGGGAGACTTCGCGGTGACCACGACGCCGGCCGGGTTCGAAGTAAATTCTTACTGGGGAGGTGGCCCGCTGACCCGGCTGGAGTTCCTATGCCTGTCGTCGTTCGTCCAGAACGGTGCCCGTTACAATCTCTACACCTATGACGATCCGGGGGACGTGCCCGACGGCGTGACGGTGCGCGATGCGAGCGAAATCCTGCCGGCGGAACGAATGTTCCTGTATCCCGCCGGGACGCTTAATGAAGGAAGCTTGTCCGGATTTTCTAATCTGTTCCGATACACGCTGCTCCAGCGCGACGGAGGGTGGTGGGTGGACACCGACGTCTGCTGCCTCCGTGCATTTGAGACGGACCGCGACGAACTTTACGTGCGCGAAGAAAAGCGAAGCGGCGAGTTCTTTGTCGCCTCGTGTCT
>QHMY01000126.1 GCA_003218305.1 Verrucomicrobiota bacterium
CCTCGACCCTGCGTCTCGGATTCGATGGCGGACCGCGAGCGAGTTACCCTCACCCGGCGTTCGTCACCTCATCCGAGCGCTATGTCACTTGCAGTGTCAGCTTCGTTGCATCCCAGAGCTCTCCTGTCTTCCACAGGCGCAGCGCGATCGCCACGATCTTGCGCGCCAGGGTCAGCTTGGCCATGTCCTCGCGAATGCCACGAGCGACGCACGCGTCATAAAAGTCCTTCAACGGGCCTTCCGTCGCCGCTGCTGCATTCGCCGCTCCTTTGAAGACTGACTTGAGAAGTGGATGATGATTCCGATTCAGCCCTCGGGTCAGTGGCGCTCGCCTCCGCCGGCGCAGTTTGCCGTCGGCGAACTCCTGGTCCGCGCTCGAGCGGGTCACCACCGCCAGTCCCACGTATGGCCACGCCTGTCTCTTCGTCCGGAACCGCCACGGCGTGGCCATGATCGCCAGGATCTGAGCCACCCGCACAGGCCCCAGGAATGGGATCGACCGCAGCACCTTCCAGCCGGGTTGCCGGCGCGCCTCGGCGATCATCGCTGCCTTTGCCTTCGGGCGAAGCTCCTGCAGCACGTCCAACTCCGCGAACAGCGCTTCGGCTCTCATTCGCGCGCCACGCCCCTCGAGCTGCGACAACCATCCCTTGCGCTTCGACGTGCCGTAGACCGACGTACCCGGTGTCTTGATCCCCCGAGCGCGAAACAGCGCCTTGATCCGCAGCATCACCCGAGTGCCGTCTTCGACCAGGTTGGCGTAGCTCCTGACCAGCTCCTTCAGCGTCAGCAGTTCGCTGGCGCCGTGAAACACGGACTTGACCGATCCCAGTCGCAACAGCTCCGACAGACGGTCGGCGTCGATTCGATCGCTCTTGTTGTCCTGCGCGCCGCGACCTCGGGTGTTGCACACCACGACGCGCTCGGCGTACGGCTTCAGAACCTCGTGCAGCCACTGCGCCTGCGTCCCCTCTTCGAAGACAATGTGTACCCGCGATCCGAGGCCGCGCACCAGCCCGACGATAGCTTTGGCCTCGGTCGCCACCGTCGCTCTCATCACCACCGATCCCTGCTCATCCCGAACACTCACCACCAGGGTTGCCTGATGGACATCCAGAGCCACATACTGAATCGCCTGTTGTTTCATGGCAGCCGTCCCTTCCTTTCGTTTGGTCTTTTGCATCTCCAAACTTACAGGAAGGGGCGTGCTTTCAATATGCGTTAGGCGGTGCTCGGGGAAAGACGCTGAGGATACTGACCGACGAGGAAAGCCGTGCGTTCTCTGCTGAGAGCACTCTATGAGCGCAGTCGGTAGTTACCGGCGTTCAGCCACCGCAGCTCGTGCATGTTGAGGCGCTTTGGGCGGACGATTGACCAACCGCTCTTTGTGTTGCTGTTCTTCTTGCACTAGAAAGTCGCAAAGCGCATTGATGTCGTCGCCAAACCGTTTCGTCAATTCACGGCGTACCGCGCGGATTTCTTCGACTATGGGATCTTCAGGAAGAGATTTCATGGCGCTAGCAACTCCTCAGGAGTACACACGATCGGAGGTTCATATCCATGGCCCCGGCATATTGCGTTCACAACCTTCAGAATGACACCATTCGCAATGTGAGTACAGTTCCAGGTTAGCAAAAAATCCATGCCGTTAACTGCAGCAAGTGCAATATGTAAGGCGTCGGATGCAGCCTTATCGGGAAGTGACGTCGCTCGAAAGATTTGATCCGCGAGAGCACGCGCTTCAACTGTGATTCTGAGAACCGGCAGGTTTCGCACGAACTCAAGCCGTGTTTGCGCCGATGTCGGGTCGCCACGACTGATCTCGAACACTACCAATTCCGAGACGTGGAGCTCGAAACCATGACGCTGCCGCTCCCACCATTCGTGCGTAAGTTGTTGATGAGCCAAGGTTACGACGTCTCGACTTGGGCGCGCTGTAAGGTAGCTGATGACATTGCTATCAAGGTACGTAGGTGCCGGCACGGGATGTACGTTACCTCAGAACATATCGGTATGCGAGTCGCGACCGTTCACTGCTCATACTATTCAAGATTCGCACGAGTTCGGTTCACCTGCTAAGCAGCGGGATCATACTCAGCCGGACACGCAGCGGTGAGCTGGAGGACTACCATCCGATCACATGACTTGTGGATGTCAGCCGGCCGTGCCTCTCGCCCCTCATAGAAAGTGACACATATTGCCATAGCCATGACGCATCCGGCTATCGGCTTGAGCCTAAGCTGCACGGCCAGGGCCCACGTGCCGAAGCCGAAGCGCCGCGGTGGTTTCCGCCGAGGAGTTGCGGAGCCACGACTGGCGATCTGCAATCGACGTGACGCTGTGATTCTTGTGTGTTGACGAGCCGGCTCGGCCGCATTGGCATTAACTTAAGAAGCAGTGCTCACTGCAAGTTGCTGAAAACATGGGCGATCACAACGACTGCTTTCGCCGGTCTTCATCTCTTCGCCAGGCTATAAATGGGCATGAACACGTGCGTCACCGCGATGCCTACCCTTGTCCCGGCGAGCCACTTTCAATGGATTTCCAAGGAAAACCACAAAATGAGGCAAATTCGATAGCTGGGACGTAACTAAAGGGCGTGGCGTCAGTCACTTACGCATAATACCGCTTAAGTTAATGCCAATGCGGCTCGGCCGGCGGACCAGCGCCGGGCCGTGTCGGCTTCTGGCTCGAGCTGGGCGGCGCTGTAATGGTTCAAGGCCGCTTGGGAATTGTCGGTGACTTCAACTGAGTAGTGGCTTCGCCCTTATTGATGGCCACCACCTCCTCGTGTTTCCAGACTTCAAGTTCAGCAAGATACTTGGCTTTCTCGCATTCAAGTTCGACGCGTTCGTAGTGCAGTTTATCATACTGAGCTTCGACATCTGCGTCGTCAAATTGACCGCGAATGGTGCTACCAATACCAAGTCCCGTCAAACTCGCAAAACACAATACGGCAATACACAGCGGCAGAACTGGTCGTATATGAGCGAGGCCCTCGCGTGTCACGGCATATGTGAGTACACTCGAAATCAGCGCTAACAATGCAGGCATTACAGCTGCGACGGCCGGCTCGCGGCTGTGCGCAGTGGAAAAGCCGGTCGTCACACCGAGCGTGGCGAACGCCAAAATGAATGCGCCGGCGCCGCGATAGTCGCCACGTGCACTACGCCGCGCGAATACAACTGGCGCGAAGAAGAGTAGCGTCAACAATAAGATTGCAATCGCTGCGGGCGCGAGCATTACGAGCAAGTCGATACCTGCGTCGAACGTCACGGTCTTTTACCCTCATTTAATGCTTTCGTGACATCTTGGTACAGATCGATTCGACGCCGATACTCACTCATGTAAATTGTGTACTTATCTAGCTTGATCTCATGTGTTGCCCGCTTACGCTCCAAGGTCGTCCTAAAGTTCTCAAGTGTTCCCCGGTAGACTTCGAGCGACCCTAACGACACTAATTCTTGGAGATCGTCACTAGTGGGTGGCTTAATGTCAATATCAAGGTTCGGATCCGACGAAGTATCTTCGGATGCGACCTCCCACTTCGGTGGTGCGGGATAGAATGGGCGCGGGCCACGTGGACGCGGCTTTGGCCGGCGTGGAGACTTTGGCGATGTTGGCGCAGATGGTGCGGGTCGCGAGGTATCGTCAAATCCAATAACGATGTTGGAGAACGTCTCAGACGCGACACTCGGCGGCGGTTCAGTGCCGTGCTGTTGCAACACGTACTCCAGCCAGCGTGTCGCTTTGTCGTTCGAGATCACTCGGATGTGACTAGACGCTAAAGGCGCGGCTGATTGAGCGAGTAAAGGTGTGGACAGGAGTATTAGTAAGGCAAGTCGTACGCGCATGAATCTCTCCATCCTATGGAGTGACATGGAACGCGATTTCCCTACCTTTGACCCGTTATCTTTCGTCCGCCCAACGGCTTCAGCCTAAGCTGCACGGCCAGGGCCCACGTGCCGAAGCCGACGCGGCGCGACGGCTGCCGCGACTAAGGGCTCAACCCCGCGGGAGCGATCTGGTCGGGTAGACCGAGGCGATTACTCGGCCCCGGCCCCCTGAAGATCCGGACGTGCGGGACTCCCGCATCCGGCTCCGCGAATCACAGGTTCACTGTTCACACAGCCCAATTCGTTATCCATTGAAGTTGCGGTTACACCCAACAACGAGCTCAGTGTCTCGGGGTGTTTCCCCTCAATGATTCTGTGATCCGACACTCCGCTTCCCTCCACTGGCTCCCG
>QHMY01000025.1 GCA_003218305.1 Verrucomicrobiota bacterium
CGATGCGGACCAGGTAACGATCATAGCAATCGCCCGCCGTGCCGACGGCAACCTCGAAGTCATACTTCTCGTAATCGAGGTAGGGATGTTTGCGGCGCAGATCGTGGTCGACCCCGCTGGCGCGCAGATTTGGGCCGGAGAGCGCGTAGGCAATAGCCCGATCCCGGGGGATGACGCCGATATCGCGCGTTCGATCCACGAAGATCCGGTTCCGGGTCAGGAGTTGGTCGATCTCATTGAGTTGAGGAATGAAGCCGTCGAGAAACTGTTCGAGCTGGGGGATAAAACGTTCCGGCAGGTCGCGGATCTGACCGCCCACGCGGGTGTATGAGGTGGTGAATCGCGCCCCGGTGAGCAGTTCGAAAAGATTGTAGAGCTTTTCGCGCTCAGTGAAGGTGTAGAGGAATACCGTCATCGCCCCGAGATCAAGCGCCATGGCGCCGAGCCCGAGAAGATGCGCCGAAATGCGGGCCGTCTCGCAGCAGATTACCCGGATGGCCTTGCCGCGCGGTGGTAATTCCCACCCCATCAATTTCTCTACGGCAAGCGCGTAAGCGACGTTGTTGGCCAGAGGCGCCAGGTAATCGAGCCGGTCCGTGTAGGGCACGAACTGGTTGTATTGCATGTTTTCCGCGATTTTTTCGTCGCCGCGGTGGAGGTAGCCGACATCCGGGGTCGCTTTGGTGATGATTTCGCCATCGAGTTCCAGAATGAGGCGCAGCACTCCGTGAGTGGCCGGGTGCGACGGCCCCATGTTGAGGACCATTTTTTCGCCGATGTCGCCCAAGTTTTCGCGCATCTGCGCATCCGCGGCCACGACGCGGGTTGCGGGATCCGGAGATTCGATTTCGTGGGTAGTGAAAGCCATAAGCGACCTTGCGATTATGCTGGCGAGAGGCGCGCGAGGCGCAAGGGCAAAGTCGCGAACGCACGGCAGTGGGATGCGGTCCCGCTCTAAATCTTAATCTGGACTCGTGAAGGACTGGAGGGGCAGAGGGAGCGAAGGGGAAGAACCAGGAGCGGAAAACGCAGTCCGCCGAAAAGAAAAAACAACCCGGCCGGCGGAACGGCGGTTCCGCCGGGACGACCTAAACTATCTGACTAACTTACTTGATCTGGGCCCAGTACGGCTTGGCGTCGGGAAGGATCTGCTTCGGAGGGTTTGGGTTCCGGAAGTTGACCAACTCGACTCGCCCCTGGGTGAGATCGGAGGGGACCACCGAATCCGGACTGAGACGCCAATTGGACGCCGCATCCCGGGCCAACTCGTCCAGAGCGGGATGTCCGCTGCTTCGGAGGACCCGAATGTCCGTCACCCTTCCACTTCTATCTAGAGTCAAGGAGAGGACTACGGAGCCCTGCAAACCTTGAAAATAGACACCAACTGGCAAGTTGGGGTTGTTTTTTGCCAGCCATTTCGCACTCGCCGTCGAAAACGGCGACGCAACTAACAGTGCAACTACCGCTCCGCAGACAGCGGAACGGAAGGCACAACTGCGCGTGTTTGTATGCATAAAACAAATTATCCGAATTTCACCGGTAAAACGCAAGCTTATTTGGATGCGTTCGCGCTCGCGTCCGGCGCGCAAAACGTTTATTGGAAAGCGCATGGCAAAAAGAATCGCGTTGTTGTTCGCCGGCCAGGGTGCGCAAAGCGTCGGGATGGGGCGTGACCTGGCAGCGCATCATCCGGCAGCGGGAGATTTGTTTCTCCAAGCCGATGAAATTCTTGGACGTTCCCTGAGCGAAATCGCCTGGAGCGGTCCGCTCGAGGAACTAACCAAAACGTCGAACTGTCAGCCGGCCCTTTACGTGCATGGGCTCGCCTGTCTCGCGGCCTTGCGCGGGGTCGCCGGCGATTTTCCGGTCGAAGCGGCCGCGGGATTGTCCCTCGGCGAATGGACTGCGCATGCGGCCGCGGGAACATTCGATTTCGCCACCGGCCTGAAATTGGTCGAGACGCGCGGGCGCCTGATGGACGCGGCCTGCGCGGCGACAGCCGGCGCGATGGCGGCGATGATTGGTGCGGACGAAACCGCAGTTCGCGCCCTCGCGGCGGACACCGATGTGGATGTGGCGAATATCAACGCACCCGGCCAAATCGTAATTTCCGGTGAGGCGGCCAAGGTAGAACTCGCCGTGAGCCTGGCGAAAGAACATGGCATTCGCCGCGCGACGATGCTCAACGTAGCCGGCGCTTATCACTCGCGTCTGATGAACAGCGCCTATGAGCAGTTGGGTGAGCCGTTGCTTGAGGCGCAGCTGCAAATGCCGCGTTTCGCCGTGCTGAGCAACGTGACCGGCGCACCTGTCACGACGCTGCCGGAAATTCACGAAACGCTGCGGGACCAGGTTACCAGCACGGTGCGCTGGGGCGATTGCATGGAGAATCTGCTTACGCGCGGCTGCGATTTGTTCATCGAACTCGGCCCCGGTGAGGTACTGGCTGGGTTACTGCGTCGGACGCGCAAGGATGCAGAGGTGATTAGCGTAAGCGATCCCGCATCGGTGCAGGCGTGCGCCGAGCGGCTTCGTGGCGAGGTGTAGAGACGCTCGCCGCGGCGAGCGCACCGACATTCGCTTGCCGTGACTGGGCGTTGCTTTAGCTTCGGCACATGACACTACAGGAGCGCATTGATTCCGACTTGAAAGACTCCATGCGGGCGAAAGATGCGGCCCGGCTGGGAGTCCTGCGCATGCTGAAATCGGCGCTCAAGTATTCGGCGATCGACAAATCAGGGGCGGACGCGCAGCTCGATGACGCTGAAGTCGCGCAGGTCATCCGCAAGCAGGTCAAACAACGGCAGGACTCAATCGAGAGTTTCGAAAAGGGGGGGCGCCCTGAACTTGCGGCGAAGGAAAAAGAGGAACTCGCCATTCTCCAAAGCTATTTGCCTCAAGGCCTCAGCGCGGATGAAGTGGCGAATCTTGTCCGAGAGACGATTGGCGAGGTTGGCGCCACCTCTAAGGCGCAGATGGGTGCGGTAATGAAAGCGCTCCAGGTGAAGGTAGCTGGTCGGGCGGATGGCAGGATGCTGAGCCAGGAAGTGCAAAAGCAACTCGGATGAGGGAAACGTTCAAAGTCGAACCTCAGAGTCTCTATTCTAGAGATTGGAGGATGGTTCGATGCTGAGCGCCATCGTTGTCGCCGCCGGCAGCAGCCAGCGAATGGGTTTCGATAAACTGTTCGCGCTGCTGGGAAATAAACCGGTTGTAGTTCACACGCTTCAGGCTTTCGAGGGTGCAGATTGCGTTGACGAAATCATTCTGGTTGGCCGCGAGGATCGCCTCGCAGAGCTGCAAGAACTCGTCAGGCGCGCCGAATTAAAAAAAGTGCGGCACGTTGTTTCTGGCGGACTCCACCGGCAGGATTCGGTCCAGGCTGGAATGAACTTGCTGGCTTCTACTGCCCGTTACGTCGCGGTGCATGACGCCGCACGGCCCCTCATCAGCGGCGAGAAGATCAGGCGCGTCTTTGCGGAATGCCGGACCCATGGTGCCGCGGCCCTGGCGGAGCCGATCACGGACACGCTCAAGCGCGCGGATGCGAAGTGCTTTGTCTGTGGCGGCGTGGATCGCGCGGATCTTTACGCCATGCAGACTCCGCAAATCTTCTCCCGTGACCTTTTGGTGAAGGGCTACGAAGCCGTGGCGGAGAAAAAACTTTTAATCACGGACGAAGTCTCCGCCGTCGAACGGCTCGGCGCGAAGGTGCTGCTCGTGCCGAACGACGAGTTCAACCCCAAGATCACCTATTCGCGCGACTTGTTGCTCGCCGAATCTTTTCTCCGGGCGCGTCCCGCGCTGTAATTCCGAGGTCCTACGAGCCGCGAACCAGGTCCACTACCGGTCCGACATCTCCCAGGGCGAACGCCCGGCCCTTTTTTAGCGTTCCGGCCTCCGGGAGATCCGCTGCTCGGAGGAGTTGGCCATTTTTCCAGATCCAGGCCTCGCGATTGTAAGGCCCGACCCGGCGCGGATCGGACCAGGTATGAATGGAAAGCAGTTGCGACGTGACGGCGGCGGCAATGTGCATCGGGCCGCTATCCACACTGATGGTGAACCGCGCCGCGCGAATGAGCCAGATAAGTTGAAGAAGCGTTGTTTGATTGGCCAGATTCACGCAGTTGTCTGGCACGTTGATCTTCCGGGCGGTTTTGCCGACGACCACGATACGGAGCGGTTCGAAAGCGTGGCAAAATTCTTCAATCACGGCGTTGCTTAATGACTTCCGCGGTCCGCGCGCAAAGGGATGCAGGAGAACGAACGGCGGATAAGGATCGAAGCGTGGCAGGGGATCGCCCGTAGGCAGGGGGAAGCGAAGCTGCTGGGGAATCGCAACCCCAAATGCTTCCGCCAGTTTCAGGTAGCGATCGACGGCGTGGGCGCCGCGATCCACCTTTGCAACCTGATGGTACAGCAGGCGCGAACCCTCACGGCCATCGCTCATTCCCCAGAACTCGCGCGGATGGCTGACGCGGCCGATCAAGGCACTTCGGAGCAAGCCCTGAAAATCAAAGGCCACGTCCGGCCGGAGCGCCTTTGTTTTTTTTAGCCACGGCCACATGCTGCGCGGTATACGCAAGCCGCGAAACTCGCCCCGGGGGAAGATGTGGACGTGATCGATATCGGAGTTTCCGCGCAGAAGCGTGGTCCACTCCGGGTTGATCACCCAGGTAATCTCGGCCTTGGGATAGGCGTCGTGGATTGCTGCCACCGCGGGCAACGTATGCACAATGTCACCAAGCGAGCTCGGCTTGATGATCAGGATGGAACGGATTTCAGATTTCAGATTGAGATCTCAGATTGGAAGGGGCGCTCGTTAATTTGCAATGTGAAATCCGGCTAGCGTCCCAACTCAAGGCGATCGGCGAGCAGGTGCGGCAAGCCTGCCTCGATAATTTTCTTCTGCGCCGTCGCCAGATCGTATTTCACGCGTCGCTGTTCCACGACGTTGTTCTCGACGTGATAAATGCAGTAAGCCGCCCGCCAATCGCCATCGCGCGGCTGGCCCACGCTGCCGACATTGATGAAGTATTTCTTCGCTTCTTCGATCGTGAGCTGATCGACCTTGACCTTCCTGACGCCCTCTTCGCGCACAAATGCTCCCGCAACATGAGTGTGACCAAAGAAACAGACCGAGGTGTTCTGATAGGCGAAACTGGCGACGGCATCGAGACTGTTGAAGACATAGCCCCATTGGTCGGGCGCATCGAGGGTGGCGTGAACGATACTGAAATCGCGGACCGGCAGAGTCAGCGGCAGGGCGCGGAGCCACGCCTTGTCTTCCTCCGTCAAATGTTCGCGGGTCCAGTTGATCGCGGCTTCCGCCAAAGCATTGAAGCCGCGGGATGACTCGCTCAGCGCAGCCTGTTCATCGTGGTTTCCTTTTACGACCGGACATTCCAATTTCTGCACGATCTCGACGCATTCGTGGGGGTTCGCGTTGTAACCAACGACGTCGCCCAGACAAACGAAGTGGGTGCAGTCGTGGGCGCGCGCGTCGGCCATGACGGCTTCGGTGGCTTCAAGGTTGGCGTGAAGATCGCTGAGAATGGCGTAGCGCATGGCAAACGTGAGCTAAGGAACGGGATTCGCGATACGCTGATCAAGCGGAATATCCAATTTGATTTCCAAATCCTTCAGTCGGCGAATGAGAGTGGGGAGCCGTTCCTTTTCGCCAGCGGAGTAGAGAGTATGCAACCGGTCGTAGGCCTCCCGTTCGCGGCCCTCACAATAGGAAATTTCGTATGCGGCGAATCGCCGGGCGTAGCTCGGCGCGTCGGGCAGGTCCGCCGCCTTCTCAAAAAACTCGGCGGCATGTTCGTGGTCTTTGTCCTTGTCCCGATACAGCCGAGCCAGCGCCTCATACAATTGCGGTCGATCCGGGTTATTCCTGATGCCGCGTTCCAGGAAATCTTTCCCAAGCTGAATGTATTCGCGCTGGGCTTTGATCCGCAGGGCGAGCCGCGGCTGGGCCGGATCGCGGAGGGCTGCGGCGCTCGCATTCCACGCCATGTGCCATGCCGCCATGTCCCAGAACAGAAGAGCGCGGGGCTGCAGCGTCGTGACCTGCCGGAAAAGAAATAGAACCCGGCCCCATTCCGTTCTCTCCCAGGCCATGTGCGCCTGAACGAAAAGGACATCAGCGACCAGCGCGCGAAAGCCGCTCAGCGCCGCGACGAACCCGAGCTGTCCAATTTGCTCGCGCAATCCCGGATCGAATTCCACCGCGCGGAAATGCAGGCGCCGATGCGTCGCGGAGAGTGCCAGCTCTGCCGGCAATTTCACCGCGCCGAACAAAACCACCAGCAGAACAATGACAACAAACCGCATCATAATTCTTTACGATAAAAGACGGTCCAAGCGAGCAGGAGATAAAAGCCCGTGTAGAAGAGACCGAGCGTGGCCGTTTTGTTGAAGAGAGCCAGCGGGATGGGGCTTCCGGCCACGATGTCATCCACCAGATTAAAAAGTTGGAGGTCGGGAAAGAGCAGGGCGACGCACGCGAGGAAGAGCTTCGTGATCCAGCCCGCGCTGTTGGTCTGAAGCCAAAAGGTGCGCGCGATGGATTGGAGGTGTCCAATCAGATAGACAAACACCATCACGACGGTGGTGAAAATGGTGGTCGTGGCAAAAGTCGAAACGAAAAGCGTGAGCGCTGCGAGTAGACAGCCCTTCAGGTAAACGAGGGCGATGCCGGACAGAAGGTTCACATTAAAGGCGGATGCTCGCACAGTGCTGAGCGCGTCCGCGATTTGGTCCGGCGGCGAATCCTTCATCTGGCGCAACGTGTCGCTCAGCACTGTCTGTTCGCGCATCTTCAGCACGAGAAAGAAAAGGACGCTCATGATCGCCAGGCTTACGGCGAGCAGCAACACCACTCCCGCCAGTTTCCCCAGGAGATACTCAATCCGCGGAACCGGCTTCGCCAGGATCGTGTAGACGGTGCGATCCTCCATGTCCTGGGGAATCAGGCGGGCCGTGGTCACGATCGCGAGCAGCGAGATGAAAATGCTCATCGATCCGAGGGCGATATCTTTCAGGACCTGGAATTCCTGCTGGAACGTCAATCGCGCCATGAAGAGGGAGCTGCCGATCAAGAGCAGCGCGAAAAGCAGGATGACGTAGAAGATCTTCAGCCGGCTCAGCTCGGTAAACGTGTTTGCCGTGAGGGCCGCGATCCGACCGAACGAAAAAGCGCGGTAGCGAGGTTTAGTCATCGAAGGTACGCATGGCGACCTCTCCTGGTGTTAGGGTTGCCTCGAGAAAGAGGCGCTCGAGCGAGGTGCGCGAGCGGCTTTGTTCGATCAAGCGCGCACCCGAGTTTGCGGTGAGCGTGGCAATCTGCCGGAGCAATTCCGGCGAAGCATTTTCGAGCACGACGTCAGTTTGATTCTCGATCGCCAGCAAATCGGCCACGTTGCCTTCGCGGACGAGGACGCCGTTCGCGAGAATGCCGACGCGATCGCAAATTTCCTGGACGTGACCGAGGAGGTGCGAGGAAAGGAGGATGGTAATGCCGCGACGCTTCAGATCGCAAATCAGGTCTCGGATTTCCAACGCTCCTGCCGGATCGACTCCGGCGGTTGGCTCGTCCAGGACCAAAAGCCTCGGTTCCTGGACCAGCGCCTGAGCCAGTCCGATGCGTTGGAGCATACCCTTGGAATACCCACCGAGCCGCCGGTCCCGGGCATTCGTCAGGCCGACGAGTTCGAGCAGCTCTTCGATCCGGCTCCGCAATCTTGCGCCGCCCATGCCGCAGAGCTTCCCATAGAAACGAAGAGTCTCGGCGCCGGTGAGATATTTGTAAAAGTAAGGACTCTCGGGCAGGAACCCCACCGTGGCCCGGCTGGCGGCCAGGCTGCTATCTCGCCCGAAGATTTCACTCGTCCCCCGGGTGGGAGAAACGAGGCCGAGAATGACCTTGAGGGTTGTGCTCTTGCCGGAGCCGTTGGGGCCCAGCAATCCATAGATCTGGCCCGGAGCGACTTTAAGGTTGAGGTCGCGCACGGCCACGACCGATCGCCGCTGGAACGGCACCGGGAAGATCTTGGTCACGCCGAGAACGGCGACGGCGGGGGGCTCAGTCATGCCGAATCTCGAAGCCGTGGAACGCCGGCGGATTTATCAGGGGCGTGGCCGACTGATTCCTGATGTGGGCGCGCAATGCGCTTTGTCCGATGGCCTCAACGAAGGCGTCCAGTTCTTCCTGCTCTCCCGTGGCCAGGAGTTCGACGCGTCCATCGGGGAGATTGCGAACGGCGCCGGTGATATCGAACCCCTTCGCGATTTGCCGGACGGAGTAGCGGAAACCGACGCCTTGGACGTTTCCTTCGTAGAACACCTGAATCGACGCGATCATCTCCGAAGATTGATCCGGCATAGCGCCAACGGCAACCTTGAGGCGCCGTTTGCGGTTATGGTTCGGGTGCCGGTGCGGGCGCGGGCAGGTCGATAGGAGGCAACTGTTCCGGGGGAGGGACAAGGCGCGGATCCTCTGAGTTGAGATTGAATTGTTCGGGGGCGGGGCCGGTGCTCTGGGTTGCGGAAGAGTCCGCGGGTGAGACGGCCCCGGGAGAGTCCGTAGGCAAAATCGTGGCGGAAGCGAGCATGGTAGAGGAAGCCGGTGCGATTTCTTCGCTGGCGACGTAACCTTGGAGACCGGACGTCACCACCTCGACTTTGCTATAGCCAAAGGAGGGGCGGATAAGTTTGACGACCGTGTCCTTGGGCAGCTTCAGGTCGGGATCGTTTCCCGGCCGGGGGCCGCGCCGGTAAAAGCCGGCGGAGTCAACCTTGACCGCGAAAAGCCTGGTGGCTTTGGTGGTGCTCTGGGCGGGCTTATCGGAGCTCTTGCAACCGGTAATGAGGACCGGGATAAGGGCAAACACGCAGGCAGCTCGTTGGAAGTACGACACGCCTGACTCTAAGCACACTTCACGCCACCTCACTTATAGGAATAGACGAGGCAGAACGCGGTGGCTTCGCCCTCGAGCAACCCGAGCGAGACAAAATACTGTCCGCTGGTCGTGGGGGAAAATCCGGCCGACGCTCTGCCGCCTTCATTGAACGTTTCAACCACCATCGGCTTCCCGGTTTCATCGTAGACGTCCACGGAAATTTTTTTGGCCTTGGTGTTCGCGGCCGCCGAAAACCAATATTGATTTCCGGCGTAAAGATTTACCGCGATCAGCGCCCGTTCCTGCGGCTTGATTGTGCCCGTCCAATGACCGTCTCGCAGTTTAAAGCCGTCATTAGAAAAGGCGCCTGTGAGGTCGAGGACCAGTTTGTGCGCTTCCACTTCTTCGTCGGTTTGCGCCAGGAGGGGCGCTGCCAGGCCGAAGGCGACCACGCTGAACAAAATTGCAATCCGGCCTCTCATTTCGCCTCCGTCTTGTTCTGGATGTCTTCCATGAGTTTGCTTACGGCCTGGTTGACCTTTTTCACTTCCTCAAGCGTAGGGGCTTTGCCCGGCTGAAAGGTGACGAGCTTCTCGACCGCGCTCAACTGGCCACTCACGGCTTTGACCAATGGCTCGTTTTGCAGGTCGGGCGCAATTTCATTTATCTTGGTATGGATGAAATTCACCACAGCCGGTTGGCGAAGGACCTTCGCGCTCCGGTCGTCGTAATTCTTGATGATTGACGCGCTGACGACCTGCGTCCCGCGAATCCACCCGCCGAGACTGACCAGGATCACCAGGTCCTGGTCGCTGTGCGATTGCATCGAGGCTTTCACTTCGTTCTGGGTGGCTTCGAGCTCTTCCTGTAACGCATCCCATTCGCTGTTCTCGGCGAATTCGCTGATGCTGTTCCCGCGGCTGAGCACGTTCTCGCTGACCCCGAGCGCCTTCGCCAGCTTGATAATGTCGGTGCCGATGTTCTTAACCTGCTGGCTATCCTGCGCTTCGACGGCGATGAAGCCGTCCGCAATCAAGCCGCCGAGGTTGAGCGCGATCTGCCCGCGGTTGCGATAGGTCATCGGAATCGGCGAGCGATACTGTCCGGCCCAGTCCGGTTTTCCCGGCTTTTCGAATGCTGCAAAAAGTTCGCCCGGCGTCGGGATCGTCAAGGCGTCGGTTCGGATCGCCTTCGCCAATTGGTCGGCTGGAATGGGCGCAGGCGCGGATTCGGCGCCAAACGCGGCTGTTGTGCCCATGAGAAACGCGATCGCGGTGAATCGCCCCGGAAAAATCATGCGTCAGATTATCCGGCCCCGGAGAGATTGCCAATGGGAATGTGTTGAGTGGTTTGAAATGGCCCAGTGCCGCCCATGTAGCCGCGGCCCAGTGGGCCGCGAAGCCCTACCGGTAATTGCTGCGTGGTCCGGAGGGCCGGCGTTCCGGCGAAGAACAGCATTGCGTGCCGGGCGGAAACTGGTGTATTGCGTCGCAGGTTATGGCGCCCACCAGCATTGCAAAAATCAAAGCGCGCGAGATCCTGGATTCACGCGGCAACCCGACCGTCGAAGTGGATGTGCACCTCGAGAATGGCGCGATGGGTCGCGCTGCGGTCCCGAGTGGCGCGAGCACCGGGGAACACGAGGCGTGGGAATTGCGCGATGGCGACAAGAAACGCTTCGGCGGCAAAGGCGTCACGAAAGCGGTGCAGGGCGTGATCGATGTGATCGCTCCCGCTTTGGCCGGGCACGACGCCCTCGAGCAGTCCAGGATCGATGAAAGACTCATCGCGCTCGATGGAACCCCGAACAAAAAGAAATTGGGAGCGAACGCGCTCCTGGGCGTTTCGCTCGCGACCGCTCACGCCGCCGCGGCTGCCAGTGAGGTTTCGCTTTTCCGTTATCTCGGCGGCAATTCAGCCCGGACTCTGCCGGTCCCGATGATGAACATCCTCAACGGCGGCGCTCATTCCGACGCGCCGATCGATTTCCAGGAATTCATGATCATGCCGAAAGGTGCTCCCTCCTTTGCGGAGGCGCTGCGCTACGGCACGGAGGTTTTTCACGCCTTGAAGGCCGTCCTCCATGATCGCGGGCTTTCCACCGCGGTCGGGGACGAAGGCGGTTTTGCCCCGAAGCTGAAGTCCGCTGAAGACGCGTTGGAATGCATCGCCGTCGCGGTGGAGAAGGCTGGCTACAAATTCGGTGAAGAAATCTTCATCGCGCTCGATCCTGCTGCGTCCGAATTCTTCGACAAGGAACAGAACGCCTACGTCTTCAAAAAATCGGACGGCTCAAAGCGCACGGCCGATGAGTTGATCGATTACTACGAATTACTCGCGAACCGCTTTCCCATCATCTCGATTGAGGATGGCTGCGCCGAAAACGATTGGGACGGATGGAAAGCAATGACCGCGCGTCTCGGCGACAAGATCCAGCTGGTCGGGGACGATTTGTTCGTGACGAACGTGGAGTTTCTCCGCAAGGGGATTCAGCAAAGTGTGGCCAATTCCATCCTGATAAAGGTGAATCAGATCGGAACGCTCACGGAAACGCTGGCCGCGATCGATCTGGCCACGAGAAATAATTACACCGCGGTGATCAGCCATCGTTCCGGTGAGACCGAGGACACGACCATTGCGGACATCGCGGTGGCCACGAACGCGGGGCAAATTAAGACCGGTTCGCTTTGCCGGACGGATCGGGTCGCGAAGTACAATCGCCTCCTGCGAATCGCCGAAGAACTGGGTGACAACGCCGTTTACGGCGGTAAAATGCGCTAGTGGAACACCCTGGCTACGGCGATTTCCGCGCGCGTCGCGAAGCGACCGTCTGGCAGCGTCTCAACAGTATTCTGCGCGTCCTGCTCGTGGTCGCGCTCGTCCTGGTCATTATCAGCCTGTTTCTGCCGCAGTCGAAAAAGTTGAAGCAAAGCAGGTCTGAGATCGAGAAGCTGCAGGGGTTGGTGGACGAGCAGAAGACGCTGTTGGCCCGGCAAACGCGCGAGGTGAGTTTGTTGAAAAACGACCCGACCTACCTGGAAACCCTGGCGCGCGATCGCCTCGATTTGATGAAAGAAGGCGAGACCATTTTTCGTCTCGAGCAGTTGCCGCCAGCCAAGCGGAATTAATGTAGAGGCGTTCGCCGCGGCGAACGCCTGGCCGAAGCGACAGGTGCTTGACACAAGCACCTCTACATTAGCGCCAAAGGCGCGCCTTCATCTTAGCCTGGGGCAACGCCCCAGGAAAAACATGCATTCCTACCCCCGCGCTGACAGCGCAATTCATTCACGCTCGCCTGGTCGACGTCGTGGGTGGCTGAGGCGTTGAGCCGCGCCTTCAGCGCTTGGGCGCGCACAGTGGACGATGTTCTCGCCGCGGCGAGCTGACCTGATACCGCGCCTTTGGCGCTAAACACTCGTCCGGATGCATCTCCCCGGCGGCAAGATGCCTGAATCCCTTGTTATGCTATCTTCGCGCATGGCTACGGAAGTTCCGGTGATCGATGCAGAAGCTCTCCAAGCTCGGGTGCGCGAGTTGCGGAGGTTTCTTTGACGTTCCGAAACTTGAAAGCCAGTTAGGCGCTCTTGAAGAGCGCATGAGCGCCGCGGATTTCTGGTCGAATCGCGAACGCGCCCAGGGTGAAGTCGAGGAAGTTTCCCGGGTCCGCTCGCTGCTCAATCCGCTGCGGGATCTCGAGAGCGCGGTGAACGATTTCGAAGCGCTCCAGCAACTCGCGGCCGAAGAGACGAATCCCGCGCAGCGCGCCCAGGCGGAGAAGGAACTCGCCACCGAACATGCTCGTCTCGTCCACCAGTTGGAAGAGTTCGAACTGCGTCAGTTTCTTTCCGGCGAAAACGATCGCTCAAA
>QHMY01000026.1 GCA_003218305.1 Verrucomicrobiota bacterium
AGGAGGCCCAGATCATGAACAACCTGCGCGCCATCGCGCAGGCGAAGGAGCGTTGGGTCGCGCAAACAAAAGTGTCGGAAGGCGCTAAAACAACAGTCGCCGGCCTGAGCGCGTATTTAGACGGGAAAGTAATCACGTCGGTGGTCGGCGAAGTTTATGATCCCAAACCGGTCGGTGAGAGGCCAACGGCAACGTTGCCCGCGACGAAATCGCTCGCGGATCATGAAAAAGGCGACGTGATCACGGCGGACGACCTCTCACCCGGCGCAGGCGACGACGCCGCTTCACCACCAACAAAGACTCCCGAGGCCCTCTAGGCCTCAGTTGCGCCGGGCTAGCCGGTTCGCATCGAGCCGCTAGTCACCAAACAGTCGCATATTACAGGTAACACTGGCGTCGGTGACTAACCTGGCGTTGCCGGTCACGCTCATGCGAACCGTCATCGCGCTCTGGAACAAGTCGTCGACAACAGCGGGCGACAAGCCCTGGCCCACCAATTGGGATTTACTTATGCCGGCGTTCCCTACTCGAACCAGGGTCTCATGCAGTCTTTGCCGGTCGTTCACATCCATACTGCGATCATCTCGAAACGCGTAGCTGAATTGGCCGACCAGCTTGCCATTGGCCGGCAACCCGGTTTGGGGGTCAATGATGCTTGGATCCAACAATACATCGCTCTCGATCGTAACCCGCGCGGTAAAGGCAAACAGGCCCTGCGATTGAAAAACGCCGGTCGTGTTTTGCAGCTGATAGTCGATAAAAAAGTTCAGCGCAGGATAGATGATGGTTCGCGTCGCTCGCCTGGGCAGTTTGATCCGCAAAATGTCCTCGGCATCGAAGTTGGTCACGGTCGGCGCCGGCAGGAGAGTGAAGCATTGGTCGTCATTCGCCGTGGCTGGTGGCACCGGAGTAGGCGCCGGCGTGCAAGCCGGTGACAACGTGATAAAGCCACTTTTCGCGCCCATATAGAGGACGTTGTGGCCGAACGAACCGACGTCGCCGACTTCTTCGGTGGTGGGCGGGCCCGCTCGGAGTGCGCCCGCGGCGGCGAAGATCGACAAGATGAGAGCGAAGATTCCAGAGACGGTGAATTTCATTTTGGGCTCCTTTTTTTAATGTTGGTGAAGCGCCGTCGCTTTTTCCAGGCGCGACGAGAAAATGATACCTCCGCTTTTTGCTGACTCAAGAAGCTCTTGTCCCGTTACGTGTCCCCGATACCGGCATTCATTCTCATGTGGCCACGCCCTCCATGAGACGCGAATAGGAAGAATTCTGGATCAGCTTCCCCCGATCACTTCGCCAACTCGGCCTTGAGCCGTGCCATCTCCGGATCTTCCTCCAGGAGCTTGGGAACGACTTCGTCAATAAGCTGGAGTTGCTCCGAAGTGAGGTTGAACGAAGTCGGTAACTCCATCGCCTTTCGCTGCGTCGCCGAGTCGGTGATATTACGAAAACTGAGCTCGATCCGGTAAGGCTCCTGTAGTTCTGCGTAGGAACGTTCTGTTCCGCCGACATCGATCTTGGCCGCGAATAATTGCTGACAGCGCGTCTTGATGTCCATCCACCGCCGCGCGGAAAGAACGTCCATCGACGCCACCATGGTGCTTTCCACCACGGAAGGAACCCCGGGGGGCGCGGCGGAACGCCCGCTCGTGTTCGGCGGAGCGATTCCGGCATTGATATTTACGATAATCAGCCGGCGCAGAGGCGACGCCCGGTAATTGACACGTTTGTTGATTAATCCGTTGGTTTCAAATTCGTCGAGAATTGATTGCAGCCCCTGGTTGTCAACGAGGCCCCCGTCAGCCAGATGAATGTATTGGTTGTTCTTGTCGTTGTAATAGTCGCGCGTCTTAACCTGGAAGGCTTTGTTCAGATCTTCGCGGGCATTACGCTGGTCCATCAGGTAAGTCAGGTCGGTAGCCAAATCGAGCGGCGGTGGATAGTTTCGAAGCGTTAGCGGATCCAACAGGATCGGAAAAGCCGACGAAGCGGCGCAGGCGTAACCGAGAGGATAGCTCTTCAGATCCGACCCGAGCGACGCGAACGTTTCGGGCGTGAAGGTGAACCGCTGGCCCAGCGCGAGATTGGTGGCGTGGAGACGCAGGACGGGCCGCACGGGTAAAGCCGCGAACGTCTTTTGGTCAAACACCTCACGGTCGTAAAGTTCCGCGGCCACATTGATCCGCGCGTAGGGGGTCGAGAACGTCGTGATAATCCCCTTGCCCGCGACGAGATCGCGAAAGAGCGCCCACTGAATGTCGCGTTCGACGAACCGTTTCCGGAAGCGCGCCATCTCCTCCTTTCCGAGACACCAGGCAGTCGCAGTGAAGCTGCCGCCGGATATTCCCGCAATCAGATCGATCTCGTCGGCGAGGTTCGATTCTACCACTTTTCCGTCGGCATTGGTGAATCGATACTTGACCTCGCGCATTGCTTCCAAGGCCTTCCAACCGACAGCCGCCGCGCGCGTGCCGCCGCCGGAAATCGCGACCATGACGAGCGCATTGTCATCCTGCTCCGGTTGATCTGGCCACATTCCTCGCGCGACCGGGTCGTCCGCGGGTTGCGCCGGCCTTTTCGGAGCCACTCCTTCGAGCGGCTGATTGTAGCGCGGCGCGTAATCGTGGAAAACAATCCAGAGCAGGAGCGCAAGGCCCGCCAGGGCCAGGCAAACGAACAAGACATTGCGCCACGCTCTCTTCATCTTTCCACAACGTTCGATTTGATTCCGTTCACCAAAGAATTGGCCGGCGTCTCAATCACAAACGACCTCAATCTCCATCGGATGCGTTGGGGTGGTGTTCGTCACATCCACGACTTGAAATTTCTCGCCGGGCAGATCCACCGAAATGGCCACCCAGCCTGGACCGCCCAGGGTGATAAGGGCGCCCGTCGTCCCATTTCTTTGGCCATTGATCAGGACGCTGACCTGCAGGGTTGGCCGGCCCTTGACCCGCACGATGATAAATTCCATCAGCGACGCCTCCGGGGTGGATACATCGCCTTCCATTCCATCATCCGCCGCGCTGCAAGGCAAGTGCGAATCGCCGCCGTCTTGCTGCAAAAAACTGCGGTCTTGAGTTGAATGCACGCGCCGGGTTCGACAGTTTGAATTGCCGTGATTATTTTTTACGACCCCAAGTGCGTGGAGTATTCCGCGCCGGGACATCCGGAGCGCCCCGAAAGAATTGCGCGCACTGTTCCGCTGCTGACAGAGCAGCACCCTCAGTGGGAATGGCGCGCCCCTGGTGCGGCTACGGACGAAATGCTGCTTCGAGCCCATACCCGCGCTCATCTCGACCGCGTGAGGAACGCGACGCAGGACTTCGACGCCGATACCGCGGCGCATCCAGGCATAGCCGAACACGCAGCCAGGGCAGCGGGAGCCGCAGTGGACGTGACCCGCGCGGCGCTGGCCGGCCAGCAGGCGTTCAGCTTGATGCGGCCGCCTGGTCATCACGCAATGCGCGATCGCGCCATGGGTTTTTGTTATTTCAGCAACATCGCAGTCGCCGCGCTCGACGCACTCACCAGGGGCGCGGAGCGAGTCGCTATCTGGGATTTCGACGCGCACCACGGCAACGGGACGGAAGATATCGTGGCGAACAGCCCGGGGATCGCTTTCGCCTCCATTCATCAGTTTCCCGGCTATCCGGGAACGGGCACACGCTCATTTGGCAACATCCACAATTTCCCCGTCGCCCCGCTCGCGCCGCGGCCCGAACATGTCGCCGCAGTGCGGCGAGCATTTGATGAACTCCTGGCTTTCAATCCCGACCTGATTCTCGTTTCGGCCGGATTTGATGCGTTTGCGGGGGATCCCATCACGCAAATGACCCTGGAGCTGGAAGATTTCGCGACCTTTGGTCAATGGTTACGCAAAACGGAAATTCCAGCCGGTGCGATTCTCGAAGGCGGCTACAGCAACGACCTGCCGGAGTTGATCGACGCGTTCCTGACAAGCTGGGCGTGGTGAGCCACGGATGAACACGGATGAAACACGGATTCAGCATCCCGTATCCGTGAAAATCCGTGTCTATCCGTGGCTAACTAATCCAGGATTCGCTCGATCTTCCGCATCACTTCGTCCGTCAGTTTATCGACCAGGAGAATGGCCTTCATGTTTTCGGTCACCTGCGCCGGTTTGGAGGCGCCGGTGATGACCGAGCTGACGTTTGGGTTTTTTAAACACCAGGCCAGTCCGAGCCGCGGCAAAGTCGTTCCGAGATCGGCCGCGACTTTCGCCAGCTTCTTCACTTTCGCGAGACGCCTTCGCGCTTCGTCGTTTTCGAAGAGATCGCGCAGCCATTCGTAATCTTTCAATGAAATCCGCGTCCCGCCTGGATCACCGTCATTGTATTTTCCGGTCAACAGCCCGGAGGCGAGCGGCGACCAAATCGTCGTGCCGAGACCGAATCGCTTATAGAGTGGGGCGTATTCCTTTTCGACGCGTTCGCGGTGAAACATGTTGTATTGCGGCTGCTCCACCGTCGGCGGAACGAGGCGAAGGTCACGCGCGATCCGGAACGCCTCCGTGATTTCCTTCGCGCTCCATTCGGAGGTCCCCCAATAAAGCACCTTGCCCTGCGCCACGAGATCGCTCATCGCCCGGACCGTTTCTTCGATGGGCGTGTTCGGATCGGGCCGATGGCAATAATAGAGGTCGAGATAATCCACCCCCAGCCGGCGCAAGGCGGCGTGGCAGGCCTCGATCACATGTTTGCGGCTGAGTCCCTCCTGGTTGGGAAGATCGCCGCCCCAGAAAACTTTGCTCGATACGAGAAACGTGTCCCTCCCCCAGCCCCGGCGTTTCAGGATCCTGCCCATCACGATCTCGGCCTTCCCGTTCGCGTAAGCCTCGGCGTTATCGAAGAAGTTGACGCCGGCATCGTAGGCAATCGTCATCAGCCTCTCCGCGGTCGCTTCGCTGATCTGCTGGGCAAACGTGACCCAGGCGCCAAATGAAAGTTCGCTTACCTGCAATCCCGATTTCCCCAGCCGCCGATATTTCATTGCGGTCCCATCAACTCCCATTCCCGGTCAAAAGACAAGGGCGCGGGCGCCAAAAACTTTTAGCAATCGGAAGCCTGACTGATCCGGGGAAGGTAATATCGGGCCGGCGGGATTCGAACCCGCGACCTCTTGAACCCCATTCAAGCGCACTACCAAGCTGTGCTACGGCCCGATTTAGACGCGCACTATTGACCATTTGCTGACAAATGGCGAGCGGCAACCCTGTAATTGCCCGACCTATCACCGCGGCGACTGGTCGAAGGTTGGCCGGCTCGCGTTGCAACTCCCTGCGGGTGGCATTACCGTCCGCGCCTATGCTGAGCGCTGGAATTGTCGGTCTGCCAAATGTCGGCAAGTCCACGCTCTTTAACGCTGTCACCCGCACCCGGAAAGCGCAGGCGGCGAATTATCCGTTCTGCACAATTGACCCGAACCTCGGCGTGGTCACGGTGCCCGACCCCCGGCTGGAGACACTCTCAAAACTGTCGCATTCGCAAAAAATCATTCCGGCCGCGATCGAGTTTGTGGACATCGCGGGCCTCGTAAAAGGCGCCAGCGCGGGCGAAGGCCTCGGCAACCAATTCCTCAGCCACATCCGTGAAGTGAACGCGATCGTGCAGGTGGTGCGTTGCTTCGAAGACGCCGACATTCATCACGTCAGCGGCACGATCGATCCGATTCGGGACATCGAGGTAATCAATACCGAGCTGGTTCTGGCCGATCTCGCCTCGCTGCAGAAAAGGCATGATCGCCTGCAAAAGGAAGTCCGGGCGGGCTCAAAAACAGCCAAAGCGGAAGTCGCCGTCATTGACAAACTTCTTCCGCACCTCGACGCCGGCAAGCCTGCCATCACCCTTGAATTGACGGACGAGGAAAAAGCCGTGGCACGCGATTTTTTCCTCCTCAGCTCGAAGCCCACGCTTTTCGCCTGCAACGTCGCTGAATCGGATCTCGCAGAAATCTCACAAGAGGTCGCGACCAATGCCGCGTGGCAACACGTGCGCGCCGTCCAGGAATACGCCCGCAACCATTTCGCTACGGAAGCCGTCGTAATCAGCGCCCAGATCGAGAGCGAGCTGGTCGATCTGAGTGAAACCGAGGCCCAGGAATATCTCCGCGATCTCGGCGTGGAAGGCAGCGGCGTAAGCGCGCTTATCCGCGCCGTCTATCACCTGCTCGGCCTTCGCACGTATCTCACCACTGGCGAAAAGGAAACTCGTGCCTGGACGATTCGCGCCGGTGACAAAGCCCCGGCCGCCGCGGGCGTGATCCATTCTGATTTCGAGCGCGGCTTTATTGCCGCCGAGACCGTCCACTTCGACGATTTGGTCTCCCTCGGTTCGTTTGCCAAGGCCCGTGAGTCCGGCAAGCTGCGCATCGAAGGCAAAGAATACGTCGTGCGCGACGGCGACGTGGTGGAGTTCCGCTTCAACGTTTAACTCTACCTCTCTCGGACGGGCACCGAGGAAGAGGTAGCGGAAGAGGAAGATTATTAAGCAGCGTAGAGAATCCGGCCGCACTGCTCGCAGCCCACGATCTCCTTGCCATTCTTCACCCGGTGAGCTGTCTGCGTGGTCACTTTCATGTGACAACCGGTGCAAACCTCATGCTCAAGCGCGACGATGGCAGCGTCGCCTTTACTGGCAAAAAGTCTCTCGAACTTTCCCAGCAAATCTTCGTCAATGTTTTCGCCCAACTTGGTCCGTTCGGCCATCAATTCGTTCAGCCGCCCCTCCAGCGTTTTTCCCTTTTCCTCGAGATCGGCCACTTGGCGCGCAATCGATTCCCGTGTTCCTGAAGCCTTCTTGTCCTCCGCTGCCACCTCGAGCTTCACCTTTTCGGCCTGATCCATCAGTTCGAGTTCCTGATCTTCGATCGCCTGGATCTCCTTTTCGTAACGCTCGATCTCGTTCGCCATCGCGCGAAACTCGTCGTTTTTGCGCGTTTCATACTGCTGCGTCTTCAACCGGTTGATGCTTTCGCGCCGGGTGCCGGCATCGAGCTCGAGGGTCTTGCGGTCCATCTCGAGATGTTGCGCCTTGTGCTTGATCGCGCCCAAAGCCGCGGCACTGGCCGCCAGCTGTGCGTCGAGACTCTGCCGCTGCAACGGCAGATTCTTTATCTCCGTCTGGATTTGCCTGATCTTTTGTTGGCGATCTTGAATGATGAGCAACTGCTCCAGTTCCGCTTGCACGCGCGAATGGTATGGGAGGAGCGAAGTGCCGTCAATCGCCGGAGTCCGCGGATCCGGCTAAAGCCACGGCCCCGCGGGCGTCCAATTGGTGCGTGTTTGCCTGAGTCAGAGCTGCAAGCCCCACAGGGCCAGGGCAACCTTAATAAGTTTCAACCGGCGAGCGTTTTCCGTCTTCCGGACTGCGTTTGGCAGCTTCTTCCTCGCCCAAAACCGCGACCCGCAAATCCCAGACGCTCTGGTCGATGGTCTTGAAGGCGGCTTCCGAAAACTCACCCGGCGCCTGCAGTTTTGTTTTTGTGCGGGCAACACTCGCGAGCGCCCGCTCAATCTGATCCGACGGCAATTTGCCCAGCGTCCGATGCACTTCGTCGATCGAGGCTACGCGATGGCAGATCATGACCCAGTCGTTGCCGGCCTCAATCGCCAGCCGAATGGTGTCCTCCAAGCCGTATTCATTCAAGATTGCGCCCATGTCGAGGTCGTCGGTCATGACCAGGCCTTCGAAATGGAATTCGTCCCGCAGCAGTTGCGTGACGATTTCCCGCGACAAGGAGGCCGGCCTTCGGTCTGAATTGAAGCATGGATACCAGCCGTGGCAGATCATCATGCTGTCGACCGCGGGCGTAAAGTGACGGAAGACCGCGAGTTCCTGCCCGTCCAACTGTTCCCGCGTCCGATCGATCGTGGGCAGGTCGTGATGGGCATCTACCGTGGCAGCCGAGTAACCGGGAAAATGTTTGCCACAGCTCAATATTCCCTGCTCCCGCAATGCATCGTTGAACGCACCCGCGAGGCTGACCACTTGCTCGACCGTCTTCCCATAACAGCGGCCCCGCAGCGAATTATCCGCCTCGTCGTCGAAGGAAATGTCGAGCACCGGACAGAGATCGAGGTTGAAGCCAAAGATACGGAGAAGCCGGCCGGTGATCTCCCCATGCCGCCGGACGAGGGCAATATCGTTCCGGTCGCGCAACTGCTGCGCATTCGGCGGCTCATTCCCGATAAGCCGCAGGCGGGAGACCCGGCCACCTTCCTGGTCAATCGTAATGATCGGCTCGACCTCGCTGAGGTCGCGCAAATCGTCGATCAGCTTCCGCAGCTGCCGTGCGCTTTGAATGTTGCGGCCGAAGAGAATGAAGCCACCTGGCTGGACGCGGCGAAATAAAGCCGCGGTTTCCGAGTCCAGTTCCATCCCCGGAACTCCGGTAAGGATCAGTTGACCGAGGGAATCATGCTTCATAACGTCACCTTAAGTTTTCATGCGAACCGCGCGAAACAAAAATAAACTCTCGGCTCTGCACCATTGCCGCGCCCCTCACTGGAAATGAAATCTTGAAACGCGTTGGCATCTTTGGCGGAACCTTCGATCCGATCCATCACGGGCATTTGATCCTCGGACGTGAAGCGATTGAAGCGCTTCGGCTCGACAGACTCGTCTTCATTCCCGCCGCGATTTCACCCCACAAACTCGACCTGAAGCCGACGGCGCCGGAAGTCCGGTTGGAGATGCTGCGCGCCGCGCTCGAAGGCGAATCAGGGTTTCAACTGGATGAAATAGAACTCCAACGCCCTCCTCCTTCCTACGCGGTCGATACCGCGGAATTGCTCCGCTTCCGCCAGCCGACCGCGGAGTTTTTTTACCTAATCGGAGACGACAACGTTGCGACCCTCCAAACGTGGCACCGTTTTGACGACCTTTCTCGCGTGGTGCAGTTCGTCGTTCTCGATCGAGGCGGGGCGAAGGTCGAACACCCTTATCTGACGATTCGCCGGCAGCTGGATATTTCCGCGACGAATATCAGAAACAGGGTTGCCATGGGGCATTCCATTCGTTATCTCGTACCGCCGGCGGTCGAGCAGATAATCCGTGACCGCCAGCTTTACAGGGAGCCTCAAAAATAACCGCCGAAAACTTAGCCCAAACTTGCGCCGGCCTCGCGGCTAACAAAAAGGCGGAGGAGATCGTAGTCCTGGATCTCCGGGGGATTTCCACCTTCACCGATTTCTTCGTGATCTGCTCCGGTTCGTCAGAGCCACACCTGAAAGCAATCGCGGGCGAAATCGAGGCGCGGCTCAAGACAGATCATGACCTGCGCCCGGTCTCAGTCGATGGCTTTCCGGCAAGCCAATGGATCGTGCTCGATTACATGCAGGTCATCGTGCACGTCTTTCATAAGGAAAAACGCGAGTTCTACAGCCTCGAAGACCTGTGGGGTGACGCGCCTCGCCTGGCCTGGGAGCCGGCCAGCGAGCGCCGCTAATTTTCCCCGCAGAGCTCTATTTTTTCGGAGAGGCCGCTGGCTTCACAGGAGCTGGCGGCGCGGCTGCTGACGGCGTGGAAGCCTTGTTGGCCGCGCCCGGAGGAGGAGGCGTCGGAGTTGGATCCGGAGGCTTGATGCCAATCAGTTCCACCTCAAAAAGCAGGGTCGAGTTCGGACCAATATCCTTGCCGACCGCACGCTCGCCGTAGGCGAGGTTCGCCGGAATAAACAGCTGATATTTCGCGCCAGGCTTCATCATCAACAACGCTTCCGTCCAGCCCTTGATCACGCGGTTGACGGGAAAGGTTGCCGGTTCATTCCGCTTATAGGAGCTGTCGAATTCCGTTCCATCCAGGGTCGTTCCCTTATAGTTGGTGATGACCATGTCGGTTTCTTTGGGCGACTCCCCTGTCCCCTCCTTGAGGACTTTGTACTGCAATCCGCTGGCGGTGGTCTTCACGCCCTCTTTCTTTTTGTTCTCCTCGAGGAATTTCTTGCCTTCCGCTTCATTTTTTTCGCCGGCCTCCTTGTTGGCCTGCGCTTGCTTGTCCATCATTTCCTTCTGGAGCGCCGTCATGACTTCTTTGACCTGGTCCTCGCTCAGGAGTGGTTTGGCCCCGCTGAGACCATCCTTCAGACCCTTCATGAGGATATCGGGGTTGGCCTCCACCTTTCCTTTTTTCAAGGAATTGCCGAGCTCAAGGCCAATGGCATAACTCGACTTGTCTTTTTGATCTTTCAGTTCCTGTTTGTCCTGCGCTAAACCATTTGAAGCAATGAGGACCGTGGCGACGCAAATAATGAGACGATTCATAAGGATAAAGCCGGGCGCTGTTAGAATTTCTGCTCTGGCCGCCACGGGAACTGCCACGCTAATGAATAAAATTCGGTCGTCAAGGGAGGGGATGGCCCACGCCGGCCGCAGATCCCTCGTGGTCGTGGCGCTCCTCCTCCCCGTACTGGCCAGCGCCACAGTCCACCTCTCCCCCGCCGAAACCCGCCGGATCGGGAAGAAGATCTGGCAAAACGAATGCAACGGGACCGTCGCTGGGCTTACCTCCTGGAATGCAGGCGAGAACTTTGCCTCTCTCGGCATCGGACACTTCATCTGGTACCCGAAAGGCGTCCGCGGCCCATTCGAGGAAAGTTTTCCGAAGTTTGTCAGCTTTGCCGGAGCCCGCGGCCTGTCGCTCCCGGAGGTCGTGCGCCAGCGGGACGCTTGCCCATGGAGCTCGCGAACCGAGTTCACTCAGGCAAGCCAGACCGAGCAAATGAAGCAATTACGCCAGTTCCTGGCGGCGACGGTCGATCTCCAGGCGGAATTTCTGGTAGAGCGATTGCAGCAGGCGCTGCCGAAAATGCTGGCCGAGGCGCCCGCGTCTGAACGCGCCCGCGTGCAACAGCAGTTCGATCGGGTGGCTGGTTCGCCCATGGGATGTTACGCGCTGGTTGATTACGTGAATTTCAAGGGGGAAGGCGTCCTTGCGACGGAACGATATGCGGGGAAAGGTTGGGGTCTGTTGCAAGTCCTTGAAACGATGTCCCATGAAAACACCGGACGGGAAGCAGTAAAAAGCTTTGCCGAATCCGCAAAAAAAGTGCTGACTGACAGGGTTCGTAACTCGCCTCCCGAGCGACACGAATCGCGCTGGCTCCCGGGTTGGCTTGCTCGAATTGACACCTACGTTCAAAACTAATCTGTGATTTCTTCCATTCTTCGATTCACGCTCGTCGTCGCCATTCTTCTCTGCGCTTTCGATTCCGCATTCGGCCAGATACCGCGCCGGACCCCTCCCCGCCCCGTCGCTACTCCCACTGGCCCCCGCCCAAAGCCCGCGCCCACCAATGCCCCGCTTAATCAACCGATGCGAAAAGCTTCGGATCTCATCAAAACCCAGGCGCCCATCGCGACGAACAATGCGATATTGCAGAGCGTCACCCCCGACAACGCCCATGTCCTCGTCTCACTGACGAAGCAGCGCGCTTACCTGATGGTGGGCGACCAGGTGGCGGTCGACAGCCCGATTTCGTCCGGCAAACGCGGCCACACTTCGCCGACCGGACATTTTTCAATCATGGAAAAGGACAAGGACCATCACTCGAATCTCTACGGCGATTACAAAGACTCCCAGGGCCGCACGGTCCGCGGCGGCATCAGCGCACATATCGATTCGGCTCCGAGCGGCACGCATTTCGTCGGGGCATCGATGAAATGGTTCATGCGTCTGACCGGCGAAGGCGTTGGCATGCACGTCGGAATTCTACCGGGTTACCCCGCCTCACACGGCTGTATCCGCATGCCGGAACCGGCTGCGGCCCTTTTCTACTCAAAGGTGAAGGTAGGAACGCCGGCCGTGGTCGAGCCGTAGGATCGCTGCGAAACCTAAGCCAGCAGGGATCGCCGCAGCATTTCCAGCGCGGCTTGCGTGGTGAGTTCCTTGAACGTCGGCCTGTCGTCAGGAAATCGAAAACCTCGAACCTGCGTCGGGGCGCCATCGGCGGTCGCAAGTGCAATAAAAACGGTCCCAACCGGCTTCTCGTCCGTGCCGCCGCCGGGTCCCGCAATGCCGGTCGTGGCCAGGGCGAAGGCAGCGTCCGCCTTCTGCCGTGCGCCTTCAGCCATTACTTTCGCCACGCGTTCACTCACGGCACCGTCGCTTGCAATGAGGCGTGGATCGACGCCCAGCATTCCCTCCTTGGCGTCGTTGGAATAAGTAACGTAGCCGGCCAGGAAAACAGCGGAGGCGCCCGGCACGTTCGTGATTCGATGAGCGAGAAAACCGCCGGTGCATGATTCCGCCACCGCCAGCGTTTGCTTCCTCTCCGTGAGAAGCTTCACGACGACCTCCTCAAGGATTCCACCGTCGCTGGAGAAAATCGACGCACCGAGGCCCTCCCTAATGATCGCGTCGGCTTGAGCCAGCGCGGCAGGCTCGCCAATGATGCGCAGATCCACCTCTCCCGGACGCGCGCAATAACCGAGTTCGAGCCCGTTGATTCCAAGGAGGCGCTCTCCAATTGCTTCTTCCACCAGGGATTCGCCCATGCCGGCGATACGATAGGTCCGGCGATCAACGACAGATTCCCGGTGAACAATTTTCCGAAGAAGCGGCAGAACCGAAGCGGTAAACATCAGCTTCAATTCGCGAGGTGGACCCGGCAGCAGAAATAAATGCGGCGACTTCTTACCCGTGGCCTTGGCGGCAATATACAAGCCCGGGGCCGACCCATTTTCGTTCGGCAAGACCGTCGCTCCTCGTGGCACCCTGGCTTGGCGCTCGGTTCGATCGGTCAATCTGAACCCCCGACGTGCGGCTCGTGCGGTAATCGCAGCCATCACGGCAGCGTCATGCTGCAGTTCCAATCCCAGGAATTCAGCTGTGATCTCCCGCGTAAGATCGTCCGTGGTGGGTCCGAGACCTCCAGTCACGAAAATGATCTCGGCTTGCCCGGATGATTCGGACAAGGCGTCGCGAATCGCCTCCCCATCCGGGACAGCGAGCTGCCGGTCGACCCGTAGTCCTAGTGGAAGGATTTCGCGGGCGATAAAGGAGAGGTGGGAATTCAGGACGTCGCCGAGGAGAATCTCAGTGCCGGTGTTGATGACGATCGTTTTCATTGCCGTGTGTATCCCCCCCCGGGGCCACGGTTTGAACGTCCAACGTCCGACGGTCAACGTCCAATTTTCAGAGAGGACAAGGCGTCGGGAGAGGTCGCGTCTTCGGCGGGCGACGTTGAGCGCGAAGCGCTCCGCCTACGCCGCGTCTTTGTCCTGCTTCTTCCGAATGAGCGGTAGCTTCTTCCCTTCGACCACCGCGCGATTGATCGTGACCTCCGCGATGTCTTCCCGGCTCGGAACATCGTACATGATCTCA
>QHMY01000072.1 GCA_003218305.1 Verrucomicrobiota bacterium
GACCTGCGTTTTGGGGTGGAAGATTTCCTCCTCCTCTTCGTCTTCGTCCTCGTCCTCGTCCTCGTGCTCGTGCTCGTGCTCGTGCTCGATCTGTTTAAATCGACGGGCGGCTCGACAGAGTCTCGCCCTACCATCCGCTCAGCACAGCTCCACTGGGTAGGGCGAGACTCGCGCGCCAACGGCGCCGCCTCATCGGTAGCCTGGGGCAACGCCCCAGGAATTCGTCCGTCCAAAAAATGAGCGCTGAAAGCGCGATTCATAATGGAGGGCAACGCTCTGTCGTTGCCGGGAGGATCGGGGGCGACAACCCGATCGGGGCGATGACAGAGCATCGCCCTCCAGCCCCCATGGCAGTTGCACTGCCTTTCTTGCCGCGCCGAGAGCGTTCCCAAGTGCAACCCGCCACGGCGGGCAGGCTTTGGAAACGAGGAAGAGGGACACCGCGGTGAACCCTAAGAGCGGCGCTCTCGAGTTTCGGATTTCATTTTTTCTTCCCGCTGGACTCGAATTTCAGCGACGAATTGCGACAAAATCTGGGCCGCGATCGAGATTACATTTGTGTCATGTCGCGGAAAAATCCTTGTGTCTCAAAACATTTGTCGGATATCTCACGGGGGAGGTTCCCGCTTTCTTGAAGAAATGCGGAACGTTCTCCTGATCAAAAACAGCAGAAATCTTTTTGATCATTAACTGCGACAGAAAAATCTCTCATGAAAAAAAAGCACCACACTCGATCCGGTTTCTTTAGTCCACGCCTCTTAATCAGTTTTGGTTTTTGCCTGGTTGCCGCCTTCCTGGCTTTCCTGGCCTTCGGACTGTATCCAAACCAAACTGCTCAGGCGCAATCGCAGGTCCAGCCGCAGCAGCCGCAGCAGGCCATTTATCGAGGCATTTCGCCCGTGGTTCATTTTGATATTTCGCCTAACCTGCGCGACATGACCCCGGCGGAACCTCAACTGGAAAGCCGACGCGAAAACGAAGACCAGGGGCCCATCCCGCTCGCTCGCGGAGTCGACAGCGATCCCGTCGTTCAATCCAAGCTGCTGGGCGGAATTATCGATATCCAGCCGCCGATCGCCACCTTCGATGGCCCGCCCAACCTCTGCGGCGGTTGCGCGCCACCTGATCCCAACGGGGACGTCGGTCCGGCCCACGTCGTCGTAATGGACAACGTTCACACCCAGATTTTTAACAAGACCGGAACTTCGCTTCTTGGTCCCGTAGCCAACAATACTTTTTGGGCGGGATTCGGCGGGCCTTGTCAGACCCAAAACGCGGGCGATCCCGTTGTGCTTCACGACCAGCAGGCCGACCGCTGGATTGTATCGCAATTCACGTCCGGCGCCGCGCCGTTTTTCAACTGCGTCGCCATTTCGCAGACGAACGATCCAACTGGAGCTTATTTCCGATATGCCATCATGGCCGGACCTGGCGGCGGCAATTTTCCGGATTATCCGAAATACGGCATCTGGCCGGATGCCTACTATATCAGCACCCGCGAGTTCACCGGCGGCTCGGGAGGTCCGTTTGCGGGTGTCGGCGCCTATGCGCTGAACCGCGCCCAATTGATCGCGGGCAATCCGACTCCGACGGTCATCTCGTTTGTCGCTCCGCCGGCCGGCATGCCATATAACATTGGTGACGGACTTCTGCCGGCCGATTGGGATGGCGTGACGCCACCACCAGCGGGCAGCTCCGAATACTTCCTGGGCTCGATGGACAACAATGGTCCCTACGGAGCACCGCAGGACGCTCTGACCTTTTGGAAATTCCATGCCGACTTCGTTACTCCCGCAAACTCCACCTTCGCGCTGACCAACACGATCCCCACCGCGCCGTTCAACTCGATCCTGGGTCTCTGCGGCGGCTCGCGCGCCTGCATTCCCCAGCTCGGAACGACGAACCGGATCGATCACCTGGGATATCGGCAACGGCCCCTGCACCGCCTCGCCTATCGTAACTTTGGCACGCACGAATCACTGGTCACCAACCAATCGGTCTCGGGCGGAACGGGTCCGACCGGGGAAGTGTCAGGCATCCGTTGGTGGGAGCTACGCAGCCCCGCCACCACCCCGGTTATCTTCCAGGAGGGCACGTATGCGCCCGGCCTGACCGATGGCGTTCATCGCTGGATGGGAAGCATCGCGATGGATAGCGCAGGAAACATGGGACTGGCTTACAGCGCTTCGAACGCCTCCATGTTCCCCAGCATTTATTACACGGGCCGACTCGCCGGCGATCCCGCTGGGCAGATGACGCTGGGGGAAACCGGATTGTGCAGGGAACCGGCTCGCAAACCGGTGGCGGCAATCGCTGGGGCGATTACACCTCGACCACGATCGATCCCACCGACGATCTTACTTTCTGGCACGTAAACGAATATATTCCGACCACGAGCGCCGCCACCTGGCGCTTGCGCATTGGCGCCTTTAAGGCGCTGCCGGGCGGCGCATCGCCGTCCCCCATTCCGTCTCCCAGCATAACCCCCAGCGCTACTCCCACCGCGACGGCAACGGGAACACCCGTTTCGCCAACTCCTGTGCCGACGCCTTGCGGCCAGACCACATTCACGAACCCGGCCGCGATCACCATTCCTGATAGCGGAGCAGGCGCACCGTATCCTTCCAATATAACGGTCGCCGGCCTCACGGGCACTGTGACCAAGGTAGTGGTGAGGCTCAAGAACCTGACTCACACCTTCCCGTCCGATATTGATATCCTGCTGGTGGGACCTGGAGGTCAGAACGCCATCATTATGTCGGATGTGGGAGGCAGCGATGACGTCGCTGGTATCACCCTGACTCTGGACGATGCGGCGGCGAGTCCGATGCCGACAGCGTTGCTGACTACCGGGACATTCCAGCCGACCAATTCAGGGACGGGCGACACCTTCCCGGCGCCGGCGCCGGCACCTTCGGGTGGCTCCGCGCTCTCGATCTTTAATGGCGTGAGCGGCAACGGCACGTGGTCGCTCTATGTGGTGGACGACGCGGCGCAGGATCTTGGCACCATGGCTGGTGGATGGGATCTAGTCATCTCAACGACCACCGGTTGCGCGACCCCAACGCCGAGCCCGAGCGCGACCCCAACCGCGACCGCGACGGCCACTGCGTCCGCGACAGCCACGGCGACCGCGACGGCAACAGTGCCAGCCGTGTCTCCGAC
>QHMY01000073.1 GCA_003218305.1 Verrucomicrobiota bacterium
GAGGTTGCTTCAGGATCTTGCGCGCGATGTAATCGTGAAGTTGGAACTTCAAAACCGTCGCGAAAGCATAGCTGTGATAGTAGGCGGGCGTATCGTTGATGTGAGTCTTGGTCGCGGCATCGCAGAATTCCTCTCCCCGCGGAGCCGGGGGCTCAACCCCTTGAAGGTCGCGGACGTACTGCCACCAACGGGCGTTCCATTGGTCGGCGGGCAGATTCTTCGCATACACATCGGCCTCCCAATGAGTCATCGTCCCCGAGGCCCAAAACATGAAGGGGAGGGAATTGGCCAGGGCGTCGTTCAGCAGGAACGCCGTGGCGTCCGCTTTGAAATCGTCCGGGAGGATGCCTTGAGCTTGAAGATAGGGCACCTGGCTCGAGGCGAGTGAGATCAGTTCACCCATCCCTTCGTGGTAGCCCGGATTCGCGCCGGTGCGGAGGAGCGCCGGAACCTCGGGCCGCGTGTAGGCCATGAAATAATAACCATGCCCGAGCTCGTGGTGCGCGGTATAAAACCAGCGCGAGTTGGGTTCGATGCTTTGCAGCGAGCGGATGTCGTTCTCGAGATCGACATGCCAACAAGAAGCGTGCGTGTTTTTCTTGCGCGGGTCGCCCGGCTTCACCGGGAACAGATCCGACTTCGTCCAAAAAGAAGGCGGAAGAGAACTGAAGCCGAGACCCGTGTAAAACTGTTCGGCCGTCTTGATGATCCACTCAGGAGTGCGTCCCTTGAAACGGTCCTCGATGTTCGCGGCTTCCACCAGGCCGTCCCAATTCTGGCTCCAGCGGTTGTTGATCCAATGCGCTGGGATGCGCTTTGGCACCGGCTGCTTGTACTTTTCCGCCAGCTTGTATTTCGTCCAGGTATGGAGCTGGAGGTAAAGCGGCCGCAGTTCCTTGAGGAAGTCATCATGCATCTTGACCAGCTCTTCCGTCGTCATGCCGTAGGCGGCGGTCTGGAGCGCGAAATAATCCCTGTGGCCCAACTCCTTCGCTGCGCCGTTGCGGAGATCCCGCAATTTTACCAGGCCCGGCTTTAAGGCGGGACCCGATTCCTTGGAAGCCTCCCAGACTTTGCGGCGCTCGGTCAGATCGCTGCTCTGGTCGAGTTTGTTGTCGATGTCGTTGGCCGTGATCGGTTTCCCATCGAGCTTGAACTCGAAGCTGTTAAGCGTGGAGGCTTGTTTGGTTTCCGCTTCGACCCTCGCAGCCACCAGGTCCGGATTCGTCATGGGAGCTTCAGCGGCGTTGCGTAGAACCTGGTCCAGCTGCCGGAGCGTCAACTCGTTCAATTCCGAGCGATGACTGAGCAGATCCTTGGCTTCGTTGATGATCGCCGGGTTGCCGTTGAACGCGGCCGAGGCCTTGCCCGCGGTCTCGGAGGCGGCATCGTGCGCCGGCGTGACATCGGTGACCGCCAGCCACTGGGCTTCACTGCTGACGCGGTAGAGACCTTTATAGCCTGCGTTAACGAGCGCGAGGAAGCGGTCCGCCCGTTCCTGCATCGGCGACGACGCTGCGAGCGCGAAGGTCGCGGAGATCAGAAGCAGTGAGGCTGTCCTAATGAACGAAAGCTGTCGGTGATGCATGCGCGCAAAGTAATTTGGCCGCACCACATTTGGAAGCGTTCGTTTCGGCGAGCTGGTTTGCAGGCAACAAGAAACGGCGGTTTTCCAACCGCCGACCGAAAATAGGCTCGGCGATTGCAAATCGCCGCTCCTTGACGCTGCTCCGTTTACGGCGCCGCCAACCAGCGTTAACCGGAAGTGGGCGGAGTCTTGATCTTACTTCGGCAACTGGGCCATGGCCTGTATCGTCGAAACGACTGGCCAGGCCGAAATGGCCACGATGACAACGAACAACAGGAGTTCGAACACGAAGTTCCTCTTGGTTTCCGTGGCCAGAAATTCGTTGCTCAGGTCGCGGAAGCCGGGTGCGAAAACGGGGCGGGACAACTGGCGGGAACTGCCTGCGGATCGCACCTCGCTCACGGGAGCGTGAAAGCTGCAGTCGATTCGTGGATGAGGGGAACGGCACCGTGAGGGAGATTGGTTGTCGCCCTTCGAGCGTTCGTGCTGTCGTAATATTTGGGAGTTAGGTTTCATATATTGGGAGGCAGAGTTCGAGCCCTGCGAAAAATCGTTGGCTGCGGCATGGATGCCATGTCAGGCAGCGGGGTTTACCGAAGAAGCTCCTCGAAGAGCTTCTGGTCCTCGGCGATCAGGCCGGGAAAAACTGACTTATACTAAACGATAGGCTGTGGTGGCGGAAGAATGACTGGCGCCTTTGGTCGAAGCTGGCCTGGGTCAATCTTAACGCCACCCAAGATTCCATCAGCCCGCCGAATGTCAAAAAATCGACTTCATGCCAGCGACGTAAGTTTCAGATTAAAAGCTATTTACGAGTTGGAAAAATTCTTTCCTACTTGAGCAGCCAGCGCCCGACCCACGTTCCCCAGCCGTAGAATCCCAGCGGCTCCAGCCGGCCGGCCGCGATGAGGTCGTCCACCTGAATCCGGGTCGGTCCACCTTTGTCGGTCGCGCTGATGTAATCATCGATCACTACCCAGCAACCGTGCGCAAACCGGTCGCCGTAGCAGTCGATGTCGCGGCGCACATTCGCATCGGCATCGAAAATAAAGAGGCCGGTCTCGCCCGGCGCCGTCAATTCCCGAACCGCGCTGATCGTCGTCTCGTCGTACGAACAACCATTGATGAGGGTGACCGCCTCAAGCAAATTCACCCGCGCGAGATTTTTTTTGAGGTCTCGAAAAATGTCCTTCGTCGCCAGGTGGTGATCCTTGAGCCGGCCGCCAGGTTCGATGCTGACAAACTTCCTTCGTTTTCCCGAATCGCGCGCGCCCATGGCAGCGGCGATGGTCGACCCGCCCACAAACGAACCGATTTCGAGGATGTCCCCCTTGGCCACCTTGGCAAAATGGTAGATCAGAACCAGCACATCGATCCCGAGCATGGAATGATCGGCCGCCTTCATTAACTGGTGATGCAACGCTTTCTGGTACCGGTACCCGATCAGCGTTTCCATTAACCCAATGGACTCGGCGATGTTGGTGTTCGTGCTCAAGGGAAGGCGATCGTGCGGCTAGGTGCGCTGCTCATCATTGAGAAGTTTCTGGGCGGAATCAAGATGGCCCTGGTTTCCGAGAAGCAGGACGTCATCGCCGGCGCGCAGCTCTTCGTCGGCTCCGGGGTTAATCAGGCTGGTTTCATCGCGCTGGATGCCGACGATGCTGGCGCCGGTTCGGGTGCGCAACGCGAGTTCGCCGATCAATTTTCCAGCCGCACCAGCTTTTTCGGGAACGCGAACCGTCCGCAATTCGGCTCCGCGCAGGAGAGCCGGGAGGGAGCGCGCGGTCGGTTCCCGATGAGCCGCGGGCGGTTGGGAGAGCGTTTCTTGCAGGGCAAACTGCGCCTTTGAATAGAGCCTGGTGAAGGAACGGCGCAGAAGCACCCCCGTCGCGATAACAATCAACGCCTGCGCGGCGAGCAATTTCCAGGAGGGCAGAATGGCGGAGCTGAGAAGCGCGAGCATAAGCATCAGGAGCACGCAGGCCGCGGCGAGAATGGTATTGGCTACGATGGATCGCAGCGCGGAAACGTTCTCGCCGCCGGCGCGCCGGGTCACACTCATTTCGGAGAGCAACATGCAAAGCGCGCGCAATTTTCGGAACAACGCGATCAGCAACGGGAGGCTGAGCAACATGGCGCCGAGCCACAACGCGGCTTTGACGCCATCTTCGCCGCGCGGAATTTGCGGCCACCACTCCAGGCCATAGCGGCGCAACGACGCGGCGCCAACAAAAATTCCGGCGATCAGCACGACGTTAAGCCCGATTTGCCAGGCCCACTTGTGGACCAGCTTCATCGCGAAACTGCTTTCCGTCTTCAGTCCCGCTACCCAGCGGGTGTAAAGATCGAGCCAGGCCCTGACCGGCGCCGGCACCGCGCGATCGAACCACGCGACGGCGCCTTCCGAGCTCCGAAGCAGGTACGGGGTAATA
>QHMY01000027.1 GCA_003218305.1 Verrucomicrobiota bacterium
CTCCGCTTGTTCGTCCCGGTGTAATTGATGGCCACCAGCCGGTTCGCGCCATCCCATTGGAAAGTGCGACTCTCCCCATCGTTGATAAGGCTGCCGTTCGCGTCGTAGGTCAGCGTCCGGTTTACGGCTCCGCTTTGGCTTATCAGCTCGTTGACATTGTTGGGAGTTGATAACGTCGTCTTATTTCCAATGCGCTCTGACGTGCGGTTCCCCGCCGCGTCGTAGGCGTAGGTGTATTCCTTGACCAACGCATTGGTGGTCGCGTTTTTTATCGGTGCCGTAAGAAGCTGATCCGCGTTGTCATAACCGAGGTCTGTCCGCTGTGCCGTATGCAGGCTTGGATTGCTCGTCGTCCAGGTCTTGATCAACCCCTCTGCATCGTAATTGTAGTCAAACTGCGAGAGCAAATTGTCCGAGCTCGTTTGATTTTTGATTTTTTGCAGACGCTTGTCCTGCGCGTTGGGGAAATAAGAGTAGGACGTCGACTGTCCGCCAGGATAGGTCGTGCCGCTCAGGCGGTTGGTCACCCCGACGTAGGAATAATTGAATGTGCCCAGGTTGTTTACCTCGGTTCTGACTCGGCCGAGGCTGTCGAACGTCCACGTATCGGAATTCGCGGTGCCGTCGATCGAGCGATTGATGACACGCCCCAACTGGTCGTAACCGAACGTAATCTTGTCGTGGCCTAAAGGGCCTTCGATGCTTTCCAAACGCCCCGCGCCCAACGTGGGCTCTGCACCGATGGAGTTGTAGCCGTAGGTGGTCGTGCCAATCCCGTCAGTCATCGTTTTAATCAACCCAAACTGAATGTCGTAGGTGAAACTGACGCTTGGCGTAGGCGGGCTGAGCGGTTGGCCGGCGGTATTTGTGTAGCTGATTTGTTGGACGGCGTTGTCCGGCCAATAAAGGTAATTGGTGCGCTGCCCCTTGGCGTCGGTCAATGATTGCAGCCGGCTGGTGGCCCCTTGGGTGTTCGGACCCGATTGTCCCTCGAAAAGGAAGTCGTTGACGGTGCCGTCAGCGAAAACCTTCTGGTAAACGCGGCCTTGAAGGTCACGGCGAAACGTAGTGATCTGGCTTTTCGGATCCGTGATGTTGTCGAGCGCGCCGCACGTACACCAACCAAAGGTGGTAGTGCGATTGGCCGCGTCGGTGATCGATTCCAGCTGCTCGTTGGCGTTGTAATGGCGGTATGTCCAAAGACCTCGTCGATCCCGGCTGCCGGTGAGATCGAGGGTCATCGCTCCAGTCAGATTGTCGGTGTATTGGAATTGCTCGAACGTCGAGTCGGGGTAAGTGACCCTGGTTTTGCGATCCAAGGCGTCGTAATCGATTACGACCGTGTAGTTATCCGTATCCGTCACGTTGCGGACTCGTTTGAACGTGTCGTAACCGAAGGTCGTCACCGCCGACACGCCGTTAAACGGCGGGCTCGTGATCGAAGCGACATACCCATCCGGGGCCGTGCCACCGTAGGCCAGGGTGGTCGTTTCGTTCTTTGCATTGGTTCGCGTCAGCAGCTGGCCGAACCCATTATAAGTAAAAGCGGTGACCTGACCGGCCGCGTCAGTATGGGTGAGCGGTTGATGTCCGGAGTTGTAAGTGAATTTGCGAAGAAGGGTGTAATTGGATGCCGTCGTCTGACGCACTTCGAGCAGATCGACGTTATTGCTCTCGTAGATGTATGTGGTCGAACGACCGGCCGGATCCGTTGCTTTGGTGATTTTGCCCAGGTTGTTGTATTCAAACTGGGAAAGCTGGGTTGAGCCATCCCCAAGGACACGCGCAACCTGGGAAGGATTTGCAGTCGTCCCTGCATGCGAAGAATCCGGCTGCCCGGCATAGGTAAACCAAACCCTGTTCTCGAGCGGCAGTTTTTCGCTCGCCGCGATTCCCGAGGTTGAGCCATTGGCATTGAGAAGCCAGTGGGTGATTTTGGCCTTTGTGTAATCACCCGGCGCGACCAGCATCGCCTTCTTGTCCCAATAAAAAGTGTTCGCGATATCCATCCCGGCGTTGGTGATTCCCACAGCGTTCGGCACGACGGGCTCACTGGGTGAAATTCCGGGCGCATGGTCCCGATACTCGACGCGTTCTTTTCCTCCAAGCGGATCGGTTGTCTCAATCCATCGATTCGTCCCGTTCTGTCCGCTGACGAAAGTGGTGGTGCCGTATGGCGTAGTAATCGAATCGATCGAATCAGTCCCTGCCAGGTAGGTAAAATGCGATGGGATTCCGATCTCATCGGTGATCGTCGATAGATGCCCACCCGAATATTGGAACGTGGCAAAACGCCCGAACGGATCGGTTACGCGCGTGATTTTTAGCGGGTCTCCGGCGACCTCATACGAAATCGTGCTGGTCTGACCGAGCGCATCGGTGACCGTCGTTATTCGGAAGCTCGAATCGTAGCTAATGGTCATGGCATTGCCGGTCGAATCGACCAACTGAGTCATAAAAATCCTGCGCGGATACGAAACTGCTCCATCCGTAATCGCGAAGACCTGCTTCGAGCCATCGGGCAGACGGCGCTCGTAGCTGCTAGCTCCAGTCTTGACGAGCGCAGCATGACTCTGCGGGTCAGTCTGAAAAGTCTGAGTGGAATAATCGAAAGCGAAGATTTCCGCCCCGCCTCCCGGAACATAGACCGCCGTCGTCGCCAGCTGCGCACTGGGATCGTCGGTGATATAAGAGAGCCAACCAAAGGTCCATTTCGGTCCGAGATTGGAGTAATGGAACACGGCTGGCTGCTGGCCTTCCTTCTGGTTGTAGGTCACGATGAAATCGATCGCAGGCCCGCGGGGTGGAGTGTAGCGCAGAGGTCGATCCTCAATATTCAGACTGACCAGCATTGAATGAACGCTGTAGCGCGCCATAGGGTCCGGCGCAGTTTCCGGACATTGATTGCCGCCCGATTTGTGATCGTTCGCTTTTGTATGCGGCCGCGAACCGGGTGACTGGGGCGGCGTAGACGTCGGGGTGGGTGTGGGCGTGGGTGTTGCCAGTCCCGCAACGGACACGTTGAAATCAAAGTCATAATGAACCGCCGGCGGAACATTTCCGTTAGGGAAAAATACATCCTGCCGCGTGACGGTGATTTGGCCGCTGGCGGGAACACCGATCCCCGTGTTGCTTCCAACCCCGAAGGCGTCAATCGCAGCCATGGTCGTACCGCCGTCCGGAACGTAACGTGCCCGATAGGTTGAAGCGGACCAATCGAAGGTAGGAGGCGACGCCTGACCACTAACGATTTGGAAAGGCGCGTTAAAACTATTCGCGCCATTGTTTTCCGTAAAATGGAGGTAGTAACTGCCGTCAGGAAGACCCGAGTCGACGTTGACGTGGGCGTGGAGGCTATAACTATCGTCGTTCCAAAGACCGAAGCCGGTGACTATCCTTTGTTGGACAGTCTGCGCGGACGCAGGACGCATTGGTGAGAATGTTATGATGACGAGGCCAAGGCAGATTTGTACGTAGAGGTATCTTGCTGATTTCATGTTTTGGGGGGCTGAGGATTGGGGGGCTAAAGGGGAACTAAGTTGGCAGTGAAGCCGATTTCGGTCTTGAGGCGCAAGAACAATTTGAAATTTGCGCGATTATTTTGGTCGCGATCGCAATCAGCTGGAAACGCCGATCGATGAAGGACAGGCGCTCGCCGCAGCGAGCGCCTCCACATTTCCCGCGAAAACAAAAGCCGCGGGGGAGTTTATCCCCCGCGGCTTTGTGTTTTGCGTCGGACGTATGTCCGATCGGAACCAGATTATGGCAGGATGCGGTCGGCGAGCGTATCGGTGTGGTAGGAGGAGTGTTCACGCAATGTGGCCCAACCCCCTGCCCCTTTGGCCTGCTCCGCGGCTGCGCTCACTTCGTTCTTCACGAAGTCTTCCCATGTCGCATAACGCGCCACGGACAGGAATGTCCAGGCCGCGCCTTCGAGATGCTGGAGCACGATGTTTCCGGCTGCCGGATCGCCGGGCGATTGGGTGTTGAGGACTCCATCGAGTTGGTCGCGATGCCCGGGAACGGCGCGGTAAACCGACACGATGTAAACCGCCGACTTACCGGCGCCTTCGTTGATGCCCATGGCCTTGGCGAAGTCGGCCCACGCGGGACCGCTCACATAGGTGTCGGTATGCCAGTCGCTGGCGTCACGCGCTGCCGCGGGGGCCGGCGCGGGTCGGGCCGCGTCCAGGGTAACCTTGGTGCCCATGTGCTCGATCGTCACATAATCCCAGGAATCGCCTTCCTGATGTCGCAGCACGATCGAGTGCCCCGGCATCGGCGCATTCGGATCGGGTTGTTTCATGAAATCACCCAGCGCATTGGCCTTGCCGGGCGCCGCATGAGTGAAATGGACGTGATACACGTCCGTGCGCGCGGGTGCCGCGGAGGTGGTGGCGGCGGCGGGTGAAGCCGCTGCTGCCGACGACGTCGTTTTCGTTGTTGTGCTCGTGGTCGTTTTGGCGGCGCTGGAAGGTGAGCTTTGGGCGAAGGACGATCCGGCCGGGAGGGCGGCCAGGAGCGCGAGCGCAATGATGGAATTGATCGGTTTCATGGAAACGGAGTCTTTCTATTTTTGATGGTTAGGAAGCTCGTCCCAAAATGTGGGGCCCGGTTCGGGCGAGCGACATCGGCGCGAGGGGCACCGACAGTTTTGTTGGAAGCAGGCTATTGGTTCAAGTTCCAGAGCGTCAATGCTTAATAATCCTGAGGCGCGGGAGCGTTAGCCCGCCGAGATTGATTAACGGCAACTTGGCATCATCGCGCAGCTTTCGACGAAGGCATCGGATCCCCCGTGCGCGGACGCCGCAGCGCGGCGTCCCTACCCTCCGGCGGGGTCGACGACCCCGCCCTACAGAAGAGGCTCGACGGAGTCGCGTCGTAGCGCCCTTCGGATTTCGATATTCGAATTTCGAATTTCCGCTACTCTAGCGGCCGCATGACCGCTACCGCTGAACCCGATGATGCCGCGCCGCTAGTAGGCGAAGATCACAAGGCCGATTTCCTGGGCCATCCTCGCGGGCTCTGGTATCTCGCGTTCACCGAGGCATGGGAACGTTTTTCCTACTACGGGATGCAATCGCTTCTCGTTCTCTACATGGTCAAGTATCTCCTGCTGCCTGGGCGAATCGAACACATCGCGGCATTCAGCAGCGTGCGCGTGCTCTATTTCGGTTTGGAAGGTCAGGCGCTCGCTTCCGCCATTTTCGGCACCTACACTTCTCTCGTTTATCTCACGCCGATCCTCGGAGGACTCCTCGCCGACCGCCTTCTCGGCCGGCGTCGCACCGTTCTCCTGGGCGCGGTCACCATGGCGGCCGGCCATTTCCTGATGGCGTTCGAGCCCGCGTTTCTCTTCGCGCTTCTTTGCCTGATCGTTGGTTGCGGCATGTTCAAGGGCAACATCGCCAGCCAGGTCGGATCGCTTTACAAGCCCGACGATCTCCGCCGGGGCGATGCTTTCCAGATCTTCTATCTCGGCATCAACGCAGGGGTGATCATCTCCCCGCTCATTGTCGGCACGCTCGGCGAAAAGGTCGGATGGCACTACGGCTTCGGCGCGGCCGGGGTCGGCATGCTCCTCGCCATCGTTATTTATCTCTCCGGACAAAAATATCTGCGCGCGTCCGACAACGATCCCCGGATTATCGCCGCGGCCCAAACCGCCAGCTCGGCGCCGAAAGCAAAGCTCACCGGGCGCGACTGGCGGACCGTGTTCGCGCTCATCCTGCTCATCCCGGTGATGGCGGTCGCGATCGTGCCGAACAACCAGATCTTCAACGCCTACCTCGTCTGGGGCGACCAGCAGTTCGATCTCGTTTTCATGGGTAAGACCCTGCCAACCACTTGGCTCGTCACACTCGATGCCATCGTCAGCGTCAGCTTCCTCGCACTCGTCGCGCTTTTCTACCGTTGGTATGGCAAGCGCTGGCGCGAACCGGACGAGATCACCAAGCTCATCATCGGCTCTGCTTTTTCGATCGGCGGCGTGCTCTGCCTCGTTACCGCCGCGGCCACGCAAGGCCCGGGACAGAAAATCGGTCTCTTCTGGCCGGTCGCGTTCCACTTTCTCAACAGCATCGCCTTCGCCCATATGCTGCCGATCGGCCTCGCTCTCTTCGCCAAGTACGCGCCGAAAGCGATCAACGCCACGGTCATCGGCCTCTATTATCTGGCCTTCTTCGCCGCGAACAGTCTCGTCGGCTGGGTCGGCGGATTTTACGAAACGATGCCGACCACCAAGTTCTGGCTGCTGCACGCCGGCTTCGCCGCGGGCTCGGGCGTTTGCTTTGTGCTCTTCAAGTTCATCGTGGCCCACCGGCTCGAAGTGGAAGCGAAATAGCTGTTCGCTTTCGTTGCCAATGGTAGGGACGGCGCGCTGCGCCGTCCGGCTTTGGACGCAGGGATCAGATACGCTTGCGCCAATGGCGCCGCGCAGCGTCCCTCAGGCACTTGGCAAAAGCGCCTCTACAACGCAACACACGGCCCTCGCTAGAAATGTTACGAAGCCTGCGAACGGAGTGCCGCCAGGTTTTGGACAACCGTGATCAGCTCGGCGGAATCCACCGGTTTGGGGACATGAAGCTGGAAGCCTGCGCGCAAGGCACGGGTCCGGTCTTCGCTCCGGGCCAGCGCGGTCAGCGCCACCGCCGGAACGGTACGGCCACCGGGAAGTTTCCGAAGGCGAGCGATGAGCTCGTACCCATCATGACCAGGCATGCCGATGTCGCTCAACACGACATGCGGAGCGAACCGCTTAAATTCGGTGAGCGCTTCCTCCATCGAACCGGCGGTGCAAACCTCCGCGCCGGTACGCCCCAGGATACGCCGGACGATCTCGACCGAGTCCTTTTCATCATCGACCACGAGGATCTTGACGCCGCTCAAGTCGGCCTCGGTTGCGCCGTCATCGATAGCTACACTGCGTTGGGATTTGGAGCGCGTTCCGGGCCGCTGCCGGACCGATTGCAGCGGCAGGCTGACGGTAAACGTCGCGCCGAGATTTACGCCGGCACTTGCTACGTGCACGCTGCCGCCGTGCAATTCCGCGAGGTGTTTCACGATAGACAAGCCCAGGCCGAGTCCACCGTGCGGGCGCGTGGTTGAGGAGTCGGCCTGACGAAAGCGATCGAAAACTTGGTTGAGAAACTCCGGAGCAATCCCCTGCCCGCTATCTGTCACCGACAGGTCGACATGGGAGTTGCTGCGCTCCGTCACGACATGGACCCGGCCGCCCTTGGGCGTGAATTTCACGGCATTGATCAACAGATTCCAAAGAATTTGCTGGAGACGGTTCTTGTCGCCCATCACCACGCCGTCGATGCTGGAGAAGGCCGAGGTAAGCCGGATTTCCCTCCCGTGCGCGGCCGGACGCACAGTCTCGAGGCTGGCATTCACGATTTCGGCCAGATCGACCGGTTGAATATCGAGGCTGAGCTTGCCGGCTTCAATCCGGCTCATATCCAGCAGGTCTTCGATCAACTGAGCCTGCGCCCGAACGTTGCGTTCAATGACCGGGACGGCTTGCTCGAGGTCGTCCTCCGTAGCTCCGTTCTTCAGGATTTGGACCCAGCCGAGAATGGCATTGAGAGGGGTCCGCAGCTCGTGTGAAAGCGTGGCCAAAAACTCCGCCTTCATCGTGTCTGCCCGTTTCAGCTGCTCATGGGCTTCGGCCAATTTACGGAGCGCCTCCTTCTGCTTGGTGACGTCGCGGGCGATCTTGGAGGCGCCGACGATCACGCCTCTCTCATCCCGGATCGGTGAAATCGTGAGGGACACATCGATCAACTGGCCATCCTTGCGACGGCGGACCGTTTCGTAATGCTCGACCCGCTCCCCGCGGTGGAGTCGCGCGAGGATGTGCGCCTCTTCCTGGAGTCGGTCAGGAGGGAGCAACTGGACGATGGAATGGCCAATCATCTCCTCCGCCGTGTACCCGAAGGTCCGCTCCGCTCCCTTGTTCCAGCTCTTGACGATACTGTGGAGGTCTTTGCTGACGATGGCGTCCTCCGAGGAATCGACGATCGCCGTATAGAGGAGCTCGGTCGAAATAAAAGGAGTCTTTTCTTTCACGGCTTACGTTTTTATTCGGGTCAGGCAGAGCCTGCGGCTGTTCTCCCAGCTTACGTTCTATTCGGGCCGGGCAGTGCCTCTGGCCGTCCCTCCGCAGTGCCGGACTATGAAACGTTCAGGAAGTGTTCCCTTCGGGTAGCGTACCCGAGGAAGCGGCGACGGGAGAGCATCAGCTGACTCCGGTGACATTCAATCGCTAGCCGCTTTACCTCAGTTTGCCGGTCTGTTTGCGGCAAAGCCTCGGCATTACGACGGAATCCGGCCTCACGGCCATGGACCACGTAGGTCCACCGGTGAATCCTCTCGGGAAACGGTTCGGCCCCCGAAAAAAGCCGTTCAAGCATCAGCCCAAAGGCGCTGTGATCGCGATGCCGATCCCGGACATCGGGCCCCACCATATGGGTCGGATGCCACTCCAGGGTCAGGTATCGCAACCTCGCGAGGACGACCGCCGGCTGGGATTCCAACAGCTGGTCGAGCCCCTGATCCGGCCATCCCAGGAATCGGGCATTTTCCGGAGAAACGCCCAAAACCTGAAGCGCCGCCAACGCCTCTCTGCGGCGAAGCTTAGCCCACCCTTGCCGGTCAGCGGCGTTCAGTTGCCAGCGGCGGGAAAGGTATCGTTGCGGCCAGGGATTGTTTTCCCCGTCGGTGACATAAATGACCAGGACCGCGGCGCCGGCAGCAACGGCATTTTGCAACAGGGTTCCGCAAGCCAACGACTCGTCGTCCGGATGCGGCGCGAAAATCAACAAACGCGAGCTGGAGTCAAATGACGGAAGCGACATGGATTGCGAACTGCCCTGCTCGACAGAACCTACCATTTCGATCGTCGGCCGCCCACGCTTAGCCCCGCTTCCATAAGCAAAAGGTAAACTCGCCCACGGTCAAAAATCGTTTCCGTCCCGGAGGCAGTTTGGCCAGGATTCCTTGGGACGACGGGCTCGATGTCATCCACACCACCCCGCCGACGTGCTTCGATGGATCGCTGAGGTGCGGATCCCAGAATCGATATTCGCACATGTTATTAAGGATATCTCTCTGCGCGTAGTAACCCAGTTGTGGCCCGTAATCCGGCAGGAAGTTGCACAGGACACGGGTGTCCGCGGAAAAATTTTCCCGAATGGCTCTGCCCAGTTCCGGGATCAAAGCAGCCGGCTCGTTCGTCTGATAATCCAAAATCCGGAATCGTCGGACGAGAGCCTGCTCGTGATGCCAGCCGGACCATCCCAGTGCGGCGAGGATGAAACAGGCCGAGCCCAGAGCCGTGCCAGGAATCAGCCGCGGCGGCGTCACCGTGCGCAGTCCCGCGATCAACCGATCCAGAGCCAGGCCTGCGGCGATGGCAACCGGAGCCAGGAAATAAAAGGCAATGTAATGATGGATGTACGAATCGTTCCGAAATATGCCCACGAAGAGAAGGTCCATCACAAAAATGCTGAAGGCGGCGCGGCCCAGCCACTGCCAGCCTTCCCCGCGCGATCGAGAACGCCAGAGAATTACCGTTCCGATTCCCGCCAGAACCAATCCCCACGCCAGAAAGTGCGTCGTTAGCGTCTCCCCGATTCTCGTGAACCACTGGAGTTCAGTGAAGACTCCCCCTTTGCCTGCCCCCAACCGCAGCAAAAAAGTGTCGCTCAGGTGTTTCCAGGCGTCGGGTTGCAGGAAAATGATCCGCGCCAGGAAGACGACACCGGAAACAAGCGCGCTCAAAAAAAGTATACCGGCGAAGCGCCTGTCCCCTCCCCTGGCTCGCACCAGCCAGCAGGCGCACAGCGCAATCACAAACAGATACATCGCCCAGTCCACCCACAGGCCGACGATGGCAAAACCGAGCGCGCCATGCTTCCACCACCGTTCGCCGGTGAGCTGGTGCCATCTCAGACAGAGAAGCATGCCGAGCATCAGCATCATGACGCACGGCTCGAAATTCACCATGGGGCCGTAGCGGAGCTGCATCGGCAGGAACGAAAATACTGCCGCACTCAATGTGGCCGCCCGCGCGCCCACACAGCTTCGCACCAGCAGCCAGAGAAAGACTGCACTGGCCAACGTGCAAAAGAGTGGCACCAGCCGCGCCACCCATTCATGTTCGCCGAGGATTGCGAACAAACCTGTGATCACCAGGTGGAGCAGCGGCGGGTGATGGAGATAATAACCCCGCGCCGGAATCGGGAGCGGACCGAAATAAAAGCCCGATGACGCGCCGGATGTTTCGATCAGGCCGGCGCGAAGAATGTTGTGAGCGGATTGGGACCAAACCGCGCCGTTGAAATCCACGCCGTTAATCCACGGCCGGTTGATCTCCGCCGAAAGGGCAAGAGCGAGCGCAATCAGGACAGCCCCGAAAAGTGCCGTCCAGACTTTCGAGTCTTCGCGAATCGTTTGTCCCCGCTGTTCCAAATCCGCCTGAGTCATTGCCGGAGGAATGTCCCGATGCCAAGCTCCAATTCAACCGCGCAAGCCAAATATGATAACGCCAGAGGCGTGCGGATTTGCGTTTCCACGGGGACTGCCAGGCACCGACATGATAACGCCGGAGGCGTGCGGATTTCCGTTTCCACGGGGACTGCCAGGCACCGGCGTGATAACGCCGGAGGTGTGACGGAATGTAGCCGGTGGTGCCAACCACCGGATATTTGATTCAGAATAGGTCCAGCCCCGGAGGGGCGACGGGAACGCACAGCTTGATCGGCAACTGGGCGACGAGCACAAAGACAAAGCTCGAAACGCCAGGGAATTACGGTAGCGTCGCCGCCATGAACGTTGAAAGATTGTCGCGCTCCGCTGTTTACCTTCGCCTTCCCGCATTGATCGGAGAGGCACTTGCAATCTGTGCGCTCGTTTGCCTTTCCGCGTGCGGACAAAAAAAGGGCGCGACAGATAACACGACCTCTGACGGTCCGATGCAAAAACCGGCCACCGTCGAGCAAGCAGCACAAGTCCTCGACCTTTCCACCTTCCCGTTGATGGACGGCGCCAAACCTGAACGGTCGCACCACATGGCCAACCTTACCTACGCAGCCACCGGCGACGTCAAAAACGGTTTCGATTTTCACCAAAAGAAACTCACCGCGCAGGGTTGGAAAGAATTGCCGAACAGCTCCGTCACAGAACAATCGGCCAGCGCGATGTTCGCGCGCAGCGGATTTATCCTCTCGCTTTCGGTCTTCTCGAGTGGAAAAGGCGGCGACCTGTCCGTCATGTTGCAAAACCTCGGCAACGTCAAACCCGGCCAACTCCCCGTCCCTCCTGGCACCAAGAAGGTCTATGTCGGCGACTCCACTGCGATGTATGCGACCGAAGCTGCCGTTCCCGCGACCGCGGAAGCCTGTCGCAATCTTCTTGTCGCGCAAGGGTGGGTTCCCTACGGCAGTGCCGGCGATACCGTCGAATACAAACAGAACGCCATCCTGGTTACGGCCACCGTCTCGGTCGCACCCGCGCAGGACGGGAAGACCATGATCCAGTATTCGACCCAGCTCATTTCGTCCGATATTCCCCCGCCGCCGAACGTCGAGGAATTGCGTTACGTCGACACGCCTCCGGAGCTCACTTTCGACACCGCAGCGAGCCAGGATGCCGTCGTCGATTTCTACCGAAAGACTCTGGCCGCGACAGGCTGGCAATCCACGCTCGATCACACCGTCCCGATCGATGACCTGCCCACCATGATCTTTCGCAATCCCGGGAAGGACATGCTCACCCTCTCGATGTCAGCCGGGCCTCGCGGGAAGCTCCATGCCTCCGTTCGTTTTCAGAGCGCGGCGGAAATCGCGGAGCTTGATCGAAAGATCAAAGAGATGGCTCCCGCGCTCCGAGCCGCGGCCCAGGAAAAGGAGGCCAAGGAAGCCGCGCGGTTGGCCGAAGCAAACAAGCCACCGCCGAAAGTTTCCGTCACCCTGCCCGCGGACGCGAAAGACGTGGATCAAACGAAGGACAGGATCAAATTCACCGTCGGTAAGGGCAAAGCCCAAGCGGCCGCCGAAGCGTTGCGCGCTCAGTTTCGTGAAGCCGGGTATAAAGAAGATTTCGCCACGGTGACCCAGATGACTGGCGCACTCTCCTTCTCCAAAGAGAAACAAAGCCTCACTCTCACCTACACCGACACAGGCATGTCGCCGCCCGAGATCAATTTGTCCGCGATATTCGCCGAACTGGAAGTGCGTTAGAAGCGTTGCTCCTCGCCGATCGATCGGCGACACTATGCTTCACCGCAGCATTCTTTGAGGAATTTATTATGAGCACAATGGACGACTTCCTGAAACTTTTTGGGGGCGATGCGCCCGTGAATGAAGAACAGGCCGCGCAATTTCATGAGCGCTTTGTTTCGACGAAGCCTGAGGACAAACAATTCGACAACGGCGCTTATCACGATGCCGTGACCGAACATCTCCAGACTCTTCCCGCCGACGAATTTCACGAAGTGGCGAAGAACGCCATTGCGCAAACGCCGCCACAAGAGCGTCAGGATCTGCTCAGTAATTTACTCGGCGCTCTCAGTGGCTCTGG
>QHMY01000028.1 GCA_003218305.1 Verrucomicrobiota bacterium
AATCTCACCGGCAAATTCGGCCCGACCGTCCTCGGCACCGACAATGTCATGATGGCCGCGGCCCTGGCCGAAGGGATCACGGTCATTGAAGGGGCGGCGACCGAGCCCGAAGTGGTCGATCTGGCGAATTTCCTTAACAAGATGGGCGCGAAGATCGAAGGCGCCGGCACGCGGCGTTTGATCATCGAAGGGGTGAAAGAGTTGCACGGGGCGGAACACGATGTGATTCCGGACCGGATCGAAGCGGGCACATTTTTGGTGGCCGGCGCGATCGCCGGCAAGGGCGTCACGATCAAACGGGCGGAGCCCGAGCACCTCACCGCGGTAACGGACGCGCTGGTTGCTTGTGGTTACCAGATTCAATGGGGGGAAAACGCCATTACGGTCCTGCCTAATGGCACGGCCCAACCGATCGAGTTGGTGACCGAGCCATACCCCGGTTTTCCCACGGACATGCAGGCGCAAATGTGCGCCCTTCTTTCGACGACCGAAGGCATCAGCGTGGTCACCGAGAACATTTTCCCCCAACGCTACATGCATGTGGCCGAGCTGAAGCGGATGGGCGCGCACATGCAACTGGAGGGAGCGACGGCTGTCATTCAGGGGGTGGAACGGCTCTATGGCGCGCCCGTCATGGCGAGCGATCTCCGCGCGTCGGCGGCGCTGGTCCTGGCGGGATTAAAAGCGGAGGGGCGAACGGAAGTCAGCCGCGTTTATCATATCGATCGCGGTTACGAGCATCTCGATGAGAAGCTGATCGAAATCGGCGCTCATATCGAGCGAGTGAAGGAGTAACCAAAAGTCGTAATCGTGCTCGTGCTCCTACTCGTGCTCGATTGCTGGGGATAAGCGAAGAGTCGATTTCGAGCACGAGCACGAGCACGATTACGAGGGCGAAGCGAGAAGCCCGCGTAGCGTCCGCATATTCACCACGTCTTCCTTCAGTTCTTTGCCCTTCGGCGTCTCAAGCACCTTGGGGATTTCGCGAAAGCGGCGATCGCGCATGATGCAGCGAAACGCTTCCAATCCAATCTGGCCCTTCCCGATATTTTCGTGCCGGTCGACCCGGGAACCACGTGCCGTTTTCGAATCGTTCAGGTGCAGCGCGACCAGGCGATCCAGTCCGACGATACGATCGAATTCGGCGAACATGCGCTTCGTTAATTTGTCTGTCGCCAGGTCGTAGCCGGCAGCAAAGACATGCGCGGTATCGAGACAAACGCAGAGCCGCTCCGGCTCCCGGACATTCTCGATGATGTGAGCCAGGTGTTCGAATCGATGCCCAAGGCATGAGCCTTGCCCGGCTGTCGTTTCGAGGGCAAGGCGGGTCTTCGCTTTTTTCGGCAACCCGGCAAAGACACGATCGATCGACTCGATAATCCGGTCGAGTCCCGCTTCCTCACCGGCGCCCAGGTGGGCCCCCGGATGCAAGACCAGAAAGGGCAGCTCGAGCTGATCCGCTCGCACCAATTCTTCCGAAAGGGAACGAAGCGAGTTGGCGTGAAACTGCGGATTGGTGGCCGCGAGATTAATCAGGTAGTTCGCATGCGCAAAAACGGAATGGAGTTCGGCGCGCTGGGCGTGCTCGAGGAACGCCGAGATTTCTCCCTGCTCCAACGACCGGGCGAACCATTGCATGTTGTTCTTCACGAAAATCTGCATGGCGGTGCATTTGATGGAGCGGGCACGTTCGATGGCCATATGCGCGCCGCCACCGATGGACATATGGGCGCCGAGGAGAATTCTCGATTCTCGATTCTCGATTTTCGATTTAGAAGGCGTCATGAATGAACCCCAGATGAAGGATCGAACGAAGCAATTTGCATTGCGTGTCTTAAAGATGGCCGATGAACTACCGACTACTCGAAGCGGTAACGCAATCGCCAATCAAATCGTGCGTAGCAGTACGTCAGTGGCGGCGAATTACCGTGCGCTGTGCCGAGCAAAGTCGCGAGCGGATTTTATTAACAAGACGAGCATCGTAGAGGAGGAGGCAGACGAAAGCAGCTTCTGGCTGGAACTGATCGTCGATGCCGGGTTGATGAAGGCGACGCGCGTGAAACCGCTTCTGGGCGAAGCCAATGAGCCTACGGCGATCCTCGTCGCGAGTCGAAAGACCGCGATCGCTCGCCGCTAAACTGCAATCGAAAATCGAGATTCAAAAATCGAAAATCTAGAATCTCTTCGGGTGCCAGTTCGGTTTGGAGATGCTGCCTTCGCCTTTGTATTCGAACAGCTTGTAGACCGGCGTCAGCAGGATGGCGGGCCCATTCGCGTCGACTCGTATGTCGAAATCCAGCTTGTCGTCGAGGAATCGGACGTCACCGTTTCCGACCATTCCAAAAAGTTTGCCCGAAACCTTGAAGTCGTCGGTGTGGATCACACCCTCCTTGATCGTGAAGCTGGCATTCGCTTTGTGCGCCAGGCTGTATCCGACCCCGGGAATGATTGCGCCGATGAGGACGGAGAGCGGTCCGAAAACCGGGATGGCGAAGATATCGCCGTCGTTCACCCTGACGCTGCCCTGGCCCCGCATGCTCCGAGCGTCGCTCCCCAGGCCAGTCCAGTCATAACTTCCGCTCAAGCGCCCTCGCGGTGTCTCATATTTGAAATAGAGATCGGCGATGCGCGGGAAATCGATGCCTTCCAGCGCGAGGTTCGCCTGGTAATGCGGATCGCCTTTCGCCAGGGAGATATCGGCCCCTCCCCGAACGTCGCCGTTGAAAAGCCGGCCCGCGATTTCGGTGAGCTGAAGCCGGTTATCCGTGAAAAGGAGACGCCCTGAGACGCGATCCACCGGAAGCGTTTTGCCCAGGAAAACGTAGTCCATCCCGGCGGGCGCATCGACCTTTAGCTCGAGAGAATCGTTCGGCGCGCCAAAGTGAATCACGCCATTCGCCACGATGCTGGGCGGCTGTCGAAATTTGTAAGGCGCGACGTGTTTGAAAAGCTTCGGCTCGATCCAAACGATCGTCTCCGCGGGTCGCAGGTTGGTTTTGACCTCCTTGAGCCGCACCTCGCGCTTCAGGAAATCGTAAGTGAACGAGCCTGTGCCGACACCTTCGTCGCGCGTGACGCGAAAATTGTCGAAGGTTAGCGCTCCTTTATCGAGGTGGACGTTCGCGTTCGCTCCGTTCATCCAGGCGCCGCGGAACCGCGTCCGCTGAAGGGCTATCGTCCCATCGCCCATCCAGGTCGCCGGCGCGCGGCTTTCGCCGTGGAGACTAAACCGCACCGTCGGCGGCCGCCGCCATTCCCATTCGCCGAGAAAACGGGTCACCTCGGGAGACGTAATCGCGCGGAGCGTGCTCGGCTCGATGTTGCTTTCGAGGTTGAAGCGGAAATCGCCTGGAGCCTCGAGGAGGTCGGCCGTCAGCTCACCGGATTCATGGCGGAGCCGAAGACCGCGCAGCATTCCCCGCTCGCCGTCCCAGGAGAAATCGCCGGACAGCTTGAGGAACGGCACTGTCCGGTAAGCAAAGTTCTCGACCACGGCCCGCCCAATCACGCTCACGCGAAGCGGTGTTTCGGCGAAATTGCCGGAGCCGGAGAGCTCGATCAACGGCGGCGAATTGAGGGTGAGATCGGCCAGGAATTGCTCGAAACCGATCGCTCCGAGAAATTGTTTTGCGTCCAGCGTGCTCCGCGCCTGAAAGTCGGCCACTTTGGTTTCCCGGCTCCAGCTCGTTCGGCCGGAAAAGCTGCCGGCCGTATCCTTCCATTCGCATTGCGTGACGTTCAGCGTCTGGTTGGTCCACTCCGCGGCGACAGCCAGATCCTTCATCTCGTAGGTCCCACGCTGCAATCGATCGGCGCGCAAAGTTGCTTCGGCGCGGGCGGCTTCGAATTGCGAGAGGTCGCCCGAAAATTTCACCTGAAGCGAAGGCGTCTCGCCCGGGAAATTGAATCGGCGCAGCTCGTCCGCCACCCGTTGGATGAGCATCATGCGCTGGCTCCATTCCTCCTCGGAAATCTCACCGGAAGGTTTGTAATCGTTGCGTTTGATCAGCTGTCCGGTGGCGGAGATCCGTAATCCGCCAAACATTCCTTCCGCCTGGCTGACGTAGATTTGCTCCGGCGGGAAATAAATGTGAGCCCGGAAGTCGGTGATCCGGGGGTAGGTTGCGGGCGTTCCGGCCGAGGCTGTGGGAATTGTCAGCTCGGCGCCGCGGACATCCAGCGCATTGAGGAACGGCTGATGATGAAGGAGGGCGGCATAATTGATGTCGAGCGCGATTTCACTGATGACCGCAAGGGTGTTCTCGCGGTTTTTGAAATCGAAAATACGCACGTCCTGCGCGATCAATCCGCGGACCGGATCGAGCGTGAGCCGCCGCACCGATGCTTCGACCCCCCGCTTGTGAAGTTCTTCCACGACGCGATCGCGCCATTGCCGGCCGAATCCGCGTTTTGCCAGGTACCATCCGCCCCAGCCCAGGGCGAAGATGGCGGCCACGAGAAAAAAACGGAGCGCTCTGCCGCCGGAGCGATGTGCCTTCGATCGTCGCCGGTAGAATTGGCGCGCCAGGGAGGGTGGCGTCGGTTCCAGAATTGGAGAAGGCACGGGGAAACGTCCAACGTCCAACGTGCAACGTCCAATTCTTCTGGTAGGGCGAGACTCTGTCGAGCCGTGACGCTCGGCGGCTCGACAGAGTCTCGCCCTACCACGGAGCCGGCTCGACAGAGTCTCGCCCTACCACGGAGCCGGCTCGACAGAGTCTCGCCCTACCACGGAGCCGGCTCGACAGAGTCTCGCCCTACCACGAAGCCTGCTCGACAAAGTCTCGCCCGACGGGTGGGCGGTTAGGCACTTGGCACGGGCGCCTCTACAAGGTTTGATAGAAACAATGCAAGTATCCGACCTGCCGGCGATCAATGCCTCGCTCAACTTTGTGAGCACGGTTTTCATTTCCGCCGGCTGGTATCTGATTCGCCGGGGGCATTGGCGCCGGCACATTGCCTGCATGATTGCGGCAGTGACATCGTCCACCCTGTTTCTCGCGGGTTACGTGACTTACCACGCGCAGATGGGCGGGCGGTCCAACGCGTTCACGGCCACCGGCGTAATCCGGTATATCTATTTTGCCATGCTGATCTCGCACGTCTTGCTCGCCTTCGTCACCCTGCCGCTCGTCGTTCTTACGTTGGTGCCTGCGTTCCGGCGGCGCTGGGAGCGCCACACCCGCATCGCCCGCTGGACGATGCCGATATGGCTTTACGTCTCCGTCACCGGCGTGCTTGTGTATTTCATGCTCTACAAGTGGTTCCCGCCGGCGAATCTTGCACTAGGCCAGTAGTTGATGTTTGATGAAGCACGGCGGAGGCCCATGAAATTATGGTGACGATTGCGACATTCAACGAGCCCGCTCAGGCGAAACATCTTAAAACGCGTCTCGAGGATGCCGGCGTGAAAGCCGATATCCATAATGACGGGCGCCTCCAAAAGGCCGTTTTTCGGTCCGAACCGCAGGCCAATGCGAAGGTCCTGGTCAACGAGGAAGATTTCGAAGCGGCCAACAAATTGATGCTGGAATGGGAAGCGAGCGATCCGGAAATCGGCTCCGCCATCCGTTGCCCCCAATGCAAATCGCCCCGCATCGAGTATCCCCAGATGACCCGGAAGTTTATGACTCCGTGGCTGGCGAGCATTCTTTTCGCGCTGAAGATTTTCCCAAAGGAATTTTACTGCCAGGATTGCCACTTCACCTGGGGGAAGGATGGCGACCCGCTGCCTCAACCCGCCGCCTGGGAGACTTTTTCCTAGACGGCCTCCTCCGCTGCCGCGGTGCACGCCCCGGCGGGCCCCTGGCGCGGTCGCAGGCGGTGCATATTTGATCAGGGACCCATGAAATGGCTTTTCGTTCTCTTGCTCGCCGTCCTCATTTTTGGCGGGGCCGCGTTTTTCAGCTACGACCTCTTCGTTAAGCCGGAACGGAAAATCATCGCCGAAAAGAGCGGCGAGATCCCGTTCGAGCCGGTGCCGGATATCAGCCTTCCGGAGTTTCAGGCCGCTGCGAAACTCCGCCAGGAAAACAAGCTGGCGGAAGCGCGGGACGCCCTGACCCAGTTTCTTCAGAAATACCCTGGCGGCCTGCACATCGAGGAAGCGAAGGATCTCCTGGGCGACGTGAACAGCGAGATCCTGCTCACCAATTACCGTTCGCCCGAAAAGCAGGAATACATCGTGCGGAGCGGAGACGTCCTGGCGCGGATCGCGAACAAGATGAAAACGACGCCGGAATTGATCATGCGCACCAATAACCTGCCCACCACGATGCTCCGCGTGGGCGAGCGCCTCCTGATTTCTCACCCTGACTTTTCCCTCTTCATCCAATGCAAAGCCCAGACCGTCGTGCTGCTCGATCACGGGCAATTTTTCAAGCGCTACCATGTGAAGACGGTACGGATCGCAGCCAAGCAACCTTCGCGAATTAACACCAAGGTCGCGGAGGTTTTGGCCTTCAAGGATGGCAAACGCGTCGGCTTCGGAACCAAGGAATACGTGAGCAGTACCCGCTGGATTCGGCTGAATCACCCCGGCTTCTTTATCTATTCCGAACCTGCCCCCGGTTCCCGGGATGAGTCGGGCCAGCCGCCCCCGCCCGGCCTGGGCCTGACGGCGACCGACGTGTCGGAACTGAGCAGCCTTGTCAGCACCAAGACCCCTGTCACAATTACGGACTGAAGAAGTTGATCGTAAAAACGTTGACCCTTTGCGTCCGGGGTTGAGATTGACGGTCCCGGTCACCGCCTTACGCCGTATTCACAGTCCATCATATGGAAACCCATCCCTTGGATTTTGAAAAACCAATCCTGGAGCTGCAAAGGCGGCTTCAGGACCTGAAGAACCATTCCGACGAACACGAGCTCGATTTCGATTCGGAAGTCGAGGCGATGGAAAACAAGATCCGCGAAACGCGCCGGGCGATTTACGACAACCTGACCGCCTGGCAGCGCGTGCAACTGGCGCGCCACATCATGCGTCCTTTCGCCCTCGATTATGTCGGGCGCTGTTTTTCCGACTGGATCGAGCTCCACGGCGATCGCGTTTTCGGAGACGACAAGGCGATGCCGAGCGGGCTGGCCAAACTCGGGCAGCATCGTTGTGTTGTAATCACGAACCAGAAAGGCCGCGACACGAAGGAAAACGTGAAGCGGAATTTCGGCTGCGCTCATCCCGAGGGTTATCGCAAAGCGCTTCGCTTGATGCGGCTGGCGGAAAAATTTGGCCTTCCGGTCATCTCCCTGATCGACACTCCGGGAGCCTTTCCGGGCATTGGCTCGGAAGAGCGGCACATCTCGGAGGCGATCGCGGTAAATCTGCGCGAGATGATGAATCTGCGCGTGCCGACGATCGCGGTGGTGATTGGTGAAGGCGGTTCGGGCGGAGCGCTTGGGATCGGGGTGACGGATCGCGTCTTGATTCTCGAGAACGCCTATTACTCGGTCATCAGCCCGGAAGCCTGTTCGGCGATTCTGTGGAAAGATCGGCGTCACGCCGCCGAAGCGGCCGAGGCCTTGAAGCTCACCGCGCAGGATTTGATCGGACTGGGCGTGGTCGATGAGATCGTGCCGGAGCCGGAAGGCGGCGCGCATCGCGACCACGATATGGCGGCGGCGCATTTGGAAACTGCTTTGCGCCAGAATCTTGAGCGCATCGTGGCGCGGCCAATCGAAGAGTTGTTGCAGCAGCGCTATGAAAAGTTTCGGAAGCTCGGCAATTTCGCGGAAGGCAGCCCTCTTCCTGCCGTGCCGGCGAGTTGATAGCCGTGCCTTCCGGCAACTGCTCGGGTTCTGTTTCCTTTTGCTGCTGACGGCCAGCCGGGCCGGTGCCGCGAATTTCCGCTTCGATCGCGATACTTTCGGGTTCGCTAACGAAACTTTCTTCGAATATCACGACGGCCATCCCCGCTTGCGGGAACCATCAGCCGGCGGAAACCATCCGAAACGTTACACGAGCCGGTGTTTCGTCATGACGAGGGCAGTCCTGCAGTTTCACAAGTTCGCGCGTTTTGATTCCAAGGGATCTCCGTTGGATGACCGGACTCTGGCGGAGCGCATCCGGACGGTGACCCAACAACCCGCCTGGCAGGAGCCGTGGCCGGAGAATCGACGAATCGTTTTCCCCGGCTATGCGAGTTTGCGGGCCATGAGCGAAAGGCGAGGCCGGGTCTTGCAGGACAATATTGGCCTCGGTTGGCCAACTTACTTTCGGGTGGGCAATGTCCGGATGGTGCACGAGCACAGCCGGTCCTATCAGGAGCAAACCCATGCCCATCTCGAGGAGGCCCTGGCGCGCGGAGAACTGTTCGTGGTTTATCTTTCCACGTTCCCCAGCCTGACGATCAATCACGCCGTGCTCGTGTATGGCCGACGCTCCGCCTCAGCAAGGGGCGCGGGAACAAAGGAGGTGGATCGTTATGCCGTTTACGATCCCAATCACGCGAAACGACCACGTGAGCTGACCTGGCGGCCTGGCGAAAAGGCGTTCGCGTATCAGAAAGATTGGGATTTCGTCGGTGGTTTCGTGCAGGTCTACCAGATTTACGGCAAGCCCCTGCAGTGACCAAAGGGGCTGCTCGCCGGCGCTATCTGATCGCAGGCTGTCTTGGGCGCTTCAGGAGTGAGCGGAGCGCATTGCGGGCCCCGACCAGGCTGGCTCGGCGCGGCTTTACCGCACCCGGCGGAAGGGGCGGGAAGAGAAAGCGCAGGACCGGATCGATCCGGGCCGCCCAGGCGCCTTCGTTGTGATCGGAGCCTTCGGCCTCCAGGTAGTGCAAATCGTCATGGAGGCGCCATCCCTTTTCCACGAGGCGATCGCGCAGCTCCCGGGCGCGCTCCCAGCCATCCTCGTGGGTGCCGGTATCGAGCCAGATCTTCAGCGGTGGCCGGGCCGTTTCATCAATCGCGTCCACGATTTTGTAGACCGCGCAATCATCCCACCAGATCGAGGGCGACATCACGGCAAGGCGCCTGAAATATTTTGGGAACCAAAGCCCCAACACCAGCGTCGCCAGGCCGCCGAGCGAGGAACCGCCGAGTCCCGTGAATTCCGCCTCCCGCCGGGTGCGATATTTCCGATCGATGAATGGTTTCAGTTCCTCGGTCAGGAAACGACCGTAATTGCGCAGCCTTCCCTTGCTTTTCATCGGTTTCTCCGGGTCGAGCCGGGCGGCGGTGGGTGCGTATTCGTGAATGCGATCCTCTCCGGTGTTGGCCACGGCCACGATGATGATGGGTTCGATAAGCTTCGCCGTGATCAAACGTTGCGCTGTTTCATCCACGCCCCATTCCACCCCTCCGAAAGCCGTCGCGGCATCGAAAACATTCTGCCCGTCGTGCAGATACAAAACGGGGTAGCGGCGCGTGGGTGAGCGCCGATAGCCTTTGGGCAAATAAACCAGAACATCGCGCCGGTTCCCCAGGATTTTCGAGGGAAAGGCGGAGTGGCTTTGGATGTTTCCAGTGAGAGTGTGGGCCATTGGAAAGAAGAGCTATGGTCGAAGAGAATCGGGTTGTCCAGAGGCCGTGGATGTTTCGGTAGGATAGGGACCGGCGCGCCGCGCCGTCCGCGGATTGCAGCAAAGGGTCGAACGGTTCCCGCGTCTCTCGGACGGCGCAGCGCGCCGTCCCTGCCAGGTGCTCTTTCGGGCTTGGCACGGCGCGTGACACCGCGTAGGTAGGGCGACTGATCCAGCCGCCCACGCTGCCCCCGGCGCGGGTTCGGCGGTTTCTTACGTGACATGAACGAACGTTATATTCGCTGGTGGACTCCGTATTTGAGCCGCGACTTCGAAATGCTGGCTTTTGGCGATGGCGGCGGCATCCCGCTCGTGCTGTTTCCGACCTCTTTCGGCCGGCACACCCAAAATAAGGATTTCGGATTGACCGGCTCCATCGCCGGATATGTCGATGCCGGCAAGATTACGATCTATTGCCCCGACTCGATCGATCTCGACAGTTTTTATAACAAGGAAATTCATCCGGCCGATCGCATGCGCACGCATAACGCCTACGAGCGAGTCATTACGCAGGACGTTTTCGATCTGGCGCGGCGGGAGTGTGGGGTGGGCAGGGTGGCGGTTTGCGGCGCCAGCCTGGGCGCGTATCACGCCGCCAATATCGCGTTTCGCCATCCGGACGCGGTCAGTCACCTCATCTCGCTCAGCGGCGCGTTCGATATCAGCTCGTTTTTTGACGGCTATTACGACGACAACATTTATTTCAACAGCCCCTACGATTACCTGCCGAACATCGATGACCCGTGGAAATTCAATCACATGGGCATCATCCTCGGCACCGGTGAATGGGATAACACCCGGCATGAATCGCTGCGGCTCTCTCACATCTTGAATTCCAAGGGCATTCAACACATGCTGGACGACCGCCGCTGGTCAGGCCACGATTGGAACTATTGGCGCGACATGCTGCCCTATTATTTATCGCTTATTTAGAGTCCTCCTCTTATGAAAAAAATCGGAATTCTTTTTGGACAGGAAGGGAGTTTCCCGCCGGCTTTTGTCGAGCGGGTCAACCAGAAAACCGGCGGCAAAGACATCAAGGCCGAGTTCGTTCGCCTCGACAAGGTGGTCCAGGGCGAACCTTGCGGTTACGATGTGATCATCGACCGGATCTCGCAGGATGTGCCGTTTTATCGGGGCTTCCTCAAGAACGCGGCGTTGACCGGCACCGCCGTGGTCAACAACCCCTTTTGGTGGAGCGCTGACGAGAAGTTTTTCAACAACGCCCTCGCCACGAAAATCGGGGTTGCGGTGCCGAAGACGGTCCTGCTCCCGTCCCACGAGACGCCGCCCGACACCAACGACAATTCTTTCCGCAACCTGGCTTACCCGCTCGATTGGGAAGGGATGTTTGCCTACGTGGGCTGGCCGGCCTTCTTCAAGCCCTTCGCGGGGGGCGGCTGGAAGAATGTCTACAAACTGAATAATCCTGACGAATTTTTCCGGGCCTACAGCGAAACTGGACAGCTCGTTATGATGCTGCAGGAAGAAGTGAAGTTCGATATGTACTTTCGCTGCTACTCGATCGATCAGCGCAACGTCCGCATCATGCCCTACGAGCCCCGGAATCCGTATCATCTGCGTTACACCACGGAGTGGGACGCCCCCAAGGCGATCCTGCAAAAGGTTGAGGAAGGCGTTCTGATCCTGAACCAATATCTCGGCTACGACTTGAACACCGTGGAATTTGCCATTCGCGACGGTGTGCCGATGGCGATCGATTTCTGCAATCCCGCGCCGGACGCCGAGGCTGCGTCGGTCGGTCAGGCCAATTTCGAATGGGTGGTGGAAGCCGTATCGGACATGGCGATCCGCAAGGCGCGCGAACATAAGCCCGGCCAGGACAACCTGAGCTGGGGCAAATTTATCCAGGCAGGCGCGACCGGTCGCAAGCTGACCGACCTCGCCTAACGATCCATTTGGTGGGGAGGCCGCGCAGCGGCGTCCGCGAACAACCATCAATCTTCGCCTGCGCCGTGGACGGCCTAGCGATCCATCGGCAGCGGGTCGGGCTCGAACTCTTCCTCCGGAATCGGACGTGGGAGGTTTGTTTTCTCCTCCAGCTCCGCCAACGCTTCGGGGTCCGCCGGTTTCTCCAGGAAACTCTGCTCCCAGAGTCGCGCATATTTTCCACCCAAGTCGAGGAGCGACGCGTGCGTGCCGCGCTCGATGATCTGACCCCGTTCCAGCACGAGAATCTGGTCGGCCCGCAGGATCGTCGAGAGCCGGTGCGCGATCACGAAGCAGGTCCGGTGCGACATCAGGTGCTCGAGCGCTTCCTGGATCAACCGCTCCGTCGTCGTATCCACGCTTGCCGTCGCTTCATCGAGAATAAGGATCGGTGGATCCTTCAGGAGCGCGCGCGCGATCGAAACCCGCTGCTTTTCTCCCACGCTCAACTTCACCCCCCGCTCGCCGACCACGCTATCCAAGCCTTTCGGCAACCGGTCGATGAACCCCCGCGCATTCGCCGCTTCCGCCGCCGCCAGCACTTCCGCATCGCTCGCGTCCGGCCGCCCCATGAGCAGGTTCTCGCGGATCGTTCCGTTGAAAAGGAAACTCTCTTGCGTCACGACCCCAATCATTTCGCGCAGCCGCCGCATTCCAAATTCCCGGATCGGCTTGCCGTCGATCAGGATATCTCCGGCGTCGTATTCGTAAAAGCGCGTCAGCAAATTCACCAGGGTCGATTTCCCCGCGCCTGTTGTGCCGACCAGCGCAACAGTCTCGCCGGGCCGCGCGTGAAAGGTGATGCCCTGGATGGCCGGCGCGCCTTCTTTTCCATAACTGAATCCAACTTCTGCGAATCGCACGTCGCCTGTCACCCGAACCGCCGATTTCGAATTCTCCCAGCCCGGTTCGATCGGCTCATCGATGATCTCAAACACGCGCTCCCCCGCTGCGCGGCCCACCTGTACGAGCTGATTTAGCTGGTGCAGCTTGTGGATTGGCTCGTAGAGAAATCCGGTCAGCAAGAGGAACGCCATCAGGTCGCCGGTCTGCATGCTGCCCGCCAGGACCATTCGCGCTCCGAACCATACGGTCAGAACAATCCCGAGGGTGCCGATCAGAACCATCGTCGGCGAGTAAAGCGCCCACACCCGCATCACGATCAACGTCGCGTCCCGGAGCTTGTCGCTAATCGAATTGAACCGAGCATGCTCGTCACCTTCGCGGACGTAGCTCTTGATTTGGCGAATTCCCGCCAGGTTATCGTGCAGGAGTGAATTCATGGCGGACGACGCCTGTCTCTGAAGCCGGTACCGCCGGTGGGCCGTGAGCGTGTACCAGAGCGCTCCTGCTGCCAGCACCGGCGCGGGCGCCAGCGCGACGAACGTCAGCGACACGCTGAAGTAAAACATCATCCCGAGCACAACCACGACCTGGAGCACCGCGACCACGCCCTGCTCGATCCCGTCGATCAGCATCCGCTCCACCGATGTCACGTCCTCCAGAATGCGCGTCATCAAATCTCCCGTCGCCCGGTTATCGAACCAGCGCAGGGGGAGCATCTGGATATGCGAATACAGATCGCTCCGCAGATCGAAGATCACTCGCTGCTCGAACGTGTTGTTCAGAATGATCCGGAGTGAATCGAGCCCGTTTCGGAACACCACCGCCAGCGCCGCCGTCAGGATCAATCCCGCCAGTTGCTCCGGATGTTTTTTAATCAGCACCTCATCAATCACCGTCTTCGTTACCGCCGGAAACACCACCACCATCAACGTGCTGAGTATCGCGCAGGTCAGCGTCCCTGCGGCCATCCAGGGATACCGGCGTAAATAAGCGAAGACGCGTGGGACGGTATTCAAAGCGCTCTATTGTACAGCAACGAAAGGCGGTGCGCATGATCCAATCCGCCTAAGGTGCGCATCTGGTCTTGGGGGCAGGACAAGGGGCGCTTCCGCACGCTGGGCTCAAGAGGCCGCGATCCTTGAGGCCCGAGCCGTGGGCGGACCGCTCGGCAATCACGGGTTGGCCGGATTTGACGAACAGGGCGAGGGTGGAACCGTGGACAGTCTCGGAGAATACGACCGCTTTCGCCTATGAGTCAGGACAACAGACACGAAGACCATATCCGGATTGAGCAGCTGGAAGTCCTGGCTCGCATCGGCGTGCCCGATGAAGAGCGCGCGTCCGCTCAGCGCCTGGTTTTCAATATCACGTTCTGGCCGTTGCAGCAGGCCTCCGAATTAGGCGATGACATCGCGCGGGCCGTCGATTACGCCGCGGTCTGTGCGGAAACGAAGAAGTTCGTTCAGGGACGTGAGGGTCGGCTGATCGAGACACTCGCGGACGCGTTGGCGAACCATTTGCTCAAAATCTTTAGAATCCAAAGGATCACGATCGAACTGCAAAAGTTCATCCTGCCGGACGTGCAGCATGTGTCTGTGATCGTGATGCGGGAACGCTCTGCAAAGTAAGGCTGGCCAAGGCTGCCCCCGCGTCGCCCGCAGGGCGACGGCTACAGAAAGCCGTTCGCTTTTCCGGCCTCTCCTCATAATCTTCCGGCGTGAAGAGCGGCAACGTCGTTTCAGAGAGTGATGGCTGGAAAATCGTTTCGAGCGAAACGCATTTTCAAAACGATCATCTCGCGGTGGTAACCGAGGAAACCCAATCTCCCGCTCGCTCCAAGCCCAGGAAGTGGACGGTGGTGCACCGAAAGAAAGCAGTCGTGATCGCGCCGATGACTCCGGAGGGGAAAATCATCCTGATTCACCAGGAGCGCATTCCAATCCGCGCCGCGATTTGGGAGATGCCAGCCGGACAAATCGATGACGCCAATGATCGGGACATGGACGTAATCCGGGAGGTGGCCCGGCGCGAGTTACGCGAAGAAACCGGGTTTGAGCTGGCCGACGGCGGCGAACTAATCTCGCTCGGAGACTACTTCACCTCACCGGGCTTTACCGACGAGCAGGGATATTTCTTTCTGGCACGTCCGGTTCGCTTGGGTGCGGAGGACCATTCGCGAGACGAGTCCGAATCGATTCTCGATTGCCGGGCGTTTAGCGCTGATGAGTTGCGCCGGATGATCGACGACAATGAAATCCGCGACGCGAATACCCTGGGTATGTGCGCGCGCCTCGTGGCACGGGGGTTTCTTTCCTTCGATCGCGCGTAATTTTCGTATGGCGCTGCGCAATATTTTCAAATTCCGGGAGGTCCCGGAGAGCGAAACATCGAAGCCGTTCCTGGAACATCTCGAGGACCTTAGATGGACGATCGTGAAGATGGCGCTCACGCTCCTGATCGCGATGGTGGCCTCCTTCGCCTTTCGATCGTCACTCGTGCACATCATGCAGCAGCCGCTACACGAACTCGATCCGAAGATCGGCGCCTTGCGCGCCATGGGTGTGACCGATTCGTTGACCATTTCATTCCGACTCGCGTTCTACGCCGGCATTGTCCTGTCGTTTCCGCTGCTGCTTTATTTTCTGGCTGAATTCGTCCTTCCGGCGCTGACGGCCATGGAGAAACGGTTCGTGCTGCCGGCCATCCTCGTCAGCTTCGGCCTTTTTCTCACCGGGGTGCTGGCCTGTTATTACTGGCTCCTGCCGAAGACGATTCTCTTCTTTTTTAAGGACACGGAATCGCTCGGCTGGACGGCGGCGTGGACGGTGCAGGAATATTATTCTTTTGTGACTCGCTTTACGATTGGGTTCGGCCTGGCCTTCGAGCTACCCGTGGTGGTGCTCGCGCTGGTGCGCTTCGGGCTGGTCACCTACGCCTTTATGGCGCGAACGCGTCCTTATGCCATTGTCCTCATCTTCATCCTGGCCACGATCATCACTCCCACTCCGGACGTCCTGACGCTGATCGCGATGAGTCTGCCCATGTGTCTGCTTTATGAAAGTTGCATCTGGATCGCGTGGTTGATGCAACGAAGGGCGTTGAAAGCGTCGCGCGACGGAAGCCATGGATAATTCGATCGCCGTTTACCACCATTTGTTCGCCACGTTCGCGTTTTTTTTCGGCGCGGCGATCGGCTCGTTTTTAAACGTCTGCATCTACCGGATGCCGATTGACCTTTCGGTGAACAAGCCGAGCCGATCGTTCTGCCCCGCCTGCCAGGCGCAGCTTCGGTGGCATCAGAACATCCCGCTGGTGAGTTGGCTCTTCCTGCGAGGGCGTTGCGCGCACTGCGGAAGCCGCATCGCTTTCCGCTACTTCGCGGTGGAACTCCTGACCGCGCTCCTGTTTCTCGCGGTCTGGCGCCTGTTTCCCTGGCAGGTCGCGCTCGCCTACTGGGTTTTCGTTTCGCTGCTCATCGTGGGAACTTTTATCGATTTCGAGCACTTCATTATTCCGGATGAAATCACCATCGGGGGAACCGTGGCCGGCCTTCTCGCGAGCTTTCTAGTGCCAGCCCTCATGTCTGCCCACGGGCGATGGAGTGCGCTTTTGAGCTCGGCATTTTCGGCGGTGCTGGGTTATGCGATCCTCTGGATTGTTCTCGAGGCAGGCAAGAAGGCGTTCGGGAAAAAGAAAATCCAGCTGGATGCGCCCACCGCCTTTAGCTGGACGCGAACGGGAGAGGACGCCGATTTCGTCGTCGGCGAAGAAAAGACCTTGTGGAGCGATTATTTTTCGCGCGAGAACGACCTGCTTGTTTTGCATTGCGACGAGGCAGTGGTGGACTCGCGCAACCTGGGGAAAACGAACCTGCGATTTCACTATGATCGGGTCCAGATTGACGGTGAGGACGTTTCCCTCGATGCGCTGGAGCGGATCTCAGGGGTCGTGCGCGAGCTTCAGATTCCGCGTGAAGCCATGGGGCGGGGCGATTTGAAATTCCTTGCGGCCATCGGCGCATTTCTGGGATGGCGCGCGGTCTTGTTCAGCGTTTTCGCCGGTTCGCTGCTGGGGTCGCTCGTCGGTCTGGCGACGCTGCTGGTGGGCCAGCGCGTTTGGTCGCCCAAATTGCCCTTCGGCCCGTATCTCGCCTTGGGCGCCTTGCTTTGGATGTTCTTCGGCGAAGCGCTCCTGGGTTGGTACGTGGGCCTGCTCAATCCGTAGCCAGATTTTCAAGGGCGCTGTTGGCGCAGTACGTCTCGTGCATCGCGTTGCTGATCTCGACCAGCCGTTCCTGAATCTGTTCGAGATACTCGTGCAGCCCAAATTTAAAGATGTCGCCGATAGTGACGTAATCGAGGTCCGAGCGGAGCCGCCCGGATAAGCGCTCCGCTTCGTTGGCGTAATTCGTCTCGGGGGAGCCGGAGATTTGATGCAAGGCCGCGTCAAAGTGATCGACGCTGAACCGGATCGAGCGGGGGAAAGTAGAATGCGTGATGATGAATTCCGCGACGCGCCAGGGGGCCACCTGGCCGACGTAAATCTTGCGATAAGCCTCGAGCGCGCTGCACGACTTGAGGACGGACATCCATTGAATGGTATCGACGTTGCCTCCCACCGTTTCGCCCGAGGGCAGGAGGATATGATATTTCACGTCGAGGATGCGCGAGGTGCAGTCCGCGCGCTCGAGGAGTTTGCCGATACGAATAAAATCCCAGCCTTCGCCGTGGGTCATGGTGGCATCCGTGATTCCCTGGAAGAGATGCGAGCCAGCGATGATGCGGCTGAAGAATTGATACGGGCTGTTCCGAACCATTTTTCTGGCCGAGTCGCTTTTCACGAAAAGATACAGCCGGTTGACCTGCTCCCACATCTCGCTCGAGATCTGTTCGCTCGTGGTGCGGGCGTTCTCGCGGGCGAGCGTCAGACAGGAATAGATGGAATTAGGATTCTTTTTTTGGAGGCTGACGAAATCGATGACCGCCTTGCCGTCGGGTTTGTCATAGAGGGAGGCAAACAGCTCATTCTCCTCGAGAGAACTGATGATGGGATCCCATTGTTGCTGGGAATCGGCCTCGGAGGGATTCGTCAAATCGAGGAGCAACTGAAGATTGACGTCCGCGATTCGGGCGTTGTTTTCCGCCCGCTCGATGTAGCGGCTCATCCAATACAGAGAATCGGCGACGCGGCTTAGCATTCCGTCTGGAGGGCGGGGTCGCTGACCCCGCCAAAGTTCGTCTTTGTTTGTATCATGGTCGATCGCGGCGAGGTCAGCGACCCCGCCCTACGGGGAAGATTCGTCTTCGAGCACCCAAGTGTCCTTGCTGCCACCACCCTGGGAGGAATTGACCACGAGGGAGCCTTGGCGCAGGGCCACGCGGGTAAGGCCGCCCGGAATGATCGTAACTTTTTCTCCGTACAAAATGAAGGGTCGCAGGTCGAGATGGCGCCCCTGCATACTCTCGTCGCAAAAGGCGGGGGCGCGGGAGAGAGGGATGACGGGCTGCGCGATATAGTTGCGCGGATTCTTTTTAATCTTTTCCCGAAAGCGTTCGCATTCCGCCTTCGTTGCCTGGGGCCCGATGAGCATGCCGTAACCGCCGCTCTCGTTCACGGCCTTGATCACGAGCTCTGGAATGTGCTCGAGAATGTAGGCGAGGTCTTCCTTAACGGCCGCGAGATAGGTCGGGACGTTGGGCAGAATGGGATCCTGGTCGAGGTAGTAGCGGATCATCTCCGGCACAAAATGGTAGACGGCCTTGTCGTCGGCGATGCCGGTCCCGATGGAATTCGCGAGACTGACATTTCCTTCCCGGTAGGCCTCCACCAAACCGGGTACGCCCAAACCGGAGTCTTTTCGAAACACCTGCGGATCGAGAAAATCGTCGTTGATGCGGCGGTAGATGACGTCCACCGGCTTGAGGCCTTTCGTAGTCCGCATGAAAACTTTGCCATCCTGCGCGACCAGATCCCGGCCTTCGACGATCTCGATTCCCATGGAGCGGGCCAGGAAGGAGTGTTCGAAGTAGGCTGAGTTGTAAACGCCCGGGGTGAGCAGGGCCACGGTGGGCTCACTCTTTCCGTTCGGCGCGACGTAGCGCAGCACGTTGAGCAATTCCTGACTGTAATCCTCGACGGCCCGGACCCGATACTCCGCGAGCAGGCCCGGGAAAGCGCGTTTCATGGTCTGCCGGTTCTCGATCACGTAGGAGACCCCGGAGGGGCAACGCGCATTGTCTTCCAGGACCAGATAAGCTCCATCCTTGTCCCGGATCAGGTCGGTGCCGCAAATGTGAATGTAGATGTTGCGCGGCACATCGAAGTGCATGAACTCGGGGCGGAAATGCGCGGCTTCCCAGACGATCTGCTTGGGAATGACGCCATCGCGCAGAATGTTTTGCTCGTGATAAATGTCGTGCAGAAACAGGTTCAGCGCCGTGATGCGCTGGACGAGACCGCGTTCGACCAGGTCCCATTCGTCGGCGGGAATGATGCGGGGAACGAGATCGAACGGGAAAATTCGCTCCGTCCCCTGGTCGTCGTTGTAAACGGTAAAGGTGACGCCCTGGGTGAGAAAGGTGGAGAGGGCCAGGGCGCGTTTGCGTTCGAATTCTTCGCGCTCCATTTCCTTGAAGCTCGCGAATAACTTGCTGTAATGAGGGCGCGCCACGCCGGGCCCCGCGAACATCTCGTCGAAAAAATCTCCGATCTGATAGTCGGAGAAAAAGTCGCGCATGAATCAGTCTGGCAGTGCGATAATTCGAAGCAAATGGAAAACCGGCGAGACAATGTGAGCGAACACGGCCCAGCCTGCGCTCGCGCCGTCGCGCAGTTTCGGCCGCGCTGGCTCCGTGGTTATGTGCGAGGCAAACTGCGGCGCGACCCCGTTTATCCCGCCGCATATGAACTTTTCCGCGGCTCGGACCAGCCAGTCCTGGATGTTGGGTGCGGCCTGGGCTTGCTCGCGTTTTATCTGCGCGAACGCGGTTGCCGGCAGCCGATCTTCGGGTTCGATGTCGATGCGCGAAAAATCCGACGGGGAGGCGACATCGCCATGGCGCGCTATCAGGACGTCGATCTTCGCCGTCACGATATCCAGAAACCGATAGGCGCTTTCTCCGGCAACATCGCGCTGTTCGATGTGCTCCATTATCTTTCCCCGGCTCAACAGGCCGTGCTCCTGGCGCGCCTGGCGCCCTGTATCGCGCCGCGGGGCTTGCTCGTTATCCGCGATTGCCCTCGCGACAAGAGCGCCCGTTTTTGGATGACGTCGCTGGCGGAGAAGTTCGCGCAGCTCGTTTCATGGAACTTGAGCACGCCCCTTCATTTTCCATCGCGCGAGCAGATTGCGGCGGCGTTTACGGAAGCTGAATTCGAGCGCGAAAGCCTGCCGCTCTGGGGCGCGACGCCCTTCAACAATCATCTCTTCATTTTCCGGCGGCGCGAGTCCTGAGCTGTTCCGGCCGTGGAATGACGCATTGGTAACCGCGTTCGGCCAGACCGCTCAGGATCAGCTCCAGGCATCGCGGATTGAAATCCGGATCTTTCTCAAGGTGATGTCCCTCGTGCATAACAATGATGGCGCCGGCCCTGGCTCCTCGCAGGATTGTCTCCGCCACCAGCACCGGGTCTCGCCGAATCGTATCAAAGCCCCGGACCGTCCAGCCGATCAAGGCCAGCCCGCGACGAGAAAGCTCGGGGTGCACGAACAGATTCTTCAATCCGACCGGCGCGCGGAATAAGCGGGCGGTACGATCCGGCGTGCTGCGAAGGAATTCGGCGCACAAGTCGATTTCCGAGAAAATCCGAGCCGGTCCGGCCGCCCAGAAGGTTCCACTCGGGTGGGTGTAGGTATGATTGGCGATCTCGTGACCGCGGCTGAGGATTTCCGTGATCAGGTGTGGATATTCTTCCGCGCGCCTGCCGATGACGAAGAAGGTCGCGCGCGCCTGAAAACGTTCGAGGAGATCGAGAATTTTCGCGGTGTGCGCCGGGGAGGGGCCGTCGTCGATGGTGAGCCACACTTCCGGTTCCGTGGTGTGGAAGGATTGGATGACGGGTCCCCACCAGGAGCAGTTGGGGACGAGCGTCGCGTAGAGAAGTAGGAGATGGGAAAGGAAGATCGGCGCCAGCGCGAGGATGAGATTGCTCCGGCTCAGGTAAAGGCCAAGCAGGGGGGCGGCGACGGCGATCGCCAGCAGCGCAACCCGGGTCCAGCGCCAGTTATTTTCCGGCGACGCGGGCTCCATTGCTAAAGATCAAAATCATCGCCGCAGCCAGATTCATCGCGGCCGCCACCAGCCAAATGGCTCCGACCTCGCGGAGCGCCGGCGAACCATCGAGTAATATCCAGGCCATCGCCGTCGTCAGAATTCCCCACAAGGCACTTTGGAGCCGGCGGTTCGGGATCGCACGGAAAAATCCGCAAAGGTGCAGCAGTCGGATGATCAGGGAGTTGAAGTAGAGAAGGAGCAGCCAGAAAAGCCAGATCCAAAACGCTAGAGCTACCAGGAGTAATGCGCCGCGCCAGACCGTGATATTTCCTGGAAGCAGGAGGGCGGCAAAAAAGAGATAATGAATCAGATAGGACATCAGGCCGACGAGCCATGCTTCAACGGCATTGCTCTCAGACCGGATTGCGTTCCCGCCCCGAAGCATCGCGAGGAGACGGAATAAAGGAAAATAGAACGCGCCCTTATGATTTCTGTTCATCAGCGAGAAAGCCGGGAGCGAAGGCGAACCATTGGTCCCAGCGCTCCGCAATCATTTGCTCCAGGACCCGACACCAGTTCGCGACTGCGGGCGCGAGATCGAGCTCGCGATCGCGGCCGCTTCGAAGCACGGTGATCGGTTCTCGAACCACAATCTGGTAGCTGCGATAGCCCGATCGGGCGATGAAAAGGGGATAGAGCGGCACTTGCGCCACCTGGGCCAGCACAAAAGGGCCATCGGGAAGGCGGACGTTCCGGCCGAAAAGTTGCGCTGGCGTTGCCACGAGGTCGCCCTCCGTGCGATCCCCTTGAATGGAAACAATCTCGCCGCGGCGCAGCGCGTTCAGAAGATCGAAGGACAAGAGCGCTCCCGCCGTGTTGTAATCAACTTTGATTGCTCCTTCGCCGCTTTTTTCGAGCGAAGCACTGAGATGTTGCTCGGTTTGCCGGTCTGGCTCCGGAGCGCGCACCACGCGAATGGCGCGGTTGAATTTCTCCGCGAAGAGCGCGGCGCCCAGGTCATAATTTCCCATGTGCGCGGTCAGGACGATTGCGCCCGGCGCGGCGCCGAGTTGATCGAGCCATTTCCCGCCGATTATTTCGTAGGCGAACTCCTCCTTGTTGAGCTTTTGAATCGCCGCTTCGGAAATGGTCCAGGCATAGTTGTGGAAGATGCGAAAAACCCGCAGGTAATTCAGGGCGCCGGATGATCCCGGCAAAATGATTGCCAGATGGGCGAGCAAAATCCGGCGGGCCGGCGCCGCGAAAAAGAAAAAGAACAACGTCATGAAAAAATGCAGCACCGGATAGGTGTAGAAGGGCAGATTGATCGCGGCCCAGTCCAGGTATTCTCTCCAAAAAACGCCGCGGACGGCGAAGCGGCTTGTCCAGTTTCCAGAGCTATTCATCGTGTCATCCTGAGGCTGTCGAAGCGCGCTGAAGGATCTCTCAAAGGCAAAGGAGAGGTGCGGCGGAAAACGACGGCGAGAATTTCATTTCGGCGAAGAGAATGGACTCCCGGCCTGGTAAAGGCAACGCTTCCCGGTTGATGACTACGGACGATCAACGCCCCGCTCGGATCGACATGCATGTTCACATGGTCGGGAATGGCGTAGCCGGTTCCGGCGGCTGGCTTCGTTTGACCGGGTGGCATCGTTGGCTGGCCGGTTTCATGTTGCGCCAGCTCGGCGTGCCCGCGAGCGCGCTCACGGGCGATCTCGAATCCATCTATGCCGAGATTCTCGGAAAACTTGTTCGGGAATCTTCGATGGATGCGGTGGTCCTTCTCGCGCACGAGCGGGTGCATGATCCGGACGGAACGCCGAGAGAAGATCTCGGCTCCATGTTTGTGCCGAACGATGTCGTGCTTGGACTGGCGAAAGAGTTCCCCGAATTTCTGCCGGGCGTTTCGATTCACCCGGCCCGGCGCGATGCCCTCGACGAGCTGGAGCGTTGCCTCGAAAGCGGGGCGGTGTTGATGAAATGCCTGCCGAACTGCCAGAACATCGATTTTTCCGACCGGCGTTATCAGAAATTCTGGGAGCGAATGGCGGAAACGGGCCTGCCGCTTCTCGCGCACACCGGCGGCGAACACACCGTGCCCGTAATCAATGCGGCCCTGGCCGATCCGCGGCTGCTTCGGTTTCCCCTGGAATGCGGCGTGACTGTGATCGCGGCGCATTGCGCGACCAAGAGCGGCGCTTTGGATCCCGATCACTTCGATGCCTGGGTTGCTATGCTGCGTGAATTTCCGAATCTCTACGGCGATATTAGCGCGATGATTTCGTTGAACCGCAGCGGACATTTGCGCGATTGCTTGCGCGACGAGATTGCTCCCAGGATTTTGCATGGCAGCGATTTTCCGGTGCCGGTTCTGGGGCACCGGATGTGGCTGCAAGGCTGGCTCGACCGCGCCACTTTTCGGCGATGCCAGGGGATCGCCAATTCCCTCGAACGCGATTGGCAATTCAAGCTGGCGCTCGGTTTTTCGGAAGAGATTGCCACACGGCCGTCGGCGTTGCTGCGGATGAAGGTTTCCTGACATAGCCCAGCGTTTTAACGCTTAATCGCACAGGGCTTGGAGGGCGATGCTCTGTCATCGCCCCGATCCGGTCATCGCCCCCGATCCCCCGACGACGACAGAGCGTCGCCCTCCATTATTGATCGTGCCATGGAGAACGTTCAACTCGCCTTAATAAGGCCAATCCTCGGCCCGCGTCATCAATCTCGGGGGGACCTCATAATCCGAGAAGAAGTCCTCCTCGAGGATGCAAGAAACGCATTCCATCCCAGGGATCATTTGGTGCTCCTTTCGTCCCTTCACGGACTCGCTTTTTGGGGCCAAAACCCAGCGTTGAAACGCTGGGCTATTGTCAGCAAACTATTCAAGTAGGAT
>QHMY01000029.1 GCA_003218305.1 Verrucomicrobiota bacterium
CCCCGCAATGCCGACTCCGAGTGGAATTACAAGAATCAGCCGCCGCAATTCTGGGGACAATTCGTCACCGGCAACGCTCCCGGCGAACATGTGCGCGTGCAGCCGTTGCTCGATTGGACCGAGGTCGATATCTGGCGATACATCCAACGCGAGAAAATCCCCATCCCGAATCTTTACTTTGCGCGGGAGGGAAAACGGTTCCGCTCGCTGGGGTGTCATCCCATCACGCACCCAGTCGTGAGCAACGCGGCGACCGTGGAAGAAATCATCGCCGAGCTTGAAGGCACGCGCACGAGTGAGCGGGCTGGCCGCGCCCAGGATCACCACGAACCCTACGCCATGCAGAAACTACGAGCGAAGGGCTTCATGTGAGTCCGAAACTCAAGGTCGTTTTCGTCGGTCATGTCGATCACGGCAAATCGACGTTGATCGGCCGAATTCTTGTCGAAACGAGATCGCTTCCTCCGGGAAAGATCGAGGGCCTTCGGCGGGCGTGCGCCGCAAAAGGGCAAACTTTCGAATACGCCTTTGTCCTCGATGCGCTCTCGGAGGAGCAGGAGCAAAACATCACGATCGACACGACGCAGATTCAGTTTCGGAGCGCGGGGCGCGACTACGTCATCATCGACGCACCGGGCCATCAGGAGTTCCTGAAGAACATGATCACCGGCGCCGCCAGCGCTGATGCGGCGATTGTGGTGATCGCGGCGGATGAGGGTGCGCGCGAACAAAGCCGGCGGCATGGGCAATTGCTTCGTTTGTTGGGGATCCGCCAGATCATCGTGGCCGTAAACAAAATGGATCTTGCAGCCTTCTCGGAGGAACGTTTTCGCCAGATTGAGATGGAGTATGCCGCCTTCCTGCGAGAGGTCGGGCTTGCCGCACGCGCCTTTATTCCGCTCTCGGCAGGCAACGGCGAGAATGTAACCACCAGCGATGGCCGGGCGATGCCCTGGTTTGCCGGGCCAAGCCTGCTCTCGACGCTGGACCAGCTGGAGGTGGCGACTTCGCCCGCGGAGCTCCCGCTCCGGTTCCCAATTCAGGATGTTTTCCGAATGGACAAACGCCGCATCTTCGCCGGGCGGGTCGAGTCGGGGACAATCCGAATCGGCGATCTGCTCGTCTTTTCGCCGCACAACAAGACTGCGCGCGTGGCCACGATCGAGCGGTGGCCTGGGCAAGGCGCGGAGTACGCGAGCGCCGGCGAGTCCATCGGGATCACCCTAAGCGATCATGTCTTTGTTGAGCGCGGGCATATCGCTTCTCACGAAACCGATGCGCCGGCCGAGTCGAACCGCGTGCAGGCGAAAGTCTTTTGGATGGGACAGGACCCGCTCCTGGTGAGCGGCCGGTATCGCCTCAAACTCGTCACGCAGGACGTTGAGTGTCAGGTGGTGGGCGTCACGAACGTGATCGATGCGGCTACCCTGGATTCAGCTTCAGTCGAACGCTCGGAGCTTCGAACAAACGAAGTCGGCGACGTTACCCTGCAAACGCGCGTGCCGCTCGTCTTTGACAACCACGATAGCGTTCCAAGCTTGGGTCGATTCGTCCTCGCCGACGGCGAGCATTTGCTGGGTGGCGGAATCATTTCCGGTGCGATCTACACGACCCGCCAGCCGATCAAGAGCGAGAACATTTTCTGGAACGAGAGCGCCATCACGGCGGAACGGCGCGCGGCCCAAAACGGGCATCGCGGCGCCGTTGTATGGCTCACCGGTCTTTCCGGCGCGGGAAAATCGACCATCGCGGCCGCGCTCGAGAAAGAGCTCTTCCAGCGCGCGATGCATACCTACGTGCTCGATGGCGATAACCTCCGCCACGGCTTGAACTCCAATCTCGGCTTCTCTCCCGAAGATCGCGCGGAAAACATCCGGCGGGTCGGCGAAGTGGCGAAACTGATGGCGGATGCCGGGACGGTCGTGATCACTTCATTCATTTCGCCTTATCGGGCCGATCGTCAGCTGGCCCGGGAGAGCGCTTTGAAGGCGGGGGTAGAATTCGTGGAGGTGTTTGTCGATGCTCCGTTGGCTGTTTGCGAGGAACGCGATTCGAAGGGGCTCTACCAAAAAGCGCGCGCCGGCCTGCTCAAGGGGTTCACCGGGATCGACGCTCCCTACGAGCCGCCCGAAGACCCGGAAATCGTTGTCCACACGCACCAGCAGGCGCCGCAGGAGTCCGTGGGTCAGATTCTTGAGGACCTGCTTCCACGGCTGCGCTTGAACTAATTGGTGCAGAATCGCGAAGGGACGTGATAAATCAGAAGGCCGCTACGTCAAATACGGCCGATCGACCATGAATAACGAATTTGAAGGAGCCAAAGTCCTGATTACGGGGGGATTGGGATTTATCGGCTCCAATCTGGCGCGGCGTCTCGCCGGCCTGGGGGCGGACCTTACTCTCGTGGACAGCCTGATCCCCGATTACGGGGGCAACCCCTTCAATATCGAAGGTTTACGGGACCGGGTCCAGGTCAACATCTCCGACGTGCGAGATACCTTCAGCATGCAGCATCTTGTTCGCGGGAAAGACTATCTCTTCAATCTCGCGGGGCAAACGAGCCATCTTGATTCGATGATCAATCCCGGGCCCGACCTGGAGATCAATTGCCGGGCACAGCTCTCGATCCTTGAGGCATGCCGCGCCTGCAACCCCGGGATCAAGGTCATCTTCGCCAGCACGCGGCAAATTTATGGGCGACCTAACTATTTGCCGGTTACGGAGGCGCACCCGCTGAACCCAGTCGACGTGAATGGGATTAACAAGATGGCGGCGGAGAAGTATCACCTTCTTTACAGCGATGTTTACGGGATCCAGGCCACAGCGCTGCGTCTGACCAACACGATCGGGCCCCGGATGCGCATTAAAGATGCACGCCAGACCTTCGTCGGCCTGTGGGTTCGTCAGTTACTCGAGGGCAATCCAATCCAGGTTTGGGGTGGAAAACAGCTTCGCGACTTCACGGACGTGGAAGATGCCGTGGACGCTTTTCTCCTGGTCGCCGCGAGCGCCTCGGCCAGGGGACAGGTTTACAATCTGGGAGGGAGCGAAGTAGTCGAGTTGGCCGAGCTGGCCAGACGCATGGTGGAGATCAATGGCGGCGGGGAATATCAGGTTTGCGATTTCCCGGCCGACCGGCGAGCCATTGACATTGGGGACTATTACGCGGACTTCTCCAAAATCCGTTCGGAACTGGGCTGGACCCCGAAAAGATCGCTAGCCGAAACCATTGGGACTGTTCTGGAATACTATCGGCAGCGCATCGCTCACTATCTGTAGCCGAGCGAAGCTGACGACGAGGCCGATAAGAGGTTCATGATTGCCCAAACCGAAACTTCCAGTGCTATCCCAGCGTCTTCTGACGAGAAAAGGCAATGGTGGCTTTTTTGCCTTCTTATCGGGCTGCTTAAGGTCGTCCTGCTGGTGCTGGATCCTTTGCCCAAAATGTTCATTGGGGATTCGGCCTGCTATATTTCCACTGCCCTGGTTGGCTGGATTCCGGACGATCGCTCTTACTTCTATGGTTTTGTGATTCGCTGGGTGTCCCTGGCGACGGGGAGTTTAACGTCGCTCCTTCTGCTGCAATGTGTAATTGGCGCGGCTACAGCGATCCTGCTGGCGCACATTTGCCGGTCGACCTTTGGCCTGTCCGCCAGGGTTTCTTACGTTCTCGGGTTTATTTGCGCGCTCGATCCACTCCAGCTGGTGTGGGAACGCTACGTCATGACAGAAACCATCAGCCTTTTTCTTTATGTGGCGGTTCTCCATTACGCTTTCCGTTACCTAAAGGGTCGCCGTCTCCGAGACCTGGCTTTTGTGCAGGGGCTCGCGATTTTGGTGCTCGGTTTTCGAATGAGTTATCTTCTTTTGGTTCAGATAAGCGCCGTTTTTCTACCCATCGTGGCCTTTGCGCCGCTTTTGTGGACGGCCTGGCGCAATCGCCGCGATCCCCAGCCCGAGCGATGGCGTTCCCTGAAGGTGGCTTTTGGTCATGGTCTGGCCAGCATCGCCCTCATGTTCCTATTGCATGGCGGCTACAGGCAATTGAACGGCTTGCTCTGTGGACGGGAACCGGCCTACCTCTACGCGACCGGCCTTCATCTCCTTGCCTTCTGGGCTCCAGTCGTGACGCCGGCTGACGCCACTGATCCGCGCTTGGCGGAAATCATTGGGCAAGGCGAAGAGTTTGAGATCAAGGACTTGACGGCTAGGAACAGACAGCGCTTCGATCCTGACTACCTCGTTGACCGCTGGCAGCAGGCTGAACCGGATATTTCTGACGCCAGCCAGATTGCAAAAGAAACGGCGTTGCGGGCGTTGCGCCGGGCTCCTTTGCAGGTGCTTGGTCTGGCCGCGCAAACGTTCGCCCAGTATTGGAATCTCAAGGATCTCCGATCTTACGCGAGCATCGATCTGGGTCACCACGATCTTACCAGCGAGCAAAGGGATGTGCTGTCGGAATATTTCCACTTCGCGACCGACGGTTGGATTGTAGGAGCCCCACCCACGTTACTGCAGCATTTCTTTCTCAATTGCTGGCCCTACTGTTACTTCGTCCTTCTCTCACCGCTTCTGGGCCTCTGGGCGGTCTATGTCGCTCGTGACAAGCAGATCGCTTTGTTGCTTCTCCTGCACCTGTCCATAATCCTTGGGGTGACCTTTACGTTTACAGTGGCGCCGAGTCTGCGTTATCTGCAGCCCGCTTCGCTTCTGACGCTTCTTACTGTGGCACTTTGTTTGCGCGCGTATCTGGACGGGCGATCGCTCAAGGAGGTGGCGATTTCTCAGCGATGAAGGCGTTCGTAACCGGGGGTGCCGGATTCATTGGCAGCCATCTGCTGAGAAGACTCTTGAAGTCCGAAGGGGCGGAGAGCGTAGTTGTCTATGATAACTTTACGTCCGGGCAACGAAGTTACCTTCGGGACCTGACGGACGATCCTCGGCTATCTGTCATAGAAGCCGACTTGAAAGACATGGAACCTCTCCGCGAGGCCATGGTGGGTTGCGATACCGTTTTTCATCTCGCGGCGAACCCGGACATCGCGAAGGCAATCACGCAACCCGACATTGATTTTTGGGAAGGCACGTATCTGACCCAGAATGTTCTCGAAGCCATGCGGCAAACCGGGGCGGCGCGAATATTCTACACTTCGGGCAGCGGCGTCTATGGCGAGGACCCGTCCGTTGAGTTTCAAGAGAGCTACGGACCCTGCATTCCAATTTCCACTTACGGCGCCAGCAAGCTGGCGTCCGAAGCCCTGATCGCCGCCTACTGCCATATGTTCGGCCTTGTTGGCCGCGCCTTTCGTTTTGCCAATGTGGTGGGGCCGCGGCAAACCCACGGCGTAGGCTACGATTTCATTCGCCGGCTAAAGGACAATCCCACATCCCTGCGTATTCTCGGCGATGGCACTCAGAAGAAGAGCTACATCTACGTTGATGACGTCCTGGAAGCGATCTTCCTCGTTGCGGCTCAGAGCTTGAAGCCCTACGACGTCTTTAACGTAGCGACGGACGATTATGTGACTGTGCGAGAAATCGCAGAGATGGCGGTGAGGGTTTCCGCGCTCCAACCGGAGAAGGTGAGCTATGATTTTACAGGGGGCGATCGAGGCTGGAAAGGGGATGTGCCTGTGGTGCGCTTTGATTGCTCCAAGATCAAGGCGCTGGGGTGGCGCCGCCGCCGGTCGTCCGCGGAAGCGCTAACGGCTGCCATGGAAGCCATGCGCAAGGAGGTCGAGAGTGCGTAAACCAGAGGTGGTTTCATCCGAGGTTAACGCGGTGATACCCACCGGCCCAGGACTGGATCCGTCGCCCCGGCTGGAGCGCATGCCGGCAGGCCAGGCCGAGTTCGATCGAACCGCTCGTGAGTACGAAACGCTGTTCAAGCCGTGGCTGAAGATTGCCGGAGCTCCGCGGGAACATTTCGCGCGGTCTCGGCTCCTTTGGTTGGCTCATCTTCTGCGTGAACAGGGCTTTGCTCCAAAGCGAGTGATGGACTTTGGTTGTGGCACAGGGATGTCCATTGGGTTGCTGGCAGAAATCCTTCAGGCGGAGCAGATCGTTGGCTTGGATACGTCGGAGGAATCGCTCGCCGTGGCGCGTGAAGCCGCTCGAAATCCGTCTGTGCAATTCGCCACTCCTGATGGCTATTCCCCGCGAGGGGATATCGACCTGGTTTTTTGTAATGGCGTCTTCCACCATATCCCGGTGGCGGAACGGCCCGGGGCCATGAATTATGTTTATCGTTGCCTGCGCCCCGGCGGCCTGATCGCGATGTGGGAGAACAATCCCTGGAATCCGGTCCACGCTCTGGCCATGAAATATTCGGAGATAGATAAGAATGCCATTCCGTTGTCGCCAAAGGAGTCGCGCCAGCTGGTTGATTCCGGGCCGTTCCAGATCATTCGAACCGACTTTCTCTTTTTCGTTCCGGGATATTTCAGCTGGCTTCGGCCGTTGGAGAGGCGTCTGCACAGAATTCCTTTGGGCGCTCAGTATCAGGTTCTTGGCCGCAAAGCATGACTATGCGCGAGAATTTCATCGGGATAGTATCAACGGCGTGATGACAGCCCTATCGGAGGAAGTGAATGTCGAATGATGCCCAAACTGCGGGACCAGCCCGCGACGGCGTCATTGAGCATTTGGTGCCGGAGAATTGGTCGCCCGCCGATGTAGAACTAAGCATCGTGGTCCCAGCTCTGAACGAAGAAATCACCGTGGGTGAGTTCGTCGAGTGGTGCAAGGAAGGCCTGCAACGCGCGGGGGTGAATGGTCAGATTCTGATCGTCGACAGCTCCACCGACTCCACGGCCCGGATTGTTCTCGAGCATGGCGGCGAGGTTCTCCGGACGCCGAAACGAGGGCTCGGCCGGGCTTACATCGATGCCATTCCTTATATCCGGGGAAAATGGATTGTGATGGGTGACGCGGATTTGACTTACGATTTTCGAGAATTGGTTCCGTTCGTGAAGGAGTTTAGGAATGGAGCGGAATTTGTCATGGGAAGCCGTTTTCGGGGCAGCATCGAGAAGGGGGCGATGCCGGGGTTGCATCGCTATTTCGGCACACCTTTCACGACTTGGATCCTCAATCGAATCTATCGGAGCAGCTACTCGGATATCCATTGCGGGATGCGCGGATTAACCCGGGCCGCGTTGGAGAAGATCGATCTCAAGTCCCAGTCCTGGGAGTATGCCAGCGAGATGGTCTTGAAAGCCGCTCGGCTGAGGCTGAAAATGGCTGAAGTCCCAGTCAGGTTTTATAAGGACCGCGAGGGACGCGTCAGCCATCACCGGCGCATGGGCTGGCTATCGCCATGGATGGCAGGGTGGCTGAACCTGAAAGTGATGCTCGTTTATACCCCCGATTCCTTTCTGCTCAAACCTGGCCTCGCCCTCATGGCCATCGGGTTGTTGCTTTCCCTTGGCCTGGCGGGGGGGCCGCTCCTCATTGGAAACATTGGGTTTGGTCTTTACTGGATGCTATTTGGTGTAACCTGCACGACTCTCGGCTTCAGCTCAGTCCAAATTGGAGTGCTGGCCCGAGTGATGCATGGACTGCGGCCCGGGTTTGTGGAACGCGTGCAAAAAATCGTGACCTACGACCGCGGAATGCTCGTGGCAGCGGTTTTTGTCATAGCAGGGGTCATCCTTCTAGCCACCCTGGTAAACGCCTATTTGAATCACGGGCTTCGGTTGCAGGCGATTTCGCACCCGGCGATCCTCGGTCTTCTCTTTCTCATCCTCGGCTTCCAAACATTCTGTTTCACCCTGCTGATGGAGATGGCGCAGCGCGTCGCATCGAAGGTCGGTCGATAGTATGAGGCCGGATGAGAGCTATGGTCAAAAGGGGCTAAGCCCAATCGATCGGCTGGGGACCTGGCTATCACAACGAGCCATTCGCCGACATCTTCCGAAGCGAGGCGATCTTGAAGTTCTGGAGCTGGGTTGCGGCTATCGTGCTGCCCAGTTGATGGCCCTGGGGCCAAGGTTGAAGCGAGGGATCGGAGTGGATTTTCAGATCGCCCCGGAATTGAAGACTCTGGAGAGATTTACTTTCCATGAAGGCACGATCGAAGAGGCGTTGCCAAGGCTGGCGAGCGAAACCATGGACGCGGTGATGCTGATCTCTGTGCTGGAACACTTGGCCGAACCACAATTTGCCATCGAATCCGCCTGGCGGCTGCTGAAGCCATCGGGGTTGCTGTTGATCAACGTTCCGACCTGGATCGGCAAGGGCTTCCTGGAGTTTTCTGCTTTCCGGCTTGGGCTCAGTCCAAAAGTCGAGATGGACGATCACAAGATGTATTACGGCAAACGCGATCTCTGGCCAATCCTGGTCCGGTCCGGTTTCGAACCGAGTCAGATTCGACTGAGCTATCACAAATTCGGTTTGAATCTGTTTGCCACAGCGAGGAAGAAGGTCCACCCCGCCGCCTGAGGGTCTCTGAGGGGCCGGGGCGTTTCTTCTCGCGGGTATTTGCCTCGCTCGAAACCCAATTGTCGATATCCTCTGGACAACCTTGCTTAAGTTTTCGAGGTTCGGAATTTCTGGATGATCATCACCCGCTCTCCTTTGCGAATCTCACTCGGCGGCGGAGGAACCGATCTGCCTTCCTACTATCGAGCTCACGGCGGGTTTCTTATCGCTGCCGCCATCGACCGCTACATTTATATCAATGTGCACCGCCGCTTCGTGGATGGTTTTCTCCTGAAGTATTCTCACCTCGAAGAGGCAGCCACTGTCGAAGACATCAAGCATCCCATCATCAGGGAAGCGCTCAAGCTGGCAGGGGTGGAGGAGCGTAACCTGGAGATAACCAGCATGGCCGACATCCCGGCTGGGACCGGCCTCGGTTCCTCGGGTAGTTTCACCACGGCCTTGCTCAAGGCCTTGCACGCGTTGCGCAAGAATCTGGTGCATCCGGCCGAACTGGCCGAGCAGGCTTGTCACATTGAATTGGAAAAGCTGCGCGAACCGATCGGGAAGCAGGATCAATACATTTCGGCATACGGCGGCATTACCTGTTTTAAATTTCTTTCTGACGATCGAGTGGAGGCGTGGCCGCTGAAAATCTCAGAAGAGACTTTGTATAACCTCGAGGATAACCTTTTGCTCTTCTTTACCGGCTATGCGCGCTCCGCCTCCACGATTCTTAGGGAACAGGACGACAGGAGCAAACAAGCTGACCAGGCGATGATCGAAAATCTGGATTTCGTTAAGCAGCTTGGACAACAGAGTCAGGCCGCGCTGGAAAGTGATGATCTCTCCGAGTTCGCCCGGTTAATGGATGTGCATTGGCAGCGCAAGAAGGAACGCTCCCAAAACATGAGCAACCCGGACATCAACGCCTGGTATGACTGTGCCATGGCCAATGGAGCGCTCGGGGGGAAAGTAATTGGGGCAGGGAGCGGCGGCTTTCTCATGTTCTATGCGAAGGACAAGTCCCGTTTGCGCCATGCCATGCGGGAGAAGGGACTTAAGGAAGTTCGCTTCCGTTTCGACTTCGAAGGCACGAAGATTCTGAACCAATGACGCCGCCGGCGGAAGGGATCGACCTGGCAGACTGGCCGGTAGCCATTCTCGCGGGAGGAATGGCAAAACGTCTGCGACCGCTCACCGAGACGATTCCGAAAGCGCTGGTAAGTGTCGCGGGGGCGCCCTTTCTGACTCATCAACTACGGCTGCTCCATTCCGCTGGTCTGCGCCGGATCGTCATTTGCGCCGGGTATCTTGGAGAAATGATTGAAGCGGAGATGGGCGACGGCGCCGCGCTGGATCTGCGGATCGAGTATTCCTTCGATGGCCCCCGCTTGCTTGGCACCGGAGGGGCCTTGAAACGCGCGCTCCCGTTACTGGGGGACCGCTTTTTTATTTTGTATGGCGATTCCTATCTCCCGATTGACTATCGGAAAGTCGCGGCTGCTTTCGCGGCGAGCGACAAGACGGGGCTTATGACCGTTTACCGGAACCAGGGCCGGTGGGATGCGAGCAACGTCCAGTTTGAGGCGGGCCAGATTCTGCGTTACGACAAGAAGCATCGCACGCCGGAAATGCATCACATTGACTATGGGCTTGGCATCCTAAGAGCGGACGGACTGGCCTCGTGGCCAGACGAAACACCGGTGGATCTAGCCGATGTTTACGGGCGCCTTCTTTCCGAAAAACGATTGTCGGGATATGAAGTGATGGAGCGCTTTTACGAGATTGGCTCGACCCAGGGGCTGGCGGAACTTGATGCGTTTCTACGCCGTCAACCGGCCTTTAGTCCATCCTGACTTACTTACGCGACCTGCGACGGCACGATGGCATCCAAATCCGTTAGTTCGACCGATTTTCTGATCCTGGGCGGAGGTATCATAGGCGTTAGTGTCGCCCGTGAACTGAAGCATCGTTTTCGGGACGCGCAGGTGACCGTGTTGGAAAAGGAAGACAAATGCGGCCTCCACGCCAGCGGCCGAAACAGCGGTGTAATTCACGCCGGCTTCTATTACTCCGCCGATAGCCTGAAGGCGAAGTTAACGCGGGCCGGCAACCAGGCGATGATCGGCTATTGCGAGGCAAAAAAGATCCCGTTGAATCGATGCGGCAAGCTGGTGGTGGCCAAGGACCAGGACGATCTGCCGCAATTGGATGAATTGCTTCGCCGTGGCCAGGCCAATGGCGTCCCACTGGACAATCTGACGGAAGAGGAGGCCCGTCAGATCGAGCCTCGAGTAAAAACGTACGAGCGCGCCATTTTTTCGCCGACGACGACCTCGGCTGATCCACAACGCGTGATGGAAGAAATGACGCAGGACGCTACGAGGGAGGGCATTACGATCCATACCGGCGCTCCCTATGTGCGAGCCGAAAAGGGGGTGGTCATGACGCCGCACGGAAGTTTTGCCGCGGGTCATGTGGTCAACGCGGCTGGCCTTTACGCCGACAAGATTGCTCTCGATTTTGGTTTCTCGGAGAGATATCGCATCCTTCCCTTCAAGGGGCTCTATCTCTACTCGGACGAACCACCGCACGCGTTCCGCACGAACATCTATCCTGTGCCGGACCTGCGAAATCCGTTTCTCGGCGTTCATTTTACAGTGCGAGACAACGGGCAGGCCAAGATCGGACCCACAGCCATCCCGGCCTTATGGCGCGAGCAGTATCGGGGATTCGACAACTTCAAGTTCGGCGAGTTTATCGAGGTCCTCTTTCGCGAAGCGGGTCTCATGATGTCATCGACCTTCGATTTTCAGAAGCTGGCGGTTGAAGAACTGCAAAAGTATTCGCGGCCCCGCTTGGTCGCCCTTGCCTCACGCCTGGCTCACGGCGTGCGGCCGGAGCAATACACGCGCTGGGGCCAACCGGGAATTCGCGCGCAGTTACTCGATATTAAGAACCGGAAGCTGGAGATGGATTTCGTGATTGAGGGAGACGAACATTCCACGCACCTGCTGAATGCAGTTTCTCCGGGCTGGACTTGTTCCATTCCCTTTGCCCGCTACGCGGTCGATCAAATCGAGAAGGCAACGGGCTGAGCTGGTAGCGGAGCTTCGATGACTCTTATTCCGGTGGGCCAAGCTCAACAGCGCTTTCTGCCTTTTGCTGCGGCCGATAGAAGATGTAAAGAAGGCCGCCGAGCAACGAGATCGCCAGCATCATCGCAAACATGATGAACGACGCCGCGAGCGCGCGGTCGTTTTCGATCCCGGCAATCACCCCCAGGAAAAGAATCAACAAGTACTCCCGCACCCCAATTCCGGCGATGGTAAAAGGAAGAGCGTTCGCCGCGAAGACGATTGGGAGAAAACTCAGCCAAATTAGCAAGGGACGATCAATTCCGACCGAAACGCCGGCAAAATAAAAGCTTATGCATTGGAGAAGCTGCGCGATCAACGCCGCAGCGATCACCTTGCCGACGATTACCTTGTTATCGCAAAGTAATCCCCATATTCGTGCAGCTTCGTCGCGGATGGTATGGGCCGGGCGAGAGCGGAGCCGGCGTTCAAACCAGCGGTGGGTTGGGTGTCCAGCCAGAAAGAAGATGGCCCCGCCCAGACAAACCCCAATGCCTCCAGCGAGTATTATGAGAGCTATCCAATACGTTTGATTGGAATTAGCCAAAACCGACCATTGCAATGGCAGGCCAAGGAGAGCGAGAAAAAGGATGCTGCTCAGGCCAATGCAGCGATCCAACGCGACAGTCGTGCATGCTTCTCCTACTCGTCCGGGAGCAAGACGGGAGATATAAAGCATGCGCGTCAGGTCGTCGCCTGTGGAACCTGGAAGAAACATTGCGAAAAATCCCCCGATCGGCACAATGCAAATCAATGACTTCAGGGGGATAGCGATACCAAAAATGCCGAGAAGGCGCTGCCACCGCCAGCCGGCGATGAGAACTGTTGTCAGGGATACGACTATCCCAAAAGCTATCGGCGCCTCGCGAGCATTGCGCAGGGCTGTCCAAACACGAGACAGGTCAACTTTATGAGCGAGCCACGTAAGGACAAGGATCGCAAAAGCGACTTTGGCAATGAGAAACACTATCTGACGCCTGTTCATGGCAAACAGGGTCTTCTATCTAATCGAAGATCGGGAGCGCCAGAGTGAAGTATCAGCAAAGAGTGAGCGAAACAAATCGACTGATCCCGCGGTCGCTGCCGGGCCATATCTTAAAACTGCCATTTATATAAGCGTGCTTCCAAGGGATAAAGCAGCTTCGGAATGCGAAGCCGGGGAAGGCTGAAAATAGGAGGAAATACTTCAAACGGCGAACATCGATAATCTGTTGTTGCCAAACTGGCGTTTGGAAGAGCCATGCGACCCAACTCTGACATTGATCGAGCGGAGCGGAAATACATATCCAGCTTACCGCCCAAAAGACGCCTGGCCCGATTCCAGACTATTTGCTGGAGTGCCGCAAATGGCCTCCACGGAGTCATCTCGAATACGAAGAGGCTGCCGCCCGGTTTGACGACTCTGGCGAACTCAGCAAATGCCTTTTGGACGATCTCGTCGTTTTCCCGAACAGTTTTCCCCACCATGTGATGGATCGAATAAAATGCGATTGCTAGGTCAACGGACCGGTCTGAAACGGGAATATCGGTGGCGCTGCCGCATACGGGCAGATTGACTTGGCTATTTTCACGAATGGATGGGAAGGATGGCTCGAGACCGATTACAAAAACATCAGGAGAAGGTTTGTATGGTAGATAGGGTCCGCAGCCCACGTCCAAGACAATCTGCCCCGGTTCGAAATGCTTTTCGAGCAGAGCAACCTGCTTCTCACAACATATCCGCCATTCGGTGCCACGCTCGAGAAGCCCGTGACGCATGATCTCGAACTTATCGTCGAAGAATGACCCTTGATCCCCCTCAAGGAACACCGCAACACCGTCCCGCAAACCGCCTCGAAATCCACATGTGGTGCAGGAGATATTTGTTTCGCGAACGACGAGGGGGCCATGGTTCAGGGGACAAACCAGATACCGTTCGATTAGTAGCGCAATCTCGGAATCGCCCTCAAGGTAATCACTCATACGGAATTGGAAACTTTGGTCGCTTAGATTCGAAGAGGACGCGGCGAATCCGCCGGAGTAGCATTTCAAAAAGGGTGTGACCGGCCGAGACGAAGTTCTGAAAATGTAAAGGGGAAACCGCGCGCTCCTTGATCTGGTGCGAAGCTTCCACAGGAACCTCCAGATAGGTCGCCCGCTGATCCAGAAGTGTCGTAATAAGATCCGCCTGGCAGCTAAACCCGTAGTTGTATGGTGCCCAACGCATGACATGAAATCGCCGATACAGGGGACAGCCATTGTAATACTTCAAGGAATAACCGGTGATCGTGTTGACCAAAACGGTATAAGTCCTGGAGATGAAACGACGGGTGAGACTCTTGCCTTCCACTATTCGATGATAAGGCACTATGACATCTGCTTTCCCCATTTTGCCGCATATTTCAATCATTGACTCCTTTGGTTCCGTGGCGTCGCCGCATACGACCCGGTAGTATTTGCCGCGACCGCGGAAGGCCATATCGATGAATGTTCGCGCCATTCCAAGATTTCCTGGGTTGCGATACAGGCGGATCGCGATTTGGGGATTTGATTTGATGAA
>QHMY01000074.1 GCA_003218305.1 Verrucomicrobiota bacterium
CCCTCCGAGACCCGAGGGCGTTTGGCATGGACGCCCTACAATATAATTCCGGTCCGCCAACTGTCCTTCTGCCGCCATCCGCGTGCTCACATCCGATTGGAAAGATGATGAAAAGATTCCTCGTGTCCTTCCTGGTCGTCAGCCTCGGTGCTGTTTGCCCTCTGTTGGCCGATGAGAGTGTCCGCGCGGTCCAGCACCGGTTGAAAGTTGGTGGATTCTACTTTGGTGAAACGAACGGTCGCTACGACACCGATACGGCGACCGCAGTCACACGCTATCAGATTCGAAACGGACTCAAGATTACCGGGAAACTCGATGCGGCCACCCGTCAGGCCCTAGGCGTGGCGGCAGGCAAGTCCGAGGATCCCACGCCCAAGTTGGGCGAGGATGTCTGGCGCAATCTTCGAAAAAGCGATCAGGCCGCTATCAATCATCCCATGCCTGAAAACGTCAGCCCGGCCAAACGCAGCGAATCGCCAGGGCCCGCCGTTGCCACGCGACCTCCGGCACCCAGCTCGTTGCCGGTCAGTTACAGTCTCGAGCGGCTTCGTGATTATGTTGCTGCCTTCCTCCTGGCCGGCCTTGATCCGCAACTCGGATCGGAAACGGAGTTCTTCGCTGATCGCGTCGACTACTTTGGCGAGCGCGCCGTCACCCGAGACAAAATTCGGCTCGACTTGCAGCGCTACAATCAGCGCTGGCCCGAGCGACAATTCTGGCTCGACGGGGATGTGGTGGTGAGTCCGATCAAAGACAAGATCAAGGTCTCATTCCCGCTTCGCTACGATTTGCGGAGCGGTTCAAAGCGGTCTTCCGGCAAAGTCTGGAAAACGCTCATTCTGGAAAAGACGGGGAACGACGATCTCCAGATCGTCAGCGTGAATGAACGTAAGGCATGACAGGGACCAAACTGAGATAGGCCCGCGCGCCCGATCCGGTAGGAGTGTCTCGATCCCGCTAGCGACGCTTTTGATCGCCGCGATCGCCCGAACCTGATCGGACAGTTTTCTTCGCCTTTTTCTCGCGATCCTTTCGCAAAGACCGGCCGACGTCGTCACTCTCTTTGATACGACCTTTAGCGTCGCGGCGAATATAACGAGCGTCGCCCTTCGGTTTAATGGTTGTGCGTTTCCCGCTAGATTTTTTCGTAGCCATCTATTCACGTATCGCTCGCGGGAACGTTTTCGGATGTGGTCAGCTCGTAATTTCAATTGCCTGTTCTCTTTTGATTGCGCCGCACCGTTACGCCGGCGAGTTGGATCGCCTTTCGCGAACAGGTGGAGATCAACGCTCGCTCCATGCAACAATCGGCCCCTGGCACTTGACCGCTTAAAGCGGTCAAGTTCAGAAGGGGTTGTGGGGACATTTACCAGAACGGGGGATTAGCTCGGCTTGGCAACGGATTGGAGTTTTGCGCAATTTGGCGTCGCGCTCTGGGCGGCGAACATGCTCGGGGGGCGGACGCTCGCGCGCCGATTGATCCGTCACTCGCCTGCCGCGCCATAGCCTTGGCGGAGGCGGGCGTCACTTGTTTAGCGAGGGTCGATCGTAGGCGCTGACCCGCAGCTCCATCTCGACCGCTTAAAGCGGTCAAGTTCAGAAGACGTTGCGGAGGACAGTCGCCGTCCTGCCGCTGATGCACTATTGCGCCGGCTTCAAGCTCTCACACTTCGCTTCGTAGCTCTCGATCAGGGCCGCGATTTTAGCGTGGAACCCATCCTGCGCCGCGTACAGCTCCCCAATCGCGTCGGAGAACTCCTTCTGTTTCAGTTCCTCTTCAATGGTCAGAATCAATCCGGCCAGCGCCTCGATGTTCGCCCGGGAATGGAACTCCATGTCTTTCAACTTGGAGAGCACCGCGACCGATTTCTCCTGTTCACCCGGGCCCTGTTCCACCTTTGACGCCTCGACCGGCTCACTTTCCGGTGTCTTCGGTGCCGCCTCAGTCTTTCTCTGCTTCCTGGGCTTCGCGTCTGAGCCGGTCCCCGGCGCCTGGTGGTGTGCCTTCTCCTGCTTGACCTTCTTGGCGTGAGCAACGTTTCGTGGATCGGACATCCTCGACTCTCGCCCAGGACTTCAGGAGGCTCAAGCACGCGCGACACCGCGGCGATTGGCGATGGTAAGCGCTGACCCCTTTTTTGCCCCTCGCCGCGGTGGGCATCCGTTACGCCGGCGGGCTTGATCGTTTTTGCGAACAGGTGGAGATCAACGCTCGCTCCATGCAACAATCGGCCCCTGCCACTCGACCGCTTAAAGCGGTCAAGTTCCAACGGAGCCGCTTTCCGCAGTCTCGAGCCGGGGAATGGACTTCGCTCTCGACGTGTCGCCCGCACAATTTCGATACCAAGCTGTGATCCGCCGCTCCCATCTCGACCGCTTAAAGCGGTCAAGTCTCGTATGCCGAATGAGAATGAACAGGTACCCAGGACAAACATACCGATCGCCCCACAAAAATGGCAGGGACGCCGCGCTGCGGTGTCCGCCCGGCTTCAGGGAGGCGTCCGGCAGCTCCCGGATCGCCCGCAAGATTTCCATGTTGTAGCCGCGTTCCTGTGGGACGCGCATCTGTAGCGGAATTTTGATTGCGTTCCACACCGTCTCTCTTCGAAATAGCGGGCATGCGTTTTTCGTTATTTCTCCCAGCTGTCCTCATCACTCTGCTACTCGCTGGCTTGGTCTCAGCAGCGGAAACTTCCGACGGCGGACTCCATACCTTCTACGGCGAGGTCGTAGCGATCGACCAAGGCAAGAAGGTCCTCCAGCTCAAGAGCGGCCACCAGCGGTTCCTGTTCCATTACAACGACCAGACCAGGATCACGAGCACCAGCGGAGACATCCGGCTGGACCGGATTCTGCGGGGGACCGGAGCGGCCGTCGTCATGCGAGTGGGGGAAGGCAACGCCGGGATTGCTCTTCAGATCCGTTTCGTTCCCAACGCCAACAAGATGGAAACGCTGGCGCTCATTTCCGGCCGGACGGTCCGAGGCGAAACCATCAAGGGAATTGCCATGAGCAATTTTGTCGATTACCAGCCGCCGTCTGATGCCTGGTCCGGTGCCCAAACAGTGGAAAACTCAAAGTACCCGGGCCTGTTCGTGCTTTCGATAGCGCCGGACGGGACGGTTTCGAATGTCACACTTCGCACGTCAACCGGGTATCCGGAGCTGGACGCTCGCGCATTGAAATGGATGAAAAAATGGCGTTTCCGCCCCAACACCTTCACCGAAGTGCAGCTACCGATGTACTATCACTTCTCCCGCCGCTAAGGTCCGCGTCCTCCGATTCCCTCTGACTCGACCGCTTAAAGCGGTCGAGTTTGGATCTGCTCCAGATAATGGCGGGACTCCGTTTGGCCCCACGAATTGATCCGGTCGCGAGTGAGACGTGGATCAAGCGGAGGCGAGGCTCTCCATCTCCGTCACCGTGCAGTCCAGTTCCTCGATCAGTTTCTGATTGTCGCGTGCGACACCCAAGCTGTGATCCGCCGCTCCCATCTTGACCGCTTAAAGCGGTCAAGTTCGGAAGGTATTGGTGGGGCACCAGCAGAATCAGGGAT
>QHMY01000075.1 GCA_003218305.1 Verrucomicrobiota bacterium
ATCCGAGCGGCCGGTCCTTCCCTGACGCAGCTCGGAGTTCCCAATCCGCTGGCTAACCCGCGCCTGGAACTGCGCGACAGCACTAGCACCATAGGGATCAACGATAATTGGCAGACGACGCAAATCGGCGGCCTTATTACCGCGGACCAGGTCGCGGAGATTCAAAACAGCGGAGCGGCGCCAAGCGATCCGCTTGAGTCGGCTTTGATCGCCACCCTGGCGCCAGGTAGTTACACCGCTATTGTGGAAGGACTAAACGGTGGGACTGGCGTTGGGATAGTGGAAGTTTACGATTTAGGCGCAACCAGCGGATCCCTCCTGGCCAACGTTAGCACCCGAGGTTTCGTGCAGACAGGAGCCAATGTCATGATCGGAGGGTTTATCGTTGTGACTCAACCCACGAGAGTAATTATTCGAGCGATCGGTCCGTCGTTGACCCAATTCGGCGTGCCTGACGCGCTGGCGAATCCACAATTAGAGTTGCACGACGCCACCAGCACCATCGCCCGAAACAACGACTGGCAGACGACACAGATTGGCGGAATCATTACGAGCGACCAAGTAGCGGAGATTCAGAACAGCCAGCTCGCGCCTACTGATTCAGGGGAATCAGCCATTATCTCCACGCTGCCGCCGGGGAGCTACACCGCCATCGTGAGCGGAGTCAATAACATCCCGGGCAACGCCCTGGTGGAAGTTTACGCGTTGCAGTAAGCATAGCCGGTCCCGTGCGGCTTGCTCTGCCCAAGATTATCACGTGTTTCCCTTACTGATCTGGCGCGATGACGTCGCGGTGGAGCCAGGCGTAGCGAAGTCCGGAGTAAACGGTAAACCCAATCGTGATCCAGACCAGGACCGGGCCTCCCTGGTTCCACGCGCGAAACCACCAGCCAGCGTCGCCGTTCGCATACCCGAGTTCGCGCGCCGCGAGCAGCACCAGGAAAAAGATAACCGTGATGATCTGCCACGTCGTCTTGTGCTTACCCAAGCGTTCCGCCGGCAGGATCTGGCCCCGCGCGCTCGCCATCAGGCGCAACCCCGTGATCAGGAAGTCCCGCGCCACCACCGTGGTGGCCGCCCAGGCCGGGATCGCCCCCAGGGGCACCAGCGAAATGAATGCCGCCGCCATCATGATCTTGTCCACCAGCGGGTCCATCAGCTTCCCGAAGTTCGTGACCGATCCGTAGCGGCGCGCGATCTCGCCGTCGAAATAATCGGTGATCCCGGCCAGGAGAAAGATGACCAGGGCCGTGGTGCACCCGTAGCTCCAGGACCAGTTGAGCGCGATGACAAAAAGAATTGTCATGACCAGCCGGCTGACCGTTAAGCGATTTGCCCAGTTCATGCGGGTGACGGTGAATCGCTTTCCTTGAAGATCGGGTGCTTCCAGATCGGCACGGTTTGTTTTAGTTCATCCATGATCCATTGGTTCGCGCTGAAGGCGGCCGAGCGGCGTGCGCTCTCCACCCGAACCACAATCGACGCTTCCGCCGCCGGCACAAAGCCGATCCGATGGCGAATGAGAACCCTGGCCAACCCGAACTTGCCCACGGCGGCTTCGGCGAGACTCCGCATTTGGTGTTCCGCCATCGGGCGATTTGCTTCGTATTCGATCCCGGTAATTTCTCTTCCCTCTTCGATCCCACGCACGACTCCCCAGAAATCGACAATCGCACCCGAGACGGGGTTATTCTCGCGCGCGGGCAACTCGAGCGGCGCCTGAGTAATCGAGACTTCGCAAACGGAAATTGCCATGCGTTATTAGAACCGGCTACAGTGGACCATCGCCGAAGCCGGTGTGACCAAGGAGATACTCAAAATGAGCACGAATCAATGTGATATCGGACTGATCGGTCTCGCAGTCATGGGCGAAAACCTCGTCCTCAACATGGAGTCGAAGGGCTTCCGCGTGGCGGTCTTCAATCGGACGACCGAAGTGACCGACAAATTCGTGGCCGGAAAAGCCAGCGGGAAAAATATCGTGGGGACGCGCACCATGGAGGAATTCGTGTCGGCTCTCCAGCGCCCGCGGAAGGCGATGATCATGGTCAAAGCCGGCGCGCCGGTGGACGCGGTGATCAACCAGCTCGCCCCGCTCCTGGAGAAGGGCGACGTGATCATCGATGGCGGCAATTCTCTTTTCACCGACACCCAGCGGCGCTGCAAGGATTTGGAAGGGCGCGGATTGCATTTTGTCGGATGTGGCGTTTCGGGCGGCGAGGAAGGGGCGCTCAAAGGGCCCTCCCTCATGCCGGGTGGTCCCCGGGAATCGTGGGACATCATTGCTCCGATCTTCACCAAGATCGCCGCGATCGTCGACGGCGAGCCGTGCTGCCGCTACATGGGTCCGGACGGCGCCGGGCATTATGTAAAAATGGTCCACAACGGGATCGAGTACGGCGACATGCAGCTGATTTGCGAAGCCTACGCGATCCTGAAAGATGTCGCCGGTCTCGAGGCCAACGATCTGGCCGGCATTTTTGCTGAATGGAATAAGGGAGATCTCGACAGTTATCTGATCGAGATCACGTCGCAGATCTTTCGCAAGATCGACCCGGATACCGGCAAACCCCTGGTCGACGTCATCCTGGACAAGGCCGGCCAAAAAGGGACGGGCTTGTGGACCCTGCAGTCGGCTCTCAGCCAGTCCGTCGTGATTTCGACGATCAATGCTGCGGTGGAAGCGCGAGTCATTTCCTCACGGAAAGACCAACGGGTAGCGGCGTCGAAAGTCCTGCCCAAACCGAAGGTGCCGAAATTTACCGGAGATCGCAGCGAATTGATCACGGCCGTGCGGGACGCACTTTATGCCTCGAAGATTGTCTCCTATGCGCAGGGCATGGAACTTCTGGGCGCGGCCAGCACGGGTTCGCATTGGAATTTGAATTTCGGCGACATCGCTACCATCTGGCGCGGCGGTTGCATTATCCGCGCGAAGTTTCTCAATCGAATCAAGGAGGCGTACGAACGCGACGCCGCCCTGCCCAATCTTCTGCTCGATCAGTACTTCACCGGCATCATCGAACGCACCCAGGATAACTGGCGGGTGGCGGTCGCCACTGCGGTTAAACACGGCGTGGCCGTCCCGGCCTTCAGCGCGTCTCTCGGATATTTCGACAGCTATCGTTCCGCGCGTTTGCCTTCGAATCTGCTTCAGGCTCAGCGCGACTTCTTTGGCGCGCATACCTACGAACGGGTCGACAAGCCGGGCGTGTTTCATACCGAGTGGATGGAACCTGAGAAAAAACCGACCGAGAAACCGGCCGAGCCAAAGGAACCTTCGCGCGCAGCCGAGTAGGAACGCCATGCCAATTTACGTTTACGAGACCACCGATCCGTCGAAACCGATCCGTCGTTTCGAGGTCAAGCAGAGCATGAAAGATAAGCCGCTCGCGAAGGACCCACAAACCGGCGAAGCGGTCCGGCGCGTAATCTCGGGCGGCTACGGAGTGCATGTCCGCGGCGGCTCGACGGGGCCTTCCGTCGGTTCGGTCGGTTCGCACGGCTGCGGACCGGGGTGCGGCTGCGGTTAGGCGGACGGAAACGGTGTCATCCCGAGCCGCGCAGACGGCGAGGGACCTCACCTACCCGGGTTGAAGAGCTCTTGCCCCAAATCTTTCCACGAAGGATTCAGCGTGGCCACCAACGCGTTTTTCTTTTCACGTCGCCAACCTTTGATCTCCTTTTCCCGTGTGATCGCATCGCGAATATCGCGGTAGTTCTCGTAATAAACGAGGCGATCTAGTTTGTACCGTTTCGTAAAACCTCGAACAGTTCCGTTCTTGTGCTCCCAAACGCGTCGCTGGAGATCATTCGTCACGCCTGTGTACAAGACGACTCGACTGCGATTGGTCATCATATAGACGAAGTAATCTTTCACTTCGATTGGGAGGTCCCTCGCCGTCTGCGCGGCTCGGGATTACAAGGCATTTTAGACTCCCCTCCCTTAATGAAAATCATGCGAATCCGTCCCGACCAGATCGCCCGCCTGCAACGCTGTAGCCACTGCGGGCAGGTGCGCCAGCGCTCTGATCTCCCTCGCCTTGATCAACACCACGTTCTCGGAATTCTGCACGGTTCCTTCGATCATCAGAAACGGTTCTTCCGTGATCAAAAGCCGCACCCGCTCGAATAAATCCGGCGTCACAATCGCATTGGAAACGCCGGTCTCGTCCTCGAGGCTGATAAAAACAAAGCCTTTTGCCGTGCCAGGACGCTGACGGCAAATGACATTTCCGGCAATCTGAACCGTGGCGCCATGACGGGCCGAGGCCAGATCGGTGGCGCGCCAGACATTCGGCAAATGCGGCCGAAGCAACTTCATTGGATGCGGCCCCGTGGTGAGATTCATGGCGTCGTAATCGGCTTTTACCCGCTCCGATAAAGTCATGGGTAAAAGCGGTGAAGCTGTCATCCCGAGCGAAGTCGAGGGACCCCGTGGAACAGCGACACGGGCACCACTGGAGCTGACCGTCCACGAATATCCGGCGGGGTCCCTCGACTTCGCTTCGCTCCGCTCGGGATGACGGCTCGCTGAATACGCGTCAAAGAGCGGTTCGGCTGGTTGCTCTTCCACGCGCCACATCGCGGCCCGGCGATGTTCGGCGAAACAGTTGAATGCCCCCAATTCCGCGAGGGTGCGTAATTCCTCTTTGGTGAACGGCACCCGTCGTCTCAGATCTTCGAGTGAGGGAAACGGCCTCACGCTCCGTTCTTCGACCAGCTTCTCCCCATGCTCTTTCCGCAGTCCATTCACTACGCAAAACCCCAAACGCACGGTGTCATCCGAAACAACCGCGCAGAGCCATTCCGATTCGCGCACACATACCGGCCGCATCCGAATTCCATGGCGTTGGGCATCAGCCACGATCGTGGCCGGCGTATAAAAACCCATCGGCTGATTGTTCAGCAAACTCGCGTAAAACTCCGGGGCGCGATGCACTTTCAGGTAAGCGCTTCCGTAGGCCAGAATCGCGAAGCTGATCGCGTGCGATTCAGGAAATCCGTACAGTGCAAACGACGAGATCGATTGAATGATCTGGTCGATCTTGTCCGGGGCGACACCTTTTCGCTCCATCGCCGCCCGGAGTTTCACGCTCACCCGATTCATCCGCTCTCCCGAACGATGAAAACTGAGGGCACGCCGCAGCTCTTCCGCTTCGGCCCCGGAAAAATCAGCCATGACCATCGCGATCTTCAGCATTTGCTCCTGAAATAACGGCACCCCGAGCGTGCGTTTCAGGATTGGCTCAAGGCGGGGATCGAAATACACGACCGGCTCGCGGCCCGCCCGGCGCGCCAGATAAGGATGGACCATGTCGCCCTGGATCGGTCCCGGCCGAATGATGGCCACTTCGATCACGACATCATAAAAACATTTCGGCTGCATCCGCGGTAATGTGGCCATCTGGGCGCGGCTCTCGATTTGAAAAACGCCGATCGTGTCGGCCTTCTGCATCATTTCATACGTCGGCACATCATCGGTAGGAATGTGAGCGAGATCGAGCGGCCGCCCGCGCTCGCGGCAGAGCTCGAAGGCATCCTGCATCACCGCCATCATCCCGAGCCCGAGCAGGTCCACTTTCACGATGCCGAGATCTTCGCAATCATCCTTGTCCCATTGCGCCACCACCCGGCCGGGCATCGAGGCATTTTCCAGCGGAACAAAGGAACTCAGTTTGCCCCGGCAAATAATCATCCCCCCGGAGTGCTGCCCGAGGTGACGTGGCAATCCGTAAATCGCCTGATACAACGAGATGAAGGCCGGCAGGCGGGGATGGCCTTTCGGCAAACCCGCCTGCTCGATTTGAGCGGCGAGATCGAGCGTGTGCGGGAAGTCGCCATTCGCAAAAAGATGCGAAAACCGCTCCAGGGTATTCGCCGACAAGTTCAGCGCCTTGCCGATCTCCCGCGCCGCGCTTCGTCCGCGATACGTGATGACGTTCGCGGTCATGGCCGCGCCGTGTTTGCCATAACGCCGGTAAACTTCCTGGATCACGCTCTCACGGCGGTCGCCACTCGGCA
>QHMY01000076.1 GCA_003218305.1 Verrucomicrobiota bacterium
CAGCACGAACGCGCGCAAGGTGGATGTGAAAACAAACGTCGCTTCATGCATTATGCGTTTCAGCGCCGAGGCCTGGCCTGGGACGAATTGCCAGCAGCGGTGCACCGGCACGCCATTAATGATGTCGGTGCGATAGAGCCGCCTTCTGTCTTCCGGGCGTTTCGTCCACGTGGGATAATAGTAAAATCCCGAGATCATCTCCACGTCGTGGCCGAGACCGTGGAGAAACTCGCAGAGCGCCACGCTGTGCGGAGCGATCCCCGTGAATTCAGGCGAATAATTGATACCCCAGACAATGATCCGCATCGAGATTGTCTATTGGTGCGCGGCCGCCCGCATCATTCGGTCGAGCCCGGTTTCCAAGGAAAAGGCTGGCTTGAATCCAAGTAAGCGGCCCGCCGCGGCAATGCTGGCCTGGGAATGCACGATATCTCCAGGAGGAGCAGGCGCCGTTTCGATGCTTCCCTTCCAATCGGGAAAAATTCCGCGCATCGTCTCGGCCAGGTCCCGAATCGAAACCGCACGACCGGTACCCAGGTTACACACGACATACGGCTCCAGGCTGGCCGCCTCGAGCGCCTGAGCGATCCCGCGCGCAATATCTGCCACGTAAACGAAGTCGCGCGTCTGTTTGCCGTCGCCGTAGATTTTGATCGGCTGGTCTGATTGCATCGCGGAGGCAAATTTCGAAATCACGCCGGAATAGGGCGAGGTCGCGACCTGCCGCGGGCCAAAAACATTAAAGAAGCGAAGAGCCACAAAAGAAAGCGCCTGGTGCTGCGCAAACATCTGTCCGTACTGTTCGCTGGCGAGCTTTTGCAGACCGTAAGGAGACAAAGGCATGGTGGCGTGTTCCTCGTTGACGGGAACGTTCTGCGGATTTCCGTAAACCGCCGCGGAGCTGGCGAAAACGATCCTCGAAATGCCTATCGCATGAGCCAACTCGAGGACGCGAACCGTAGCGGTCAGATTCAGTTGATGAGCAGCCATCAAATCGGTCCAGGAATCATTCACCGAAGGCAAGGCCGCGAGATGCACAACTGCATCAAACGGACCGGCGAGTTGGTCGCGCGTCACTGTGAGAAGATCGGCGGCAACGACCGCTAGTTCCCGCTGACTCGGCAGATTCTCTCGTTTTCCGGTGCTGAAATCATCGATCACGGTGACGCGATGGCCGTCGTGCAATAACAACTCTACCAAGTGCGAGCCGATGAAACCCGCGCCGCCGGTGATTAAGTAATGGGGCATTGCTACAAAGGACTCCTCACGAAAGGCGCGAGGACTTTAATACATCAAGATACGTTTCCCAGGTTCGACGAACCATGGTCTCGACCGGAAATTCTCTGGCGCGCGTCGGACCGGCCCTTCGTAAATCCGATTGCCGTTGCGAATTTCGCAGCAGTGCGGCGATGGCCGCACCAAGCTTCGCCGCATTGGAGGCATCAACCAACTCCGCCGCATCGCCTGATACTTCTGCCGTGGCCGAAGCCGTTGCACCCAAGACACATCCTCCGCAGGCAAGTGCCTCGAGAACCGGAAGACCGAACCCCTCATAAAGGGAAGGGAAAACGAAAATATTCGCGCGTCGATAAATTTGTTTGAGCATCGCGTCGGATACGATTCCGAGACGAACAACGGAATCTTGCAATCCTAAATCATCGATTAACCCCGCAAATTCCTTTTCGCGGTCCGGGTTCAACAAGGCGCGACCAAAGAGAACGAGTTTCAGCCGGGGGAAATCGCGCTTCAGCGCCGACAGCGCCTCCACCAGAGCGCGCAAATTCTTGCGCGGCTCCAGATTGTAGGGCGACGCGAGAATAAGGGCATCGGATTGGAAAACCGGATGCTCCTGCAAGAGATCATCCCCCGGCTCAGCGAAAAACTCCTCCTCCACCCCGTGGTGAATCACGACGCTGCGCTCGCGGCCGATTCCCCAGAGACGCTCCAGATCATTCGCAGTCGTCTGTGATATACAGATGATGCGGTCGGCGCGGTCCTTGAGGCGTTGGCGATGCAATCGATACAGAAGGCTTTGCCGCGTTTCTTCGTATTCCGGAAAAATCTCCTCGATCAAATCGTGTTTCGTTACGATCACGGGGCAGCGCGCGCAACGCGGGATGAAATCGTGAACGACATGCAAAAGAGAAACGCGTTCGGTCAGAAAAATGCGCAGATAGGAAAGCTCATCCACAAATTGAATCCCCCGGTGTCGCCAATGAACCAGGCGGCGATAAATCCAGTTCGATCCGGGTCCGAATAGATCACGCAATTCCGGGACTGGCTCCTTGTGCGAACCGAGCAGCAGGAACTGTTGCGATCCACCGATCGCGGCGAGCCCGCGGACGAGCTGGATGACATAGCGGTAATGCCCCGCCGTCATTTTCAAGTGATCGAGGGTCGAGAAGTCGATCGCAATTCTCATGGCACGGAATGGCAGGCAATCACTCTCCGCGGACGCGCTTTCCTTTCAGGCGCTGGACCAGGCGGACCCAGCGCGGACCGACCATCGCCTGGAATCCGAGATTGAGAAGAATCGGCGGAGGAAGCGTGCGCGCCTCGAAGATGTGAAACATGAGCGTCTTGAGGACAGCCCCGCGCGCTCCCAGGCTGTTGAGCTGGTGAATCATGTCGCCCGCAGCGTGCGCGATGGCACGGCGTTCTTCGCGGGATGCGCCAGCGCGCAGGAGCGGACGGTAGATCTCCTCCAGGACTTCTGCGCGCATCGCCACGATGGCGCGGACCGATTTCGAATCATCGTGCAGGCGGTACCGCGAGAAAACCTCCGGGACATGATGGAACTTTACTCCGCGCGAGGCCAGCCGGAGGGCGAGATCATAATCCATGCAGTATTGCAAATCACCGCGCACACCCGGCGGCACCATGCTGCTGCGAAAAAAGCACGATGGCTGCGCCAGGAAACAACGGGCGAGAAGCCCCAAATGCGAAAACGGCTCGACTGGATATTTTTCGATGACCGTCTCGCCGTCCTGCCCGACGTAAACACAATCGCCGTAAACGACGCCGGCCTCGGGATTCTGCCGGAAAATGTCGGCGACGCGTTGGAGGACGCCCGCTTCGAGCAGATCGTCGCTGTTTAACCAGGACCAAATGTCGCCGTGGACATGAGCGAATCCCTTATTCAGCGCATCGCTTTGCCCGCGATCCTTCTCGCTTTCCCAGTAGCTTAGCTGCGGCGCGTAGCGGCGAATAATGTCCACACTTTGATCGGTGCTGCCGCCGTCGATCACAATCATTTCCAGGTCGGGATAATTTTGATCCAGGAGCGAACGCAGGGTTGCCTCCAGAAACGCACCTTGATTGTACGACGGCGTGACCACGCTGATCTTCATACTCGGAGAGTTGTCGCGAACGCCCTGGCTGGCACAGGGAACGAGATGGAGTGATGCGACGACATTCAAGATGGAAAAAGCACGCGGTGGGCCGTTGCGCAATAACTGGCGCCACTGGGAGCATGGTCTGCAAGGAACCGTTCGTCCTCAAGAGTCTGGTGGCACGATCCCCGCTTGCGTGTTTCAGTTGATGATCATGCATAGGCGCGATGACCGGAGTTTCTTCCCGCTGGTTAGCTACCTCGACTTGTGCGCTACCAGGCACACGTCTCCACGCCCTTCCTTCAGATTCTTCGCGCCGCAATCATGAGTGATGCCCCGAGCCCGCACCTCGCGGCTTATGAGGTGGTCATTCGGCCAAATCGCAGCTGGCTGAGCATTGACTGGCGAGCGCTGTTCGAGTTTCGGGATCTGCTCGTCCTGCTGGTCCGCCGCGAGTTCGTCTCGAAATACAGGCAGACCATCCTTGGGCCGGCGTGGTTCGTATTACAACCGCTCCTCACCACCCTGGTTTTTACGATCATGTTTAACCGGGTGGCGCAAATTTCGACCGATGGCGTGCCGCCTACGCTTTTCTATTTGTGCGGTTTGCTGGGCTGGAATTACTTTTCGCAAAACTTCACGGTCGCCTCGACGACTTTCACGACTAACTCCGCGCTTTTCTCAAAGGTCTATTTTCCCCGGTTGATCGTGCCATTGTCGATTATTCTCTCGAACCTCACCGCCTTCGCCCTGCAGTTGATCACGTTTTTTGCTTTCTACGCCGGTTTCGAGCTGATGGGCAGGGGTGGGAATATCCACCTGTCCTGGACCGCAGCGTTGCTGCCGGTGCTGGTCTTGGAAACCGCGGCGATCAGCCTCGGAGCCAGCCTGTGGATGGCGGCACTCACGGCCAAATATCGAGACCTGACCCACCTGATTCCTTTCCTGATCCAGCTTTGGATGTTCGCATCCTTTGTCATCGTGCCCCTGTCAACCGTGCCAGCCAAGTGGCAGTGGGTAGCTCAGCTCAATCCCATGGCCACCGTCGTCGAAATGTTCCGCTTTTCCCTGCTTGGCGTAGGCACCCTCACTCCCGCCTCCATCACCACCTCGGCGCTGATCACCCTGCTCGTGCTCTTCTCGGGCGTCTTTATTTTCCAAAGAACCGAGCGAACGTTTATCGACACGGTCTGAGGACCGCACGAAGCATGGGCAAGCCCATCATCGAAGTTCAGAACCTCTCCAAGCTATACCGGCTCGGCGCCATCGGAGCCTCAAGCCTGCGCGAATCGGTCGAGCGACTTTGGCTGCGCTGGCGTCGCAACGGAGCCGTGGCACCTGCCGGGCCATCCTACCGGCTGTCACCGGCTCAACGAGGGCCCGATCCGAACACGTTCTGGGCTCTTAAAGGTGTCTCGTTTGAGGTTCGACCCGGCGAAATCGTAGGAATCATCGGCCAGAACGGCGCGGGTAAGTCCACGCTTCTCAAGATCCTCTCGCGCATCACCGAACCCACCGCAGGGCAGGCGATCCTGCGGGGCCGCGTCGGTTCCCTGCTCGAAGTCGGCACCGGCTTTCATCCCGAGTTGAGTGGGCGGGAAA
>QHMY01000077.1 GCA_003218305.1 Verrucomicrobiota bacterium
GAAGAAGCCCTCCGCTGTAACCCGAATGCCCAGGCCGAGAGCGGCTCGAATCACGTCCAGGATCTGGTGATGCCGTGTCTTCCCGGGATGCACGCGTACCTCAAGATCGCGGCAAAGCTGTTCGAGTTCTGCCGGCCCAAGGGCCTGCAATTCGTTCAGATCGAGCGCGAGCGGGATGTTCGCGGGCGGAGCGGGCGCGGTGCGCGGTTCCGTCGCAGACGCAGGGGCGGTCTCCGCTACCGTAACGGGATTGGGCTCTGTCTGGGTTGAATTGTCTTCGTTCATCTAAAAATTTCTTTGGCGGCGAGGTCGGCGGTCATAGACCGCGGCTACAGATCGATCGATTACTGCCGCCAATACTTCGCCAGCAATCCCGCCTGCGCGGCGAGCACGACACGGTCGCCGTTGTTCCAAACCACGTGATCGGCGCGGCTCATTTTTTCAGTCAGAGGCATTTGGGCACGGATCATTTGCTCGGCCGCCGCCCGGTCGAGCTGAGTGCGGGCAACCAGACGATCGAGCTGCAGGCTGGGCGAGCATGCGACGACCACAACGGAATCGCACAGGGTTTCACCACCGGTTTCATAGAGAAGAGGAATGTCAGCAAAAAAAAGATCGGTGGAGTTGCGACGGCCTTCGGCTTCGAGGCTCCACTGACGGCGGATGCGCGGATGCAGGATTTGCTCCAGCGCGCGTTTCTTTTCCGCGTCGGCGAATACTATCGAGCGCATTTCGGCCCTATTCAAGCCGCCATTGGCAGAAAAAATCTCCGGGCCAAACTCCTGCCTGATCAGCTCCCTCACCTCGGGGTCCCGCTCCGCGAGGTCGTGGGCCGCCTTGTCCGCGTCAAAGAAGGTTGCTGTGGGAATGAGTTCGCGCAGGCATTGAGAAAAAGTCGTTTTTCCGGTGGAGATCCCACCCGTAATCCCAATGGCCGGCATGCCGCAACTTGAGGTAGGAACCTCTTTCCGTCACGCCCAACCTATTTCAGAGTAAGATATGGACCAGAAAGCGAATCGATGATGAAAACCGACGCCGTGAGGGAGCGGGAGGTTCAGTCAGAGAATATCCCAAGAGGCGACCAGGCACGCTATCGAACGCGGCGGATGCTAGCCGGCGCGCTGCTCTGCCTGTTCGGATTGACTTTCGCTAATCGAACGCGAGCGGAAACATTGGTGGCGAGCAACCCCAGCGCTATCGTTACCCCCGATTCGGGCGCCGCTTCATTTTACCCATCACCAATCGTCTTGAGCGGTTTTCCCGGCACGATCACCGCGGTGCGGGTCACGCTCCACAATATTACTCACACCGCACCGGAGGATTACGACATTCTCTTGGTCGGACCAGGGGGACAAAGCGTTGTCTTGATGTCGGACTGCGGGAGCCATGACGACATAAACGGGGTCACCATCACACTCTCCGATATTACTCGACTCATGCCCGACTATGGTAAAATCACATCCGGCACCTTTCGTCCCACCAATTTTTCCTCGAATAGCAATTTGTCCGGTTTCGGGCCCGAGGACGCATTTCCACCTAGCGCGCCCCAGACTTACCCATCGTCGCTCAGCCTTTTTACCGGTACCTCCCCCAACGGCACCTGGAAGCTTTATGTGGTGGACGATAACGCTGGCAATACCGGCAGCATCGCTGGTGGCTGGACCCTTGAGGTGGATACTAGCGCGTTCCAGAGCGCGGGACCATCGATCACCATTCCCGATTCCGGGGTCGCCAATCAGTATCCGTCCCAAATCTCGGTCGCGGGATTTCCGGGAGACCTTCACAAAGTTCGCATCACTCTTGATGCGCTCAGCCATACGTTTCCCGATGACTTGGATATCATGCTGGCAGGCCCGGGCGGCCAGAATGCTATTATCATGTCGGACGTCGGCGGCGAGTCCGACGTGGCGAACACGACGGTCACGTTTGACGACAGTGCCGCCAACAGCCTGCCCGACGAGGACCAGATAGTTACGGGAACGTACCGGCCAGCCAATATTGGCGGGGGCGATCCATTTCCGGCCCCGGCGCCGGTACCTGCGGGCAACTCGCAGCTCTCAATCTTTAATAACACAAATCCAAATGGAACCTGGGGATTGTACGTCGTGGACGATCGCGGCCAGGATACAGGGGAAATAGGTCACTGGACCGTGGATTGCATTCCGAAGAACCCGCTTCTCGCTAATATTTCTACTCGTCTGAATGTCGGAACCGGCGACAAAGTCCTCATCGGCGGTTTCATTGTGGCCGGCACTCAACCAAAGAAAGTGATCGTACGCGCGATCGGTCCGTCACTGCCTGTTTCCGGGATAAAACTGGCGGATCCCACCCTGGAGTTGCGGGATGGGAAGGGCGAGTTGATCGAATTCAATGACAATTGGCGCACCGATCAGCAGGCGGAAATCATTGCAAGCGGTCTACCCCCCAACAATGACCTGGAATCCGCGATCGTGGCTACCTTGCCGGCTAACAATTCGGCCTACACGATTATCGTCCGCGGCTCCAACAGCGGAAGTGGCATCGGATTAGTCGAAGTATACGATCTCGATCACACGGCCGACTCGAAGTTAGCAAACATCTCGACACGCGGCTTCGTAGCGGGTGAAGACAATGTCCTGATCGCAGGAACGATCATTCTGGGTGGGCTGCCGCAGACCGTAGCGGTGCGGGCATTGGGTGAGTCATTACCTGTGCCGCAGCCACTTTATGATCCATACATCTACATGCTGGATGCCAATGGCGCCCTAATTATCGGCATTGACGACTGGAGAAACTACCAGGAATCGGAAATCATTGCGGCCGGGCTAGCGCCAAGCAGCGGCTTGGAATCGGCCCTGGTGGTGACATTGCCGTCGGCGGGCGCCGCCTATACTGTCCTTGTGGGAGGCATCGCTGGAGAGAGCGGCATGGCTCTGGTAGAAATTTACGCGCTCAACTGAACGTGAAACCTGTAAGCCAGAGGATCAAAAGAATGCTTGCGAAGGTATTCTGTTATTTCACGATCCCGCTGCTTTTACTTCTAGGCACCAGCCTTGGAAATTCCGCGCCTCCCATGGTGCCGGGCGCTCCGCAAGGTTTCAACCCCGGACCCGATATCATCACGGGAGATATCGGTGAAATAGGAGGTCTGGAACAATTTGGCAGCGCCGGGACCCAGGTCGGTCTGGCTGTGAGCACGACCTCCTGCAATGCCGGAAATCAGCTCGTGAATTTCCTGGCGCTGCCCGCGACCATCCATCCCGTTATCCCGCACAATCTCTATCGAATGAGTGGCGGCTCGAACAACGACGAGCGCTTTGAGCAGATCGGCCAATCCTGGATGAAGCACGCCTTCGGGGCCGACCAGGCGAATAACTGTTTCCAGTGCCAGCCCGGCGGTGACTTCAACCACCTTGGCGTGGGATGCTCGGATACCTACGCCAACTTTCAAAATGCGACTCAAACCGACCTCGGCTCGCGCGCGTTGATCAATCCATTTACCGGCGTTTTTCAGTCAACGGCCAACGATCACACCGGCCACACTCACACCGGCACCTCACACCGGATCCTGGTGGAAGCGAACGACCTGAACACCACGCTCAACCCTGGCGCGACCTATTACGCCGAGGTGCAATATATTTCCTCAGACGAATACGCGTGGTGCCAAAGCCACCCCGGCGAGTGCAACATGTACAACAATGCTTCCTACCGTCGTTACAATGTCAGCGGCACGACGAGTTTCACCTTTGCCGAAGTGGGAACCACGGTGCGCATGCTCGCCGCGGTTCATGCCTGGCCCGGAGCGACCATCAATCCGATCGAACCCGATCCGGGAGTCGATGGCCGGGCCTACATCGCCTACAAGGTCACCAATCCGTCCGCAGGAGTGTGGCATTATGAATACGCGCTCTATAACGAGAATCTCGATCGCGCGATCCAGTCCTTCAGCGTGCCGCTCGGGTGCGCGATCACGCTAAGCAATCCTGGCTTTCACGCTCCGCTCAACCATCCGGGATTCCCCAGTGACGGAACCGTGGGAGACGCGGGATTTAGCAACGCTCCCTGGACTCGGACGCAAACCATTAGCGCCGTCACTTGGAACTCGGAGACTTTTGCGCAGAACCAGAACGCAAACGCCATTCGCTGGGGCACCCTGTATAATTTCCGATTCGATTCGAGCAAACCGCCGGTTGCTACTCATGCGACTATCGGCTTCTTCAAGA
>QHMY01000078.1 GCA_003218305.1 Verrucomicrobiota bacterium
AGGACAATTCGCTCCGCCGTTTTCTTGCCGAGCCCGCTGATTTTCGAGAGCGATGTGATGTCGGCGTTTACCACCGCGCTTTTGAAATTAGGGACGCTCATTCCGCTCAGTACGGCCAGGGCCAGTTTGGGACCAATGCCGCTGACGTGATTGACGAGCAGACGAAACAGATCGCGCTCCGCGGCCGTCATGAAACCGTAGAGAATCTGGGCGTCTTCCCGGACATGGAGGTGAGTCAGGATTTGGACCGGCTGCCCCGCAGCGGGCAATTTGTCGTAACTCGAAACCGGAATGAAAACCTCGTAGCCGACGCCGCCGACGTTCACGATCGCCTGGGTCGGCAGGGCCGATACCAATTTGCCGTCGAGGAACGTGATCATTCGTGCAATCCCTACCAGAGGTCCCTCAAACTGCAACCGACGGCCGCCTTAGTCATTGGTCGGCTTCAGAATCATCGTCAGATCGACGCGCTGTCCTTTCGGGAAATTAAAGCCCTGCGCCGTGTAAGACTTCCAGCCCGGAGGAAGTTCGGGATAAAGTTTCGTGGCGACATCCGTCGGCATGATAATGAATTTAGGTCCCCAGAACGCCATGTAGCCCTTCACCTGCTCCGGTTTTCCCGCCCAGAAAAATCCATGCACCCGGCTGCGAAAGTACCAGACCAAGCTTGGCTCCGAATAATCGACCGCGCCAAAATGCATGTCGGGCAGAAGATCGTTTTTCGATTTCTCGAAGAGCTGAACGGTGGGAAAACTCCTGGCAAAAATCGGGAAGCCGATGAACGCCATTCCAAGTGAAACCACCGCCGCGGCGACCGCGGCGCGCACCGCAAATTTAGGCGAACCGGGCAGAGCAAAGAGATGTCGCGCCAGCAGGAGCGAGAGTAGTGGAAAAGCGGTCAGGGTGTAGTGCGGCAGCTTCGTTTTCACAATCGTCATGAGGACGAAAATGATGCCAGTTCCCCAGATCAGGTATTTGTCGGTCCCGTCGCGCTCTCGCCAGAGACGTTTGGTCAGCGCGGGGAGCTTGATGGACCAGGGAGCGAAGCTGACGAACACCGTGACGAAATAGAAAGGCAGGGTCAGGAGATAGCTGCTGAACGTTTGGCCGCCGTGTCCTTCCATCGCCCCGAAACTGCGTTCCACGACGTGCCGGCCGATGCCGACCCAGAAAAACTCGCCGTTGGTACGGACCAGGGCCGGGATTCCCCACAAACAAACAATGCCCAGGGTGAGAAGGATGCCGACCGGAAACCAAAACCGGCGGTTGAGCGGCTTCCCGCGCAAGACGAATTTCATCCCCGCGACGGTGAGGAGAGGCATCCAGCCAAGAGGACCCTTCGCCAGGAAAGCGAACGCGAGCGCAACATAAAAGGTGAGCCACCAGTATTTCCGATGGCGCGGGTCGGTTAATGGCTTGGGCGAGCCCAACCAGTCGGCGATCAATTCATATCCCGCCCAAAAAGCGGCGGTGACGAAGAAGACCAGCCACATGTCGGCGACCGCGGCCCGGGCGTGTTGGAACGTCTGGAAACAAAGGCTGAAAATGATCGCAGCCCACCAGCCGACGCGTTCGCGGCCCAGGCGCCGGCCCCAGGCAAAGAGCAAGACGGCAGTCAACGACGCGGCGATCCCGGAGGGAAACCGCGCCGCGAAATCGTTTTCGCCGAACAGGCGATAGCTCGCCATCTGAGTCCAATAAATGAAGGGCGGCTTATCGAAGCGATACTTGTCATTAAAGTACGGGACGACATAATCGCGGCGTTCTCGCATCTCGCGGGAGGCCTCGGCAAATCGCGGCTCGTCCCGGTCGAGCAAGGGCACGATCCATGTGCCTGCGGTGTGGAGGAACAGGCAGGAAAAGAAGATGAAAGCGAGATTGCGGGTTGTCGGTGACAGAGCGGTGATTCAAAGATAGGGACGCGTGAAACACAAACGGGAAATTTCGTCGTGCACATAGCCGTCCGTTTTCGCTGGTCGCGGATCATCTTCGCGCTGGTCGCAGGTTTGGCGATTCTCGCCGCCTTTTGTCTCGATGCCGGCGTCCAGGCTTGGATCAGCGAAAATCAGAATGCGGGGCTGAGAAGTTTCATGCGAGGCGTAAGCCGTTTCGGCGACTGGCCCGCACACATTGCCCTCGGTTTTGTTCTCCTCGTGCTCGCGTATTGGCGCCGGAGCAAGAAGTGGATGCGAATTGCCGCCGCCATGATTGTGGCGTGCGCTCTGGCGGGGGCCGTGGCGCGAGTGGTGAAAATCTCGACCGGACGCGCCCGTCCCTCGGTGCAAACGGAGGCTGCGTGGAATGGTCCGAATTTCAGAGCGCGCTACAACGCCTTTCCCTCAGGCCACACCGCTGCCTCCACTGCCTTTTTTGCGACTTTGGTCCTGGCCTGTTGGCGAATCGGCGCGCCCTTTCTCGTAATCCCTCTCCTAATCGCTTTTTCTCGAATGTATGTCGCCGCGCACTACTTGTCGGACGTCGTCTGCGGGGCGATGATCGGCCTGCTGACCGCGTGCCTCGTCGCGCGCTGGATCCTCTCCCCAATCGAAAATCGGCAATCGAAAATCGAAAATTAATCACCGGAGGGGGTGGGATTCGAACCCACGAGGGCTTTCGCCCTGCCGGTTTTCAAGACCGGAGCCATCAACCACTCGACCACCCCTCCTCGTGCGATAGCGTTCGCGGGAATTGTGCCACCCGGAATGAGTTGAGCAAGCACCTCCAGGCCCTATCCGGCGTCTTGCCTTGATATCGAGCAGAGCATCTCCTCGCCATTCGTGCTCGTGCTCGTAATCGAATTCCCAAGACGTCGAGCAGGAGCACGAGCACGATTACGATCAGGGAATGCCGAAGCCGGCCTCGACAGCGGTTTATGTTCATGTGAACTTGTTATGTGCGAGAACGGAGCGAAAAGGCCAAAAAGAAGTTTGTCCCGATCGTGGAGGAAGCGCCGCCACCCTCTCCGGCGATTCATGGACGGAGCGCGTCGTGGAATCCCGCGAATCGATTCGAAAAACTTCATGTAGATCTCGGCGATGCTGATGTCGTGCAGATCGATCCGCTCGATGAAGAGCAAAGGCCGCGACGTCAGACCCAATTTTTTCGCGATGGCACTAAGACCATCATCGCCCGAAACAACAGCCCGGACGTTGGGTTTGAGACGAGCCTGAATCCGTATCGCGGTTGCGAACACGGCTGCATCTATTGCTTCGCCCGGCCGACACACGAATACCTTGGCCTTTCCGCCGGGCTCGACTTCGAAAGTAAGATCATGGTGAAGACCGACGCGCCACGGCTGCTGGAAGCCGAGCTCAGCTCGCCGAAATGGGAACCGCAGGTCCTGGTCATGAGTGGAGTGACCGATCCGTATCAGCCGGTCGAACGCAGGCTGCGGATCACGCGCGGGTGCCTCGAGGTGTTGGCGAAATTTCGCAACCCGGTGGCCATTATAACCAAGAACCGGCTCGTGACCCGCGACATCGACCTTCTCGGCGAACTGGCGGCGCATCATGCCGCCGCCGTCAACATTTCGGTCACTTCGCTCGACCCAAACATCCAACGCGTGCTCGAACCGCGCACGTCATCGCCCGCAGCGCGCCTGGAAGCGGTCACGACCTTGCGCGCCGCCGGGATCCCGGTGGGTGTCATGGTGGCTCCGATCATCCCGGGCCTGACCGATCATGAGGTTCCGAAAATTGTGGAGGCGTGCGCCCGGGCCGGTGCGCAGTTTGCCGGTTACACGATCGTTCGCTTACCCTGGGCCATTGCGCCGCTCTTCGAGCACTGGCTCGACGAGCATTTCCCCGACAAGAAACAAAAAGTGTTGGAGCGGATTCGCCATATTCGCGGAGGAACGAAATTGAACGATGCGCGCTGGGGTACGCGTATCCGGGGTGAAGGAATCTTCGCCGAACAAATTCGAGCGATGTTCGCAGTTAGTTGCCGGCGCAGTGGAATTGGGGCCCGCCCCAGCCTCTCCACTGCCGCCTTCCGTCGCTCACGCGAGCAGCTCGATCTCTTCCGTTAGCGACGAAT
>QHMY01000259.1 GCA_003218305.1 Verrucomicrobiota bacterium
CCAAGCCTTGCTCGTGCCCGTAACCGCGAAACGTCTCCCGGACGCCGAGTTCATCCACGGCCTGATGCATCGCTGCGATGATGGCCGGAGGCAGCGGCTCGGTGACGTCGCCAATCCCGCACCGGATCAACCGTTGCGCGGCATCCGGGTTCGCATCGCAGAACTCGCGCACCCGCCGCGCGATCTCGGGAAACAGATAGCCGGCCTGGAGCTTGAGATAGTTTTCGTTGAGGTACGCCATGCAGAAATATCAAGGAGCGGCGGTTTACAAACCGCCGACAACGAAGAAAAGAGGGCGGTTTGGAAAGCGCCCTTCCTTGAAACTAAATCACGCGCCGTAGCCCTTCGCGACTTCGTCCCAGTTCACCACGTTCCACCAAGCTTTGATGTAATCGGGTCGCCGGTTTTGGTAGTTGAGATAATAGGCATGCTCCCAGACGTCCACGCCCAGAAGCGGCGTATTGCCGTCCATGAGCGGGCTGTCCTGGTTGGGAGTCGAGATCACTTCAAGTTTCCCACTCTTGTTCTTGATCAGCCAGGCCCAACCACTGCCAAATCGGCCCGCCCCCGCGGCGGCAAACTTTTCCTTGAACGCATCGAAACTTCCGAAGGTGGATTTGATGTCGTCGCCCAGTTTGCCGGAAGGCTCACCGCCGGCGTTCGGGCCCATGATTTTCCAGAAGAACGAATGGTTCGCGTGTCCGCCACCGTTATTTCTCACAACCGTGCGAATGTCTTCCGGCACCGCGGTGAGGTCTTTGATCAAGTCTTCGACTGATTTCGAGGCCAAATCAGGCTTGTCCTTGAGCGCGTTGTTGACGTTGGTGATGTAAGTCTGGTGATGCTTCGTGTGATGGATTTCCATCGTCCGCGCGTCGATATGCGGCTCGAGCGCATTGTAGTCGTACGGTAATTTCGGTAATTCGTAAGCCATAATAGACACTGTCTCGCCGGGAGGCGGGCGCGTCAATCGCGGCGAGCGTCGACCCACAATGACAGGCGCTCGCCGCGGCGAGCGCCTCTACAACCTCACGGGCAGCGATAGAAACTCGGGTAATGCCCGAGTCCGCTCCGATAATTGATATAGGTCGCCAGCGCCATCAGGGGAAAGTTCTGCCGATACATGTCGTACTTCAGATAGAAAACCCGCGGGAAACCCGTGCCGGTTATTTGCGGCTCGTCCCAAGCTCCGTCGCGTCGTTGGGTCGACAACAAATAGCGCAACCCGCGCTGCACACTTGGCCGATCCAGGTCGCCGCAGGCACAAATCCCCATCAACGCCCACCCTGTCTGCGAGGCCGTGCTTTCGCCTTTGCCTTTGAGAACAGGATTTTCGTAGGAGGCGCAGGTCTCTCCCCAACCGCCATCTTCGTTCTGACAGCTCTCGAGCCAATCGCGGCCCCGCAGGATCCAGTCCTGGGTCATGTTCTCTCCGATGGCGCGCAGGCCGCGCAGCACCTGCCACGTGCCGTAAATGTAATTGACGCCCCAGCGGCCATACCACGAACCGTCATCGTCCTGGGTGTCGATAAGATATCGAACGGCTTTGCGCACCCAAGGCTGCTTCGCGTCGAAATCGATGTAACCAAACAGTTCCAGCGTCCGCGCGGTCAGGTCGCTGCAGGTCGGGTCGAGAATAGCGTTGTGGTCTGCGAAGGGCATGTCCTCGAGCCAATGCTGAGTGACTTCCTTGTCGAACGCGGCCCAGCCGCCGTCAGCACATTGGAAACTCAACTGCCAATCCAGAGCGCGCCGAAAGACCTCACCGAGTCTGTCCGGCTCAGCGGGGCGCACCAGCCGCAACGCCATCAGCACCATGGCCGTGTCGTCCGTGTCCGGATAATAGTCGTTGTTGTATTCGAACGCCCAACCGCTCGGTTCGGGATGGGGATTGTTCACCGCCCAATCACCCCGCAGCCGCACTTCCTTCTTCAACAACCAATCGGCCGCATTCGCCAGGGCCGGGTGCGACGCCGGCAAACCCGATTCCGCCAGCGCGATGACGTTGATCGCAGTGTCCCACACCGGCGACAAGCAGGGTTGAATGCGAAAGTCCTCATCATCCTCGACAAAGAGTCCCGCGAAATCCTTCGCGGCTTTTTCGTAGATGGGATGTTGCGGAGAATAACCCAGTGCCCGCAGAGCAATCAGGGAATTGAGCATGGCCGGGAACACCGCCGCCAAGCCGTCGCTCCCCTCCCCGATCCGGTCCAGCATCCAGCGCTCCGCTTCTTCCAGGGCGCGGCGACGCATCGGCCGCCACTCCAGCTTTGAAATCAGTTTCAGGGCGCGATCGGCCCGGAGGAAAAAATTCCGCCAGGCAAAGAACCGCGGATCGCGCCGGAGAGTAAAATCCTTGTGCTCGGTGCCGAGAGGATAAAGCTCGTGAAGCTGCTTTAATCCCGGCAATTCCCGCGTGGGCTTGAAATGATTGATGATCGCGAGCGGGATGAGCATGGCCCGGCTCCACGACGACATTTTGTAGATGTTAAACGGCGACCACTTGGGCAGCAGAATCATCTCTACCGGGATAGAGGGCAGATATTGCCAGGGAAATTGGCCAAGCAGCGCAAGGTAAAGCTTGCTGAAGGTGTTCATGCGCGGGATGCCGCCGAGACGCAAAATATTGGCGCGCGCTTCCTGCATGTAGGGAAGATCGGCGGAATGACCCGCGAGCTTCAGGGCGAAGTAAGCTTTGACCGAGGCGTTCACCTCGCTCGGCCCCCCGTAATAGATATTCCAGCCACCATCGGGCAGCTGGCGCTTCAGAATGTGACGAACCGCGCGCTGCTGGAGCCCGTCGTCCACCTCCCCCAGCCAATGCATGAAAAGGACAAAGTCAGAGCAGAGCGTGCTATCGGCCAGGAGTTCACCACACCAGGAGCCATCCGGATGCTGCTGCCGAAGCAGATTCTCCTGCGCTCGCGCGATCGCGCTCGCGATTTCCTCATGGTCCGCCGGGTATCCCGTCGGGGCGTCGGGAAGAGCATTCGGCAGCGCGACGAGATTCGCGGGTGACGGAGGCATGGACCTTTAGGAAGCTTTCGCGGCCGCTTCAGCGCGTTGGCCGGTCAAATGGCCATTGCCGGACGTGACGCCGTTGTAAGCGGCGATTTCATTGCCCTTGCCGGTTGGCTTTGGCTTCGAGCCGAAGTTAAACCGGATATTCTTCCAGGTGTCGCCGCGTTGGGCATTCAGCCCCAGGCTTGCCGTTGGTTCGTAGCCACAATGGACCATGCAATTTTCACAGCGGCTATCTTTCGCAACGCCGTTAACG
>QHMY01000260.1 GCA_003218305.1 Verrucomicrobiota bacterium
CACCGGCCTTCAGGCCGGTGGCGTCGGACCATGTAGAGCCAAGCCGTTTCAACGGCTTGCGGCATCAATCGCCGGGCCGCACCCGAGATAGACTTTCGGGCTGCGTTAACGAGATTGCCGCCATGCCGATCGCATCGATCAATCCCACCACCGGCGAGTCGCTCAGGAAATTCAGCGCGCTCGAATCGACGGAAATCGAAGAGAAACTTTCCAAAGCGGCGGCCGCCTTCGAACGGCATCGTCGAACATCGTTCGCTCAGCGCGCGGAATGGATGATGGCCGCCGCGCAATTGCTCGACCAGGAAAAGGAAAGCCTGGCGCGAATCATGACACTCGAAATGGGAAAGCTCCTGCGCGCAGGAATCGATGAAATAACGAAATGCGTGCGCGGCTGCCGCTTCTACGCGGAGAACGCCGAACGCTTTCTGGACGATTACAGCATTCCGACCGAGGCAGCGCAAAGTTATGTGCGGTACGAACCGATCGGCGCCGTGCTCGCAATCATGCCGTGGAATTATCCGTTCTGGCAGGTTTTACGTTTCGCCGCTCCGACGCTGATGGCAGGCAACGTGGGACTGCTCAAACACGCACCCAACACGCCGCAATGCGCCCTGGCGATCGAAGATATTCTTCGCAGAGCCGGATTCGAGGAGGGTGTTTTTCAGACGTTCCTGATCGAGACGGAGCAGACGCGCAGCTTGATCGACGACCCGCGCGTCAAAGCGGTGACCCTGACCGGCGGCGAACGGGCCGGCAGCGAAGTTGCGAGCGCTGCGGCGCGCCAGATCAAAAAGAGTGTTCTCGAGCTGGGCGGGAGCGATGCGTTCATTGTCATGCCGAGCGCGGATCTGGAAGCGGCGATCGAAAGGGGCGTTGCGGCGCGGATGCAAAATGTCGGCCAATCCTGCATCGCCGCGAAGCGCTTCATCGTGTCGGATCGGATTTACGATCGCTTCGTCTCGGGATTCGTGGAGCGAATGCGGGCGCTCAAAGTGGGAGATCCAATGGACGAGGCAACGGAAGTGGGACCGCTCGCCACGGAAGCAATCTTGCGTGGGGTGGACGAGCAAGTGAAAGCATCCGTTTCCGCGGGTGCGAAACTGCTCACCGGCGGGAAACGAATTGAGCGCGCGGGATTTTTCTATGAGCCCACGGTTCTAGCGGAAATCCCAGAGAACGCCCGGGCCTATCGAGAGGAAATCTTTGGCCCGGTCGCGTCATTCTTTCGCGCAGCGGATGCAGCCGAAGCCATCCAGATTGCGAACGACAGTCCATTCGGCCTGGGAGCCAGCGCCTGGACGAATGATGCGACGGAAAAGCAGTTGTTTGCTTCGGAGTTGGAAGCCGGAATGGTTTTCATTAATCGGATGGTGGCTTCCGATCCCCGTCTACCGTTTGGCGGAGCGAAGCGCTCTGGCTTTGGTCGGGAGCTTGCAGAGGAAGGCATTCGGGAGTTTGTGAATATCAAGACGGTGTCCGTGGCGTGAAGCGCAGCGACAAACCAAGGAGAGGCGGTTTACAAACCGCCTAAATAACATGGGCGGTTTGGAAAGCGCCCCTCCTTGAGGCGCGATCTCAGTAGCCCGCTGCTTGCCCGTCCTTGCGGCTTTCACTGGCGCCGACGTACACCCGCTGTCCGTCGTGCAGTTCGACCTTGATGGCTTGATAGCCGCCGTAGCCCCCCACATCGAAACGGACGTCGTGCCCTTTCTTTTTTAGCTCGCGGACGGTTTCGTAGGGGACGCCACTCTCGACATTCAGGTAACCGCCAGCTTCGCTCAGCTTTTCGCCGGTCGGTTCGCTATCGCCCTCATGTTGCCAGCGCGATGCATCGCCGGCTTCCTGAACGCCCATGCCGAAGTCGATCAGATTGGTCAGCACCTGGACATGCCCCTGCGGCTGCATCCCTCCCCCCATCACGCCGAACGCAAGCCATGGCTTCTGATCCTTCATGACAAAGCCAGGGATGATGGTGTGAAAGGGGCGTTTGCCGGGCGCGTAAACATTCGCGTGTCCGGGCTCCATCGAAAACAACTCGCCGCGATCCTGGAACATGAACCCGAGTCCCGGAACAACAATGCCACTTCCCATGCCGCGATAGTTGCTCTGGATAAGGCTGACCATGTTGCCTTCATCATCGGCGGTGCACATGTAAATCGTGTCGCCATCTTTCAAGGCGGGATTGCCCGGCGCGGTTTTCTTCGCGGCGCGTTCCGGATCGATCAGCTTCCGGCGTTCGGAGGCGTAAGGTTTCGAAAGCAAGCCTGCCAGCGGAATCTTCGTGAATTCCGGATCGGCGTAGAATTTCGCGCGATCCGCCCATGCTAGTTTTTTCGCTTCGACCATGGCATGCAAGGCCTGCGGCGAATTGAAGCCCATAGCGCGGAGATCGAAGCCTTCCAGCATATTGAGCATCTGGAGCGTCGCGATCCCCTGCCCGTTCGGCGGCAACTCGAAGATGTCGTAGCCGCGATAATTCACCGACACCGGATCGACCCAGGTGGAGGTATGCTTTTCGAAATCGGCTTTTTGCAGGTAACCGCCGTTCGCCTGCATGAACGCATCGATTTGGTCGGCAATCTCACCTTTGTAATAAGCGTCCCGCCCTTTCTCGCCGATCAGGCGCAGGTTGCGGGCGAGCGCTGGATTCTTAAAGATGTCCCCTTTTGCCGGCGTGCGCCCTTTGCCGTCGACCGTATAGGTTTCGAGAAACCCTCCCGGTAAATCTTTGTAAAGTTCGGGACCGAAGTGCCAATAAAACGCGATGAGCTCCGTGACCGGAAAACCTTCCTCAGCATACTTCGCCGCCGGAGCCAGATCTTCGCTGAGCTTGAGTTTGCCGAATTTCTTATGCAACTCGCTCCAGGCATCCACTGTCCCCGGCACGCTGATGGGCAGCATGCCGCGCGGCGGAATGGTGGTGCGGTGCAACTTGTCGAGCTCGGCTTTCATCTGCTCGTAACTCAAGCCCAGCGGCGAGCGGCCGCTGCCGTTCAAACCGTAGAGTTTGTTCTCCTTGGCGCTGTAAACGATGGCGAAGAGGTCGCCACCGATGCCGTTGGAAACCGGCTCCATTAATCCGAGGGTGGCGTTGGCCGCGATGGCGGCGTCGACCGCGCTTCCGCCCCGTTTCAGAACGTCGAGCCCAACCTGGGTCGCAAGCGGGACACTGGTGCAAACCATGCCGTGATGGGCGAGGACTTCTGAACGCGTTGCAAACGGTTTGCCCGTGATGCGATCTATTTGCGCCGGTAGCCGCGACAAAGTGATGGCGAAGAACAGAGCGAGAATTGCGAAGCGGCTCATTTTGGAAACTCCCACCTCAACCGGCGCCCGACAAGCCTGTCATCCCGAGCCGCGCACACTGCGAGGGACCTCGCACCCACAGGTTGCGCCACGCCGTGGCGGGAACGCGCCCATCGCCGCAAACGCGTAAGGTAACGCGTAAGCCTGCGAGCGCTTGAGAGTTCCCTCGCCGTTTGGGCGGCTCGGGATGACATCGCCGCCTTTCCGGCCATCACTCGTAGCGCAGCGCTTTTACCGGATCGAGCCGCGCCGCCCGATAAGCCGGGATCAACGCGAAGATCCAGCAGATGACAAAGGCGCTGATGCAAATAATTGCGACGTCCCGGGGCACCACTTCCGCCGGAATTTGCGAAAACTGGTAAACCTGTTTGGGAAAAACCTCGATGTGAAGCGTATTGGCCAGCCATTGGCTGAATTCATTTC
>QHMY01000261.1 GCA_003218305.1 Verrucomicrobiota bacterium
GTCAACCCGTTGGTTCGGTATGACATTGCTGATGATTTCACCGATGATTGAACCAACGAGCGGGATAGCCCCCGTGCCGCCCCTTAGGGCAGCGACCAACTTGTCGGTTCGATTAGTTCCTAGGGTAGGGAGATTGTCGGTCATAGTGGGGCTGAGGTGCGGCCTAACGAATCGCGCTTAAGCTGCGGCGCCAACCTCGAATGATCACAAACGCAATTCTAGCACACCGCAAGCAGAACGTCCTCCGAGGTATTGGGCGCGGGCGCCGACAGCTTCAAGCGCATGTTAGGCCGCTACTTGAGAACAATATCGTCGGCATTCAGGGAATCGCGAAGAACGAGCGTGTCGTGTACCCACTCATAGTAGAAGATGTAGGGCAACATCGGGTGTCCTATCGTATCTGCCCTTCCCGAGCTGGTGGCGTCAACAATCAGCAAGCGCGAGTTGCGGCGGACGAGCGGAGGGATGGCCGCACTCACATCGGACATGAAGACCTTCCCTGTTTGCGCGTCGATGATTGCGAACCTCCCACAAGGACTGCCGCAGCCCCAATAGGCCACTGTGTAGTGGCCGGCGAAGTTTGGTCCGGCCTTGGACGCCTCAGTGAGGACTGTTCTGTATGCCCGAGCCGCACGATTAGACGCGAACTGGACGGCGCTGGCAGGAGCGGTGAGGGAGCCCGAAACTTGAAACGACTCGAAGCGTGGTTTTCCCAATGACTGCGCCCACGCGCTTAACGAGACGGGTCCATCGGCACCCCGTAACACGATCTGCTTCGGCGCGTGTTCCTGCGCACAAGCACTCAGCCAACCGGAAAGAGCAACGACTTGCCCGAATCCAATTCTGCTCAAGTAGCGGCCTAACGGATGGCGCTTAAGCTGCGGCGCAGAGTGTGAGAGTTCACAAACGGAATGCTAGCACACCGACAGGTTGCCGCAATCGGAATCTGTTGAGGGCGGGCGCCGGCAGCTTCAAGCGCGTGTTAGGCAGCACGCGAACCCTGATACAGGATTGCATCTGCTAGCACACGCCGAAGAGCAACACAGCCGTACCCGATATTGAAAGCAGTTACGAGCCCAACCATGAGCACCATGAAACCGAGCGGATAGCCTTGCGACACGGCGACAGTAGTGAACAAAACTGCTCCGATGAGCCATGGAAGGAAACTCATTCGGACAACGATGAATGGTCGCCTGTCAGCATATTCAACGTGAACTTCGCCGCTATGGACCACATTGAGTGCGCTCATGGTTATGCCAAACCACTTGCGTTTGAATTGGAAGGACTCGGGACCGGTTTCAACGATGCGGTGTGCGCCGGCAGTTTCAAAGGACCTGCGCAAGGCCACCAAACTCCTGGTGAGCGAAGCAGCGCCCTGCACCTCGGCTCTAAGTACAAGCCCTCCGAGAGTCATCGACAGTCTAACAGTGGGTCGCGCCGCCACGGTACGTGCTGCCTAACGGACCGCGCTTAAGCTGCGGCGCGCTGAAGAAAAACTCATTCCATAATCTACGCGCGCCGCCAGCTTCAAGCGCTTGTTAGGCGGCCGCCAACAGGCTCAATGAAAGATCCCGAGGAGAAGACCAAGACCGACCGCAAACGCACCAGCGAAAAACAGGGTACTAAGGTAGGTCCCTAGCGTGACACCAACCTCCAACACGGACCGCTTCGGATTGGAAGGGTGGTAATGGACCTGTACGGGGGCGCCTACTTGATATCTCGCGAGCCTCGTTTCGGCTGAGGACCTGAAGCTGTAATCTGTTTCGCCAAAACGCCGTCGCTCGCCGGTGTAGGATGCGTCGCCGATCGTGTAAGAGTACGAGATGCAAGGCTCATAGGAGTGACCCCAACGTCTCGGCTTAAGCTCCATTCTTACCGCGGTGACGACGCCGTCAATCACAGGCCAGTGTCGGGCGGCCCAACCTTCGATTTCGGACCACAGCGAGTAGGTTAGCCCAAAGCCGCCTACGGCAATCCAAAGACCATCGACGAGCCAATCCTTGGTCGTCAGGGGAATCAGAGGGCTGCCTGGAGTGACATGGGTTTGATCGTTGCCGGCCGCCTAACGAATCGCGCTTAAGCTGCGGCGCGCTGAAGAAAAAGATGTCATTCAATATCCTACGCGCGCCGCCAGCTTCAAGCGCTTGTTAGGCCGCAGGTCATTGAGTGCTTATGGTGTCAACATTTACGAGAGTACCGATCATGCAGATCGAGGCCCAACCAGGCGCATCACTCAGTACCACGCGCACCTTTGTTCCGTCGACCCGAAAACTCTGCGCAAGATCGACCGGCTCATACAGACCACGCCTTGTCGCCAGGCCCCAGCAACCGCCTTCCACTGTCGACAGGAATGTCACCGTGGCGTCGATTGCAAGCGCTTGATTGGGCGCTAACCGGGGGGCGGGATCCAGCACGTCTGACGAACACCCAAGTGCAAGAGCGCCCACCAGGATCGCCGAGTACGAACGAGTACAGAGCATAGTCTCAACCTCCCACTGATATGCGTTCTGCGGCCTAACGAATCGCGCTTAAGCTGCGGCGCGCTGAAAAAGGATTCATTCCTTAATCTACGCGCGCCGTCAGCTTCAAGCGCTTGTTAGGCGCCGGCTTCACGACCTTTGGTCCTTCTCGAGCGAAACCACAATACCGTCAGCCCAGCAGTTAGGATTGCGGGGCCAAAGAGAACTCCGAAGCCCAGTATCAAAACCGGCACCACGGGGAGGCCGCGACCCACCACGTGGACGTCCTGACCTGACTTCCTTGCGATGTCGCCGTAGCGTGCCACGAATTGCTTGAGCGAGTCGACGAATGAATCCCGCTGAGCACGTTGCCTGGGCGTCAGCTGCGAGGAGGGAGTTGTATCTGCTTGTTCAGAATCGCTTCGCGCTCGTGGTTCTGCACAGCGCTGAGAACAAGAAGGGTCACCATGTACGCCGCCACGATGATCCATACCGATACCACGGTGCGGCCAGACACGTCGCTAAGTCTGAACATGTTTGAGTGCGCCGACGGCGCCTAACGAATCGCGCTTAAGCTGCGGCGCGCTGAAGAAAAACTCATTCCATAATCTACGCGCGCCGTCAGCTTCAAGCGCTTGTTAGACGGCGCTCCACAGCTCTCAATCGAGAATATCGAGGGTTGCGACAAGAGCAGGCCCCTCATAGAGCCAGAGCTTCGTACCCGGTTGTAGGCGCTCCTCCGGAGCTTCCGGAGCTAGAAATCGCACACGTGCTGCGACCTTACTGCCTTGCTCAGCGGGCGGAACTTCGAAATCGCACGACAACGTCCACGTGTCATCTGGCCACGGAGGCGGGCCCTCGGCGAAGCGCGCTGGGTGGTGGTAGTGGAGCGTCGGCGGCGAGCGACCTCGCCACGTCACGAGAGCTTTATGAGAACGCACAACAGAATTGGGTAGCGCCGTCTAACGGATCGCGCTTAAGCTGCGGCGCAGACTTGAGGTGGTCACAAACGGAATGCTACCACACCGGATCCCCGAGCGTCCAACAGATCCATTGAGCGCGGGCGCCGGCAGCTTCAAGCGCGTGTTAGGCGGCTGCGGCTGCGTGGAACGTGCCCTCATCGTCCGAACAGAGTCTGGAGACTCTCAAGCGTGTAGGGCTCGCCGTCGGGGTACAGAATCCTACCTCCCATCGTTAGAAAGTGCTCCATGCGTTTGCGAGCGAAGGACATCGTCAGACCGAGAGCCTGCAACGCATCGGCGCCTCGTATGTCCACCTGGCGCGGTTCGAATCCGTGGATTTCAAGCGGGCAAGCCCACTCGGTCTCCGCGATCATATAGGGCTTCCCGATTCGCAAGCGAACCGCCTGCTTGGAACCATCGGGCGCTTGGAAAGTGAAGGCGCAGAACGCGATTTCCTCTCCGAAGTCGGGGCGCCGTAGATGTGACAAGGGATTGGACAGAGCAGCCGCCTAACGGATCGCGCTTAAGCTGCGGCGCGCTGACAAAAG
>QHMY01000030.1 GCA_003218305.1 Verrucomicrobiota bacterium
TGCGACCGGACCGGTTCCAGGACGGCATGGCGAGCGCAAGCCGGCGTTAAGCGACGATGTTTCGTCAAACGGCGACGGCTCGGACTTGAAACTCGACCTGGCGCCGGTTCGCCGCGACACCCCGAAAGTCGGCCGGAACGAGCCGTGTCCGTGCGGGAGCGGGAAGAAATTCAAGAACTGTTGCGGCCGCGTCGCCTGATTCTTTTTGTCATCCTGAGCGTAGCGTAGCGGAGTCGAAGGATCTCTGACCATTTCTTCGCGGTTGCCGCTCTGAACAAAATCGAGCGCCGAAATAGTCAGAGATCCTTCGACAAGCTCAGGATGACAATTTGCGGTGGGAACGGAACCTCGAAACGCAACGTTTCGCCCTGCGGCAAATCGCGCCACCTGGCGCACAGCTCTTTGAAGCGACTGCGGACCCGCGCGAGTTCCTCTTCGGTGAGCGATCGCGGCGGGGGCAGTTTACTCGTCGCAGCAAACGCCCGTGCCTGATCGTTGAAATCGGCGGCGCTCCAACCCGAGTCGCTGTTCCATTCCGCCATAAACGACGAAACGAAATGCTCCACTTCGAGCGCTTCGTCGGGCAACGCGCCACGCGCGCTCTTGCCGGTTGTCTCGTCAATGTTCCAGCCGGCGGTGATTAATCCGAAAAAGCCCTGGCTAAAGCCGAGCTCGCTCTCGACCGCGTAATGGACGAGGTCGTGCAGCGGAAAAAAACGGGCGTGCTGGTTCTCATTGCGTTGCCAGGTGGACGAGCCGTCGTCCCGGATGCAGCGCAGCACGGTGTTGCCATCTTTTCGTTTGGCGAATTCGATGATCACGCTCAAAAACTTGTGCACGCATGATTGATTCGCCACAATGGAAATCCCCATGACCCCTCACGACGTTCTCGAAAAATATTTCGGCTTCCGCGAATTCCTCGATGCCCAGGAGGAAGTCATCACCGCGATCGCCGGCGGCGCGGACGCGCTCGTCGTCATGCCGACGGGCGGCGGAAAATCGCTCTGCTACCAATTGCCGGCGCTCTTGCTCGAGGGAACCACGATTGTCGTCTCGCCCTTGATCGCGCTGATGAAGGACCAGGTCGACGCGCTGGAGCGTCGGGGAATTTCAGCAACGCTGATTAACAGCACCCTTACGCCGGGCGAACAACAGGAACGGATTCGCGCCCTGGCCCGCGGCGAATTCAAACTGGTTTACATCGCGCCGGAGCGTTTCCGGAGCCGCTCGTTTCTGGAAGCGCTCGGCCAAAGTACCATCGCGCTTTTCGCCGTGGACGAAGCGCATTGCCTCTCGATGTGGGGCCACGATTTTCGGCCTGACTACTTTCGGCTGGGCCAAGTGCTCGAAACACTCGGACGTCCGCAGGTGGCAGCGTTCACGGCGACCGCGACGCCGGAAGTGCGTCGCGACATCCTCACGCATCTGGCGTTGCGCGAGCCGCGCGAATTCGTGGCCGGATTCGCCCGGCCGAACCTGAAGCTGTTGATCACGCCGGTCGCGAACGAGGCGGAGAAATACGCGCGATTGAACGCCCTCATTCGTGAGCACAAGACCGGCATTGTTTATTGCTCGACCCGGAAACGCGTCGAAGCCGTGGCCGAAACGCTGCGCCTCGCGAACATCTCGAGCATTCTTTACCACGGCGGCATGAACGACGACGAACGCGAGAAAGCGCAGAACGAGTTCATGCAAGGCCGGCGCGACATCGTGGTGGCAACGAACGCCTTCGGGATGGGGATCGACCGGTCCGATATTCGTTTCGTCGCGCACTTTGACGTGCCGGGCAGCGTCGAAGCCTACTACCAGGAGGCGGGCCGAGCGGGACGCGATGGTGAAGCGGCGACGTGCGACCTCTTCTTCAATCACGCCGATACGCGGGTGCAGGAGTTTTTCATAGAGGGGAGCAATCCACCGCTCGAAGTCATCGTCCAGATTTACGAAATGCTGCGGCGCGAGGCGGACGAGAAGCACGAGCTGCAGGTCTCGATCAAGGAGATGGCGACCCGGGCGGGTTTCGAAGGAAACGACATGATGATCAGCTCGTCGCTCCATGTGCTCGATCGCGAGGGTTACCTCGATCGTTTCGATATTCCGGGGAAGCGCGTGCGCGGAACGCGGCTGCTCCAGCCGGAGGTGCGCGGCCCTCAACTGAAGCTCGATACCACCAGACTGCGGGAAAAAGAGCAGCGGGATCGCGCCAAGCTGAAGCTGATGGTTGATCTCGCCTACGCGCGAACCTGCCGGCAACAGGCGATCCTGCGCTACTTTGGTGAAACGGAACCGGCCCGCTGTGGCAACTGCGATATCTGCCTGGAGGCCGCGGGGCCATCGCGGGCGCCGGACACGGACGAAGCGCTGATTGTACGCAAGGCGCTTAGCGGCGTGGCCAGGATGTCGATGCGCGCGGGCGATGAGTGGGAGCCCCGATTCGGTCGAGGGCGTATCGTGCAAACGCTGGTGGGCAGCAGGTCGCGCGAAATTATCCAGGCCCAGCTCGATCAGCTCTCGACCTATGGCTTGTTGAAGAGCGAAGGCGTGGCCTATCTGAACCAACTCATGCGCGAGCTACAGGACGCGGGGATGCTGGTTTCGAGCGGCGGCCAATATCCGATGGTCACGCTGACGAAACGCGGCGAGGAAGTGATGAAGGGATCCACCGACTACGAATTGCATTGGCCGGCGCGCGCGGCATCCGGCTCCACGGAAAAGCTCTCGCAGCGCAAATCGAAAACGAGAACGGCCTCGATGGAGGAGATGGTGCCGATGGACGCCGCGGTTTACGAGCGGTTGAAGAAAGTGCGGCTCGAGCTGGCCCGCGAAAACGGAAACCTCCCAGCCTATATGATTTTCCCGGATGAAACGCTGCGTGCCTTCGCCCGGCTTAAGCCGAAGTCAGTCGAAGCAGGCCGCAAAATTCGCGGCGTCGGCGAGATCAAGGCGCAGCGATATTTGCCCGCGTTTATCGAAGCCATCGCGGCCGAGTCCTGAGGGCGAACTCAAGAGCTGTCATCCCGAGCGCAGTCGAGGGACCCCGCCGCTTTACGATCGACGCCGCTCGCAGCAAGACGGGGTCCTTCGACTTCGCTTCGCTCCGCTCGGGATGACAAGGTTTTCGAGGACTATGGGACGACCGAACGCTGTTTCAGGTGCACATCGTACGCTTCCGCGCGTGCCTTGGCCTCGGCGGCCTCGGCGGTGCGGCCGGCTTTGGTTAGCAACTCGCTCAACAGTTGCCACGATTCGGCGCGATACCATTGCGTGGCCAGACACGACTTCAGCTCTGCAATAGCCGCGGTGGTGTCGCCGCTTTGGTCGAGGACTTCGACGTACCGCTTCTCGATCGACCAATTCGGAGGCCCGGTCCTCGCCGCCAGCCGGAATCGCAGTAGATCGATGTGGCCCTTCTCCTTGTGTTCAAGCAGCGCGAGGAGCTCGTAGGCCCTGGCCTCGAGCAGCGGCGTTTTCGCGGCCTGGTTGAGCAAGCCGCGCGCAGCGGCAAAATCGTTTTGCCGCAGGGCGACGGACGCGAGGTTTATGATCGCCAGGGGTTGATTCGGTTCCTCGCGCAAGGCGAGCGCCAGATTCTTCTTGGCGGCGTCGAGTTTTCCTTCGCTCAGCTCCAGTCCGGCCAGGTTGATCAGCATCCGGGCGGAATTTCCGCCGCTGGCAATGGTGCGTTCGAGGAAAGTGCGCTGGTCTTTCCAATCAAAGGTCCGAATGCAGGTGCGCACTCCCAGGAAAACAAGCCAGACCGCCAGGACCGACCCGAGGATCGCGGAGGAAATGGAGAATTGTGAAATGGCCAGGCCAGCGGCCAGAAAGAGAAATGCCGTTGGGACGTAGATCCAATGTTCGGCCACGGTCGCGTTCAGGGGGAAAATACCGCTTACTGGCAGATAGGCGAGGATGGCCAGAAGGAGGCAGCCGAAGATCGGTTGCTTTCGGCTGCGCCACATCCAGTAAACTGCGCCCCCGGCGAGCAACAATCCGAGAACTGTTTGAAGTTCCCGCCAAGCCGCGTTGTCCGCCCGGGCTTCAGCTTCTCCCTCCGGTTGGGTTTCGACCTCCCGGTCCATGTGGAGATTGATGGGCAGCAAAACCAGGCCTGCGTATTCGGCCACGGCCCGGGCCGCTACGATGGGCCGGACGAGCAGGGGCGCAGGCGCGCGCAGCACTGGCGCCGGGATGTGCTCAGCCGGCAGGCGAAGGCTAAGATAAATCGTGACTACGAAGAGCGCCACCAGCGTGGCCGGAAGAAAATCCTTCCATTTCCGTTTCAGCAGCAGGATCGCACCCCAGAGGACAAGGAAAACAATTCCCGATTCCTTGCTTAACGCGCTCAAGAGGAACAACGCGCCAGCGGCCCCGAGCAAGATCCAGCGCTTCCTACCGTCGGCTTGGAGGCTCCGGAGCCCGGAATAGAGGGCGAGAAACCCGAACGCGGCCGCGAGCGGATCGGCCCGTCCGGAAACATAGACGACGGCGGCGGTGTGGACGGGATGAATCGCCCAGGCGAGCGCGGCGGCGATCGCGATCCACCGCGCTTTCCGTTCTTCGACACCGAAAAAGCTCAACAGCTCGCCGGCGAACAGGAGAAGCGCGAGGGCTGCACCAAGATGACAGAGGATGCTGGTCAGGTGATAACCGGCGGGCTGAAAGGCGAACGCGCCGTAATCGAGGGTGTAAGTCAGCCGCTGGATCGGCCGGTAGAAGTCGGACGCGGTCGCGTCGGTGAAAAGGAAATGTTGAAACCCTTCCGGGATCAGGCGCCAGCTTCGGATCAGCGGGTCGCGCAGGATCAGGGCAGTATCATCCCAGACGAAGCCGTTTCGAAGCGCGGGCGCGTAGACCGCGAAAACGAGTGCGGCCAGGAAAAGTGCGGGAAGAGTTTTTTTCAACAACGGAATTGGGTTGGACAGAAGCAATAAGATGCGCGTCTAAGTTTGGGAATGTTTATCGCAATGAGCCGCCCTTTAAGAAGTCTCTTCCCCTACCTCTCCATCCTTCTGCTCACAGTTAGCGGATATGGCGCCGGCGTCCCGAATGATTGTACGCAATTGATCGTCGGCATCGCGCCCGACTGGAACTCGAAGCACGGTCGATTGCAACGATTCGAACGGGCGCCGGGCGGGACCTGGACGCCGGTCGCGGCGCCGATTCCCGTCCTGTTTGGCAAGAATGGGGCGGCCTGGGGCAGCGGCGTTGCCGGACAGGGTGAAAGCGGCTTGCGCAAAGCGGAACGCGACGGACGGGCCCCGGCCGGTGTCTTTCGCATCGGCACGATCTATACCTACGACGCCCAACTGCCCGCCGGCTCCGATTATCCGTTTCATCAGGTGACAACCGCCGACGCCTGGGTCGATGACGTGACCAGCCCGGACTACAATCGTTTCGTCACGATTCCCGATCCGGCGAATCCGCCGCCATGGTTCGCCAAGCAAAAAATGCGGCACAAGGATTTCGCCTATCGCTGGCTGGTAGAGATCCGGCATAATTCCGACCCGCCCGTTCCAGGGGCAGGCAGCGCGATCTTTTTTCATATCCGCCGCGGAGTCGATCGGCCGAGCGCCGGGTGCACCACCATGGCGGAACCCGAGCTGGTGAAACTCGTCTCGTGGCTCCGGCCGTCACGCCATCCCTGTTATGTGCTGCTGCCTGCGGCGGAGTACGACCTGAAGTGGCAGAACTGGAATTTGCCCGCGCCGGGTTCAGAAAAAGCAGGTCGTTGAAAAGAGTGCGGGTTTGCAGTTGCCGACGATCAACTTAGATTATTCGCCCCGGCAAAAGATCCATGAAAAAAAGAGCCAATCCCGATTCTGAACCGAATATCCGTCGCATCGACACCAAGCCACGGGCCAAGAAACAAACGCATGGCTTTCAGGTGCATTTCCTTCGGGGGAGGGAAACGGTCACGCGATTGTTCAGCGACAGCGGGTATGGCGGGAAAGAAGGCGCGCGGCGGGCCGCCCGGAAGTTCAAGCGTGCCGCCATGAGCGATCTGCCGGCGCGGATTTTTCGCGGGCCGAAGAAAGCGGCAAAGCCGAAGGCCAAAGGCAAACGGCCGGCGAAGGCAAAAACGAAGAAATCGCGGAAGCGATAGTTTGTAGGGGTGATCGCCGCGGCGAGCGCCTCTAACGCGCGCCAACGGCGCGTTTTCATTGGTAGCTTGGGGCAACGCCCCAAGAACTCGGCACCTCCACCTAGTCAGCGCTGAAAGCGCGATTCATCCAAACGCAGTTTTGGGTCATATCGCCTGATCCCCAAATCCCTCAGAAGGGTCATCCTCCTCGAAGCGCGCTTACAGCGCTCGACGATTATGGACATCCGCCCTGGGGCGTTGCCCCAGGCTGCCAATGATGTAGCGCCGTTGGCGCTAAACAAGATACCGGCCGCGGCGAGCGCCTGTCGGTTTGGTTAGGCTTTTCGGTAGGGCCAGACCCTGTCGAGCCGAACGCTGGCAGCCGATCTCGACGGCTCGACGGAGTCTGAAAGCCCGACCCGGCCCCGCACCCTTCCATTAAGGAGAGGCGGTCAAGACCTTCCAGCATTCCAGGAAGCCGGGCGCGAAATCATGGGGGCGGGCCTGAACCCACTTCGCCACGACGTCGACCGGGAAAAAATCGCCGTATTCGATTTCGGAGCGGGCCAGCTCAAACGGACCCTCATGCTCGGTCCGATAGATCCAGATGAATTCCTGGCCTGTTTTCTCTGAAGCGGGGAGTTTGGCCACTCTGGTCAGTTCGGCCGAGACGCCGAGTTCTTCCTGAAGCTCTCTCCTGGCCGCAAAATCATACTCCTCGCCCGCGTCGACATGGCCGGCGGCGCTGGTGTCCCAGAGCAGGGGGTGGCGGTCCTTCGAACGGGCGCGTTTTTGGAGAAATAGCTCCCCGGAACGGTTGAAAACAAGAATGTGAACCGCCCGATGGCGCAAGTTATCCCCATGCACCTCAGCCCTCGGGGCGTCCCCTAGTAAGCGGTCCTGGTCGTCCACCACGGGGAAACGTTCCGAAGCGGTTTGGTCTGGGGCCGCCAAGCTCTGGCTCCGAACGATATTTGAGAGCGCAATCCATTGCTCGAGGGCGAGTTCCTCCGCCCGCGCGCGCGGTTCGAAGCGCCCGACCGTCGCAGCCTGATCCCAATCGCGAATCTCCTCCCGAAGCAAGTTCCGCAGTTGCTTGCGGCGCTGCGAAAAACCGCGTCGAACGAGGCGAAGAAAAATTTCCGGATCGTGGTCCGGCAATTCTTCCGGGCTTCGCGGCAAGAGTCGGACGAACGCTGAATCAACGTCGGGCCGCGGAAGGAAAACGCTCGCTGGAACGGTGCGCAAGTACTCGACGTGATAATGAAGTTGAACGATGAGCGTGAGCGCGCCGTAATCGCTCGTCCCCGGCGCCGCCGAAAGGCGTTGCGCGAGTTCCTTCTGTAACATTAATAGCCACAACGAGATAGGACTGGGATATTTCGCGAATTTCAAAAGAAGCTGACTCGAAACGTAGTAAGGCAGGTTGCTCAGAAATTTGACGCGCGGTTTCGCGAACAGCTGTCGCACGTCGTAATCGAGTGCGTCCGCGTGGAGAATTTCCAGGCGTTCGGTGCTGAAACGGCTGCGCAAGAACTCCGCGAGGCGTCGATCTTTTTCGAGCGCGAGAACATGCGCACCCGAGTCGAGAACAAACTGCGTCAGCGCTCCCAGCCCAGGCCCAACTTCCACGACGAAGTCCTCCGGAGTCAGGTCCGCTTTGTCCACAATCCAACGCGCAAGGTTCTGGTCATGCAGGAAATTTTGCCCGAGCGTTTTCACGGGCGAAACCCGAATCTCCCGAAGGGTGGCGTCGATCTCCGAGAGCTTCATGGGAAACAGGCGTCGCAAGGAGAGGCCGACGCCAAATTCAGTGCCTTGTTCACAAAAATGATGTGAACAAAAAGCGCCGTGCCGGGGACTTTATTCACAAGTTATTCAACCCCGGCCCCCGGTCGCGTTCGGGGCCAGCCTCTCAGGGGGCGGTTTCAACCTCTTTTATCCTCGCCGGCTGGCGTTGGGCGCGTTTTTTCCGGCTCGTCAGGTAGGTTCGGCGAGCCTCTTTAAGGGTAACGCCTTCCAGGAAATAGACGATGGTGGCGCGGCCGATCGCATAGGTCCCGGCCCCGGCCACCATGCCGCAGACCACGTTGCCCCAGCCCGGGAAAAACTTCAGGAGCGCGCGGGTGCCCTCGCGAAGCAGCATCCCGGCTCCCACATTGATCCCCAGCGCCCCGAGAAACTCTGTGGCGGCTCGCAGGCTTCTTTCCCGTCCGCTGATGTACATGATGCCCGAAACCATCGCTAGCTGCAGGGCGGCGAGAATCGGCAGGTCAGCCAGCGGAATCGGCTGGGCGCCGACTGCCGCGCAAATGGCCGTGGTCGACTTCACCAGCATTTGCGAGATTTCCACCTGGGCCTCTTTGTCGCGCGAGATACGCACCATTTCGACGCGCGCTTCATTCGGCACCGCTCGCGCGGCCAGCCCCATGAAGCGTTGCCTCTCCGTGCTGGTTTCGCTGCCGGTCGGGCCGTCGGGCGTGAAAGAGAGTTCGCAGACTTGCAGGAGGCGTTTCCGGATCTCCAATTTTTCCTGGAGCGCGCGTTGCAGCTTCGAGCGGGGGTCGACCTTTTCCAGAGGATGAGCTTCCCCGTTGTGAACCACACGGGCTGAATGCGCTGCATCGTGAAGGATCACCCCGATAATTCCTGCCTCGGTGCGGGCGGCGCCGTTCGAAGCCAGGAAAAGCTCCAGGTTCGAAATGTCGTCGGACGGGGTGCGCTCCGTATCGCTTCCCAGATGAATGAAAACGTCGGCTGGCTCGCGAACCAACTCGTCCCCGATGTCCGGAATGTTCCTGGCCTCGGCCCCCCGGGCGTCGAGCAAGTTGATGGACCCGTGACCGCCCAGATCGATCGACTGCCAGCGGAACAGTTCCATCAAGATATCGCGCGACTCTCTGGGCGCGCTCCAGCCGAACAGGGCGGAGACGACTTCGTGGACGGTAAGCTGGTTCGATCCGGTGAGAACGAAACGCGGCGCCCGTTGCTGGAGAAACAGCTCCTTGAGCGGAGTGAGCTCCTGCAGGACCGGCTTCTGGATCGAGGCCGGGAGCTTGCCGAGAAAGCCTTCGAGCCGCTCGATGATATGGAGGAGAGAAGGCCGGTTCATTCCGTTTTCAAATCTAATTCGCGCGAAGAATTAATTTCGCGCTCAATTCCCGCTTTCAGCTTGGTTTCCACAGAGGCCGCAATTATACCCGTTCTCATGCCTTTAAATCTCGAAATTCTTTCGCGCGCGGCGAATGAGGCGCGCGGCTTGGCCATGGACGCGGTGCAAGCCTCGAAATCCGGCCACCTCGGCCTGCCCCTGGGATGCGCGGAGATGGGAGCGGTGCTTTACGGCCATGCGCTGAAGTATAACCCGGACAAGCCGCGCTGGATCGGCCGCGATTACTTCATCCTCTCGGCGGGCCACGGCAGCATGTTTCTTTACGCCTGGCTGAACCTGAGCGGATACGACCTCTCGATGGACGAGATCAAGCGTTTCCGGCAATTGCACAGCAAGACGCCGGGTCACCCCGAGTTTTTTGAAACGCCGGGCGTGGAATGCACCACCGGTCCGCTCGGGCAGGGGGTGGCGAACGCCGTCGGCGTGGCCATGGCCGCGAAAATGGCGGCGGCGCGCTTCAACACGCCGGAACACATGATTTTCGATCAGCACGTCTTCTGTCTCGCCGGTGACGGTTGCCTGCAGGAAGGCGTTTCGGCCGAAGCGAGTGCGTTCGCCGGCCATTTCGGACTCGATAACCTGATCCTGATCTATGATTCGAACGCGGTCACGCTCGATGCGATGGCGGCCGCAACTCAGAGCGAGGATACCGGCAAACGCTTTCAGGCCTACGGATTTGATGTCCAAAAAGTCGACGGCCACGACGTCACCGCGTTCTTGAAGGCGTTGAACAAGGCGAAGAAACGCGACAACGGCAAACCGCAGATGATCATCGCCCACACCGTAATCGGCAAAGGCATTCCAGAAGTGGCTGGCACCGCGAAGGCGCATGGCGAGGCGGGGGCGAAGTTCGTGGACGAAGCCCGGAAGAATCTCGGTCTGCCGGCCGAGCATTATTTTGTCTCGGCTGAAACGCGGGAATACTTCGCGAAACACAAAAAGGCGCTCCTGCGCCAGTACAAGCGCTGGGAGAAATCGTTCAAGGATTGGCGCGCGAAGAATCCCGAGCAGGCCCAACAGCTCGATGACGCCATCGAGAAGAAAGTCCCGGGAGATCTGCTCGAGACGATCCCATCCTTTCCCGCGGATGCCAAAATTGCGACGCGCAAAGCCGGCAGCGAAGTCCTCCAGCCCTTGGCGAAAGCGATGCCGTTTCTCATCAGCGGCAGCGCCGATCTGCATGGCTCGACCCTGAATTACATCGAGGGAGCGGGAGATTTCACGAGGGACAATCACTCGGGTCGGAACATTCATTTCGGCATCCGCGAACACGGAATGTGCGCAATCATGAACGGGGTGGGTTACCACGGTGTCTTTCGCGCCTCCGGCGCAACGTTTCTGGTCTTCGCGGATTATTGTCGGGCCTCCATCCGGCTCGCCGCGCTTTCCCGCTTGCCGAACATCTACATTTTTACGCACGACTCGATTGGGGTGGGTGAGGATGGCCCGACGCATCAGCCGGTCGAGACGGTAAGCGGTTTGCGCGTTATTCCGCAACTCGATGTGATTCGGCCGGCTGACCCCGAGGAAACCGCGGGAGCGTTTGTGGCCGCGGCCGAGCGGATCGATGGGCCTACGCTGCTGTCGCTGACGCGGCAGGCCGTTCCGATGTTGAACGAGATCGGCGCGAAAACGCGCCGGGAAGGTGTCGCGCGCGGAGGTTATGTCGCGAAGCGCGAGAGTGGGGAGCTGGAACTGATTTTATTATCGTGCGGCAGTGAATTGCAGCACGCGCTAAAGGCGGCCGCTGAGCTGGGCGAGGGGACGCGTGTAGTGTCCATGCCCTGCTTCGAGCGGTTCGAGCGTCAGTCTGCGGATTATCGGGAAGAAGTCTTGCCGGCCTCCTGCCGGCGCCGCGTGGCGATCGAAGCCGGTGTTCCGCAGCTTTGGTATCAGTATGTTGGCCTCGATGGAAAAGTCGTCGGCCTCCGCCGCTTCGGCATGAGCGCTCCTGGTGACCAGGTCATGAAAGAACTCGGGATCGATGCTGCCCATGTCGTGGAAGCAGCGAAGTCGCTCCTGTAGCCGCTTCGCGATGCGAAGCGCGAGATCGACGTTCAATCGCTAGGGACGCAATCCCCGGCGCCGCCCACAGGGCGGCGGCTACAGCATCTCACTCCCGTTCCGCGCGCTCGTGACCCCTTGCTTGTCATCCCGAGCCGCGTAGACGGCGAGGGACCCCGCAGTCGAACACAGCGCTTTCGCGAAACGCAAGACGTCTATCGCATTTTGGTTTTCACGTCCCTTGTGTGACGCGATTTGCAGGTGTGAGGTCCCTCGCCGTCTACGCGGCTCGGGATGACAGGCACCTACAGCAGCTCGGGATGACAGCACCTACAGCGGCTCGCTCGTGTTCCGCGCGCGATCTTCGAACCGGGTGAATTCCTTCAGGAACGTCAGCGCGATTTCTCCCACCGGGCCGTTGCGCTGCTTCGCGATGATTAGCTCCGCTTCGCCGGCCTTTTCCGCGCGGGCGTCTTCGTCTTCCTCGTAGATTTCCGGCCGGACCAGCAGTCCGACCAAATCCGCGTCCTGCTCGATCGAGCCGGATTCGCGCAGGTCGCTTAACCGCGGCTTTCCGCCGGTGCGCGCTTCCGGTTGCCGGTTCAACTGCGCGAGAACGATGATCGGAATCTTCAGCTCTTTCGCCAGGCCCTTTAATCCGGCGGAGATTTCCGAAATCTCCAGCTGCCGGTTGTCCATGGCCCGCCGCGTCGTGGAGCGGAGCAATTGGAGGTAATCCACCACGATTAGCCTGATATCTTTTTGCGCCTTCAGGCGCCGCGCCTTGGCGCGCAATTCGAGGATGCTCAGGCCGGCGCTGTCGTCGATGAAGATTTGCGCCTCCGCCAGTTTGGACGCCGCGGCCGTCAGGCTCGGAAAATCGCGCTCGGCCAGGAAACCGTCGCGCACCTTCTGCAGGTTGACCCGCGCGCGCGAGCAAAGGAGCCGCTGCACCAGCTGTTGGCTGCTCATCTCCAGGCTGAAAACCGCCACCGGCAATTTTCCATTGATGGCGACATGTTCGACGATGTTCATGGCCAGGGCTGTCTTTCCCATGCTCGGCCGCGCGGCAATCACGATCATCTCGGATTCGTGCAATCCGTTGGTCATCCGGTCGAGTTCGGCAAAACCGGTGGAGATTCCGGTGATTCCGCCGCGGCGCTCGTAGAGCTGCTCGATGGCGTCGATTGCCTCCATGACCTGATCCTTCATGGTCAGGACCTGACCTTTGAAACGATCTTCGCCGACCGAGAAAATCTTCTGTTCTACTTCGTCGAGGAGATTATTGACCTCATCTTGCTCCTCAAACGACCGCCGGACGCTCTCCGTGCAGGCTGCGATGATTTGGCGCAGGATGTACTTGTCGCGGACGATCTCGAGGTAATAAGTCACGTTCGCGGCGGTCGGCACAAAGGTGAAAAGGCTCGTGATGAAAGCAGCGCCGCCGACGGTCTCCAGCACGTTCCGATCACGCAGGACCTGCGTGAACGTGATCAAGTCGATTCCCTGGCCCGCATT
>QHMY01000031.1 GCA_003218305.1 Verrucomicrobiota bacterium
TCTTAAAGGTGATCTCGGAGAACTTCGCGACGTTGAAGAAATCCGCGGTGCGCAGGTGCTCGTCCCGTTTCGGATTTGCGGTATCGATGCTCGCCGCCTGAATCGTCGCGACGACGGAGGATTGTTCGGGATGCTCGCGATCGATCTCGATGGTTCCGCTGAATTTCGTAAACTTGCCTTTCGCACTCCCGAGCATGTGCTTGACCTTAAAGGCGATCGTGGAATGGGCCTGGTCGAATTTGAAAATCTCGTTTGCGTTGGCTGTGGAACCGGCGACGAGCAGACCCAAACCGAGAGCGAGAAACAAACGCGAAGGTTTCATGGGCAAAGCTGAGCCAGGTTTCCAGGCATTGGCAAGCGGGCGAATAGTAACGATGCCGTTACAATTGCGATTGCGCGGTCAAGGAGCGGCGGTTTACAAACCGCCGTTGGGGGCGATTTGTAAATCGCCCTTCCTTGATGCGCCCCTTCGCGCAAAGCGTAAGAGCGTACCAGGCGGCGGCTACAGGGGCGCCAGCGCCTTGCGCAGGTCCGCCCGCGACCCGGGCAATCGGCCAAAAAGATTCGCCAGCGCCAGGGCTGGATCGCTCTCTAGCGTCTTCGTGTCGTGGACGCCGGCAATCCGCGCCAGTTCAGTTTCGAAATGGAGCACCGCGCGGAGGGTTGGATCTTTCTCGCTCAGATAGGTGAAGGCCCGCCGCAGCAGCGCAAAGAGCTCAGGCTCGTGATGGTCGGACTCCGTGCAGATCTCGATCAATTCGACGAAATAGGAAGCTGCCTGTGTTCGGCGAAAGTTCTCGCGGATGCCGCCGAACGGGTTCTTCAGCGCGACTTCCGTCAGCGTATGCAGATCCGATTTCCTGCTCCGGGCGATCTGGATTTCCGCTTCGAAGAACAGGTCGAGCTTGCCGGCGAAAGGACTCTTCGCGCGGCGCGCGCCCCGGGCGACCGTCTGAATGCAGCCTAACGACTCCGTGCACCACGAAATGATGAGACTGGTGTCGCTCAGCTTGCGCTTGCGTAGCAGGATCGCGGCAGTGCTTTCCATTTCGCAAGATAGGCCGGACGCTGCCTCCGCGCAGCTACCGGGGGTCCGGTTAGGCCTCCGCCGGAACTTCCAGCAGTGACGGATCGGGAGGAGTCACGTCGACGGGCGCCGGCTCGATGGAAAGGATGGCGAAGCGTTTCGTCTCCTCCTGATCAGCGAGCGTCACCACTTCCCCGACCTTGTGCCCAAGCAGGGACTGGCCGATGGCCGTTTGATACGAAATAATCCCGCGGTCCGGATCGCCGTCCCACGCGCCGAGAACGGTGTAAACCTCTTCCTTGCCCGAGTCCGAATCGCGCAGCGTGACGATCGTCCCGATCGAAACCTGCGTCGTATCCGGGCTCTCGAAGGCGGTGCCGCGCGCATTATGCAGAGCCGTTTCCAGCTCCGATTTTCGTCGCATCAGGACAGCCTGCATTTCCTTCGCCGCTTTAAATTCAAAATTCTCGCGCAGATCGCCGTAGGAGCGCGCAACCCCGATTTCCTTGCTGTTTTCCGGAATCTTCTTGTTGATCAGTTCTTCGTATTCGGCCTTGCGCTTGTCGAGACTGCTCCAGGAAACGACCAGCGCGGCGCTCTTCTCTTCCTTCTGTTCGCCGGTAATGACGCTTTCCAGCGCAGGGAAAAGCTTGATGATGCGGGCCAGCAGCGAGCGCTTCGTCAGTTCGTCGAAGACCGGGGTCAACATCAGGCGGCGCATGGCGTCTCTCGCCACGCTCGCCTCGGCACTGGCAAACATATCGGGAATCAATTCCCGGTCGTCGAGCAAGAGATCACGCAACTTACTGCCGCGGCTATTCTCGTTATGCTGGTCCCGTTCGAGCGCCGACAGGATCGCGCCGAGCAAATCGGGCGTAATCAATTCGCGCCATTCCCCCGTGCGTTCTTTGCAAAGCCAGACCAGCGCTTCGCTCGTCACCGAGTGCTCGCGGATTCCGCGATGCAGAAACGCCCGCAGCTCAGCCTGTAGCCCTGCTTCCGCAAAGACTCGCGGAAGCTGCAAGACGGCCCGGGCATGGTTGCTCTGCATCATTTGAAATCCGCGGACCGTCCAGCCGGGGCCGAGAGCGGCGGGCAGGGCATGCAGGACGCGCCGTTCTTTCCCGGAGGGGAGCTTTGGCAGAATCGTACCCAGCCGGCTTTCCTCCTCGGAAATCAACCGGATTAGCGTCAACCCGGGGTTCGTGCTCGTAAGCTGGGGATGGTGCCCAAGCAAATCGTCCCGCGCCATGACCAGCTCGAAGACAAGCGCCGGATTCAGACGCTGATTGCGGGCCGCCGCCTCTTCGATCGTGTTGATGATCGGCTGTAGCTGCGTCTCGGGTTTGTCGAATTCGTTTTGAAATTTGATGATCTGATCGAGCGCGGCCGCCTGCTCTTTCGGCTGGCGGGCCAGACCAAAAAACGCGATCAACTCGTTCGCGCGCGAGACCTTCTCGCCGCGTAACTCGATCGGCTCACTCTTCTTAGTCGGGATGAAGAAATAGCCTTCCTTGTTCAGGAGCTTCTTGGTCGAATCCCACCAGCGCTTCCATTCGGGCTCCGTGAAAATATCGCCCAGCAAGAGCTGGCTGATCTGGGTGACGGTCGCCGAACCGCCGAGGCTCTCGAGAATATTCCGCATCAGAGCCGCCGGATCTTTCTTCACCAGTTCTTTGACCGACGGGAGATCGTTCGCCTTTTTTGCCAGGAAATGGTCCGGCGGGATAACGGTGAGGTTCTCAGCGGCATAGGTCAACTGCATGCCATGCGCCTTCTTTCCCGGGAAATCGATCAGGATTTGATTGAGCAACAGGTTCCATTCGGCCACCCGGCCGAAACCCCAGCTCTTGTGCAGGCAGAAGGTGCCGGGTTTGAGTTTTTCGAGCTGGTCCGCAGAGCGGGCGGTGATTTTTCCTGACTCGACTAGCTTTTCCAGTTCGGCATCCATGCGGGACGAACAAGTTACGGAGAACGCCTTGCTTCGCGAGCAAAAATTGGACGCGGGCGTTCGTTTCCTGCTCTTGATCATAATCTGATCCTGATCTGGCCGGGATTGGGTCCCATGCCGGGAAAGATCATGAGCAGGATCAAGGGCGAGAGCAGGAAACGGTTGCGTTACCGTTTGCGACCCGCATTCGCGCATGGAACGGTCTGCGCCGTGTCCACGAGCATCTGGTTTTGGGTGGCTTTCCACGTGGGCGTCTTCATTGCCCTGGCGGTTGATCTGATCAGCTTCAAGCGGCGGGACCGCGAGTTGAGCATGCGGGCCGCCATTCTGCGCAGCCTGATTTGGGTGGTCCTCTCCCTCGCCTTCAACGTCCTGGTCTGGAAATCCCAGGGCACTGAAGCGGGCCTCGATTTTTTTACCGGCTACGTCATCGAATACTCGCTGAGCGTCGATAACATCTTCGTCTTCGTCCTCATCTTTAACTATTTTCAAGTCCCGCCCCGATCACAGCATCGCGTTCTGGTCTGGGGAATTCTCGGGGCGCTGGTCATGCGCGGGGTAATGATCTGGCTGGGCGTGGCGCTGGTGGAGCGTTTTCATTTCGTGCTCTACATCTTCGGCGCCTTCCTCGTCCTGACTGGTTTGCGCATGCTCTTCGACCGCGATGCCAAGCTCGATTTCGAGAACAATTTTTTCATGCGTCTTTGCCGCCGGGTGTTGCCCCTCACCCGGGAATTTCATGGACGCCGCTTCGCCATCCGCATCGACGGGCGGGTCATGTTCACGCCGCTGCTGCTCGTCCTGATCCTGGTGGACGTGATGGACCTCGTTTTCGCCGTCGACTCGATTCCGGCCGTCTTCGCGATTACGACGGATCAATTCATCATCTATACCTCGAACGTCTGCGCCATCCTGGGATTGCGCTCGCTTTACTTTCTCCTCGCCCGGATGGTCGATCGGTTCGTTTATCTCAAGACCGGTCTCGCCCTTGTTCTCGGTTTCGTCGGAACAAAAATGATCCTGGCTGATCGTTTCCACATCCCAACCGGGATCTCGCTTCTTATCATCCTCTCGATCCTCACCCTCACCATTACCCTATCGATGGCGGCGACCAAACCGCCGCCGACCGCTCCGGCCGACGACGACTAGATTTGAGGTCTTGCCTTCGGCGACAAAGATCGCTTTACTGAATCACCCCCCATGAAAACCCCTCTGACTACAGCGCTCGTTCTTGGCTTCGCCATCTCCTCCTTCGCCGACATCCAGGATCCGCCCGCCAATGATCACGGCCCGACCCGCAAGCTTGGCCGGGGTCTGTCCAACCTGGTCTTCGGAATCGCGGAATTGCCCGCGACCATCGCGAAAGTCAATGAGCGCGAGGGTAACGCCGCTGCGGCCGGCTACGGCGTAGTGCGCGGGTTAGGCCGAAGCGGTGCGCGGATCGGTTCGGGGTTATTCGAATTCCTGACCTTCCCTTTTCCCACCCATCACCACACCTACTACCCGCTTCTCCGAAGCGACATCCCCTATATCCATGCCGGATATCAGGAGTTCCCGCCGGAACTTGGCAACGAATCAAAATATCCCTACGTCCGGATGTACTGAGGACACTATCGGAAATGCCATGCTTTTTCAGAGTGACCTGTAGCCGCTTCGCTGTGCGAAGCGCCGGAGAGAAACGCGGCCGCAACTGCGTCGCCCGCAGGGCGACGGCCACAGTTAACTAAGAACGTCGGCGCGCACCGACCGCGGACTTCGCTGCGGCGGCTCCCTACCTTTCACAAGTTGACCGCGCTTGAGAGCGCCGTAGAGATACGCGTTCCGAGAAGACTCCGCGATGCATTCTCGACGCTTTTCCACCCTGCCGATCATCGGCGTTCTCACGCTGATCTATTTCATCGCGGGTAAGCTTGGGCTGAAGCTCGCCTTTTTGAATGACAGCGCTTCGGCGGTCTGGCCGCCATCAGGAATCGCTTTGGCCGCGTTGCTCCTGCTCGGCTATCGCGTCTGGCCCGCGATTTTTCTCGGCGCATTCTTGGTGAACTTCACCACCGCGGGAAATTTTCCAACGTCGCTTGGTATTGCCGCAGGAAACACGCTCGAGGCATTGGCCGGCGCCTGGCTCATTTATCGCTTCGCCGATGGCGCGCGGGTTTTCGATCGGGCGCAGGGCGTCTTCAAGTTTGCGCTCGCCGCCATCTTCAGCACGCTCGTTAGTCCAACGATCGGCCTCACCGGCCTCGCGCTGGCCGGTTTTGCTGAATGGAATAACTACAGCGCGATTTGGGTCACCTGGTGGCTGGGCGATCTCGCCGCGCAGCTGATCGTCGCTCCGCTCATTCTTCTGTGGGGGATCGAGCCGCGCTGGCATCGCAACCGCGACGACACCATCGAAGCCGGCGCGCTTCTGCTTTTGCTCGTCCTCCTGGCTGAAACGGTTTTTGGCGGCTGGTTTCCGATGGTGACCAGGAATTATCCGATAACCTTCATTTGCGGGCCGCTCATTCTCTGGACGGCCTTCCGTTTTACGCAACGCGAAACCGCCACCGGCATTTTCATTCTCGCTGGCATCGCGCTCTGGGGAACGTTGCACGGCCACGGGCCTTTCGTGATGGAAAGCGATAATCGTTCGCTTCTGATCCTGCAAGGATGGTCCGCCGTGCTGACTCTGACTTCGATGACGCTGGCCGCGGCCATGGGGGAACGCCGGCGCGCCGAGGCCGTGATCGAGGAACAGAAGTCCGCGGTGGAAGCCGCGAACCGCACCAAGGACAACTTTCTGGCGATGCTCTCGCATGAATTACGCACGCCCCTTACACCAGTCATCGCGGCCCTGGACGCGCTTAAGTCCGAACCTCTCGACTCCGCCGAAGCCAGGGAGACACTGGCGATGATCCGGCGCAACATCGATCTGGAAAGCCAGCTGATCGATGACCTGCTCGATCTGACCCGCATCAGCAAAGGCAAACTGCAATTGCATCTGGAGCCGCTCGACGCGCACCAGGCCATCAGCAACGTCCTGGAAATGTGCGAGTCGGAGCTAAACGGAAAGGGTCTCCGACTGTCTCTCGATTTGCGCGCCGAGAATCACTACGTCGTGGCGGATCCGCCCAAGTTTCAGCAGATCATGTGGAACCTGTTAAAGAATGCCATCAAGTTTACCGGGGAAAATGGCAGCATCACTATCTCCTCCTCGAACGAGGCCTCGCAAAGTTTGACCATCTGCGTCACCGATACCGGGATCGGGATCGAACCGGAAATGATGCAACGCATTTTCAATCGATTCGAACAAGGCGATCGCTCGTTTCAGCGCCGTTACGGCGGCCTCGGCCTCGGCTTGACGATTTCAAAATCGCTCGCGGAAGCGCACGGCGGCACGCTCGTGGCCAGGAGTGACGGCCGTGATCACGGCGCAAGCTTCCGGTTAAGGATGAAAACCGTTTCGGCGCACGAAAAAGCCGGACGCCCTGAACCAACTCACGCGGGCGGAACCGGGCGCTCGTTCCGCATTCTCCTCGTCGACGATCATCTCGACACCAGCGTTTCCTTGAAAAAACTGCTGACGCGAAGGGGTCACACGGTTGCCGCCGCCCGGGACATGCAGTCGGCCATCGAAGCAGCCGAACGGGATCGGTTCGATCTTCTGATCAGTGATGTCGGTCTGCCCGATGGCAGCGGCCCGGAGTTAATGATCCGCCTGCGCGCGACATCGCAGATCCGCGGCATCGCCATCAGCGGCTTCGGGATGAACGGGGATATCGAGAAGAGCATGCAGGCCGGCTTCTCCGAACATTTGGTCAAGCCGGTGAACTTGGGGAAGCTCGAGGCCGCGATCGAAAACGCGATGGCGGGAGCGTAGCGACCTGCAGCCGCTTCGCTGTGCGAAGCGTCGGGAGCGAGACAATAGCCGCAGGCGACGGCTTCTGACTAATGTGGGAGGGGCCTTTGTGCCCCGACTGCCGGGTAATGTTGCATAATGTCGGGGCGCAAAGGCCCCTTCCACATTAGAGTCAGCGCCATGCGACAGGTGGAACTCCAAATCGAAGATGTCGCGTTTGGCGGCAAGGGGATCGGCCGGGATGAAGGCAAAGCGGTCTTTGTTCCGTTTACGATCGAGGGCGAGCGCGTCACCGCGAAAATCGTCCGCGAAAAAAAGCAGTTTGCCGAAGGCGAACTGGTTGAACTCCTCGATCCTTCGCCGCGTCGCGTCGCTCCCGGATGCCCATACTTCGGACGATGCGGGGGCTGTGCTTACCAGCATATCAGCTACGAGCACCAGCTGGAATTGAAGGCGAAACAAGTCGAACAGGCGATGCGACGGATCGGCCGCCTGGCGGAGCCGCCCATGCATCCGATGGTCCTCTCGCCTTTGGCCTACGGTTATCGCAACCGCATTACCGTCCACGCCGAAGACGGCATTGTCGGATTCTACAGGCGCGACGTCCATAAGCTGATCGATATCGAGCGCTGTCCGATCGCCGCTCCTGAAGTCAACGAGGCTCTCGCCCAACTGCGCGCCGCCCGAGCGCGCGACGGGCATTACACCTTGCGCGCGCACTCAGGCCCGCGCGTCTTCGCCCAGACGAACGATGCGGTGGCCGAAGCCCTGGTGGACCGGATTAAGGCGATCCTTCCCGCAGAAGGGAAACTCCTGGTTGACGCCTTCTGCGGCGCCGGATTCTTTGCGAAGCGGTTTGCGCCGCAATTCGAACGCGTGGTTGGGATCGATTGGGACCGCTTCGCGATCGACGCCGCTCAAAAAGATGCCGCGACGAACGAAGCCTATGTCGCCGGCGACGTCACGACCGAGTTACGTTGGCTCCTGCAACAAAGCGACCTCGCTACGACGGCCTTGATCCTTGATCCTCCCGCCACTGGTCTCTCCGCCGAAATGCGCGGCGCCATTCTCGATTCTCCGCCGGCCACAATGATCTACGTTTCCTGCAATCCGCCGACGCTCGCACGCGACGTCGCGGAGTTGCAAAGCCGGTTCTCGGTCGTCTCCATCACCCCCTTGGACATGTTCCCCCAAACGGCCGAGATCGAAGCCGTCGCCCACTTGCAAATCAAGGCGTTGTAGAGGCGTCGGAAAGCTCGGCGGATGAATTGGGCTGCAGCGAGGCGTCCGATTGCATGGCGCGCTCGAGGTTCTCGATATGCTTCCGCGCGATCGAAATGTAGGCGTCATCCTCGTCCTCCAACCGCGCCATATCGCGGACGGCTGCCTCGTCATGTTCGCGGAATATTTCCGCGACCCGACGCGCCCGCCGCTCGTCGAAGCCAAGCTCGCGAAGGGCATCGACGCTGAGATCGAGCGCACTGCCCAGTGTCTCCCGGTAGACCTGGTTCACGCCGAGCCGGATTATCTCGTAAGCATGTTGGCGGCTCGTGGCTCGCGCCAGTATCTTCAACCGCGGAAATTCGCGCTGCACCGTCTGGATGATTTCGAGCGCCTTGGTTTCGTCGTCGATCGCGAGGATAAATAGCTTGGCGCGCTCGGCGCCAGCCGCCTGGAGCAGATCGAGACGCGAGGCGTCGCCATAAAAAGACTTCATCCCGTAACGGCCCAGCGTTTCGACCTGGTCAGCGTCGTGATCAAGCACGGTGGTGCCAAAACCATTCGCGCGCAGGACGCGCCCGACGATATGACCGAACCGTCCGAAACCCGCGAGAATGACGGGGTTATCGTGTTCGTCGATTTCGTCAGCGGCGCGTTGCGGTTCGCATTTCTGAAAGATCGGCCGCACCCATTTCTGGTTGATCGTGAAAAACAGGGGGGCAACCGCCATGCTGAGCGCGACGGCGGCCACGAGCAGGCTCGCCACTTCGACCGGCAACACCGCGCTTTGGGTTGCGAAAGCAAAGAGCACGAAGGCGAATTCGCCCCCCTGCGCCAGGGCGAAAGCGAGCAGGAAACCTTCGCCAGCCTTCAGGCGAAACACCCGTGAAAGCAGGAGGAGAACGATGAATTTGAGCAGGAGCAAACCGCCCACGATGAGGACGATGGCTCCAGGTTGCCGGGCAATGAGCGCGAAATCGATGCTCGCCCCCACCGAGATAAAGAAGAGGCCGAGCAGGAGACCTTTGAACGGCTCGATATCCGCTTCGAGCTGCACCCGATATTCACTCTCCGCGAGAACGACCCCGGCCACGAACGTTCCGAGCGCGGGAGAGAGGCCGAGCTTTTCCATGAGCAGAGCGATCGCGACCACGAGAAAAAGCGCTGTGGCCGTGAATATTTCCCGCAGTCTTGTCAGCGCGATGTAACGAAAAAATGGGCGCAACAGAAAACGCCCGGCGCCCACGATGAGAGCGACTGCGCCCACGACCAGGAGCGACCGCTCCCAGCCCGGCAGACCCGCGATCAACCCCGATTCAGACGCGTGCGCCGCACTGTTCCGGGCTGGCCGCGAAGCCAGAAGCGGCATCAGCGCAATGATCGGGATGACCGCGATGTCCTGGAAGAGCAGCACCGCGAAAGAAGCTTCCCCGCCGGCTGTTTTCATGAGCCCGCGTTCGGTGAGCGATTGCAAGACGATCGCGGTGGAAGACATCGCGAGAATCAGCCCCACCGCCAATGCCGATTGCCAGGACAAGCCAAACCAGGACGCAACAAAACCGATCACTACCGCCGTTCCCACCACCTGCAATCCCCCAAGTCCAAGAATCGGCCGCCGCATTTGCCACAAGAGGGCCGGCCTCAACTCGAGGCCGACGACGAAAAGCATCATCACCACGCCGAACTCGGCGAAGTGCATCACGTCCGCCGCGCTACCAGCGACGTTCAGCGCGTAAGGGCCAATGATGGCGCCCGCGAGGAGATATCCAATTACCGAGCCGAGACCGAGGCGCTTGGCCAATGGCACCGCCACGATTGCAGCAACGAGATAGACGAATGTTTGGAAAAGTCCGCCGCTCATCTTCCTTCACCTCAGCGTGCCGAAGGCATTTTGTCGAACAGTCTTCTGTAGAGCGGGGTCGATGACCCCGCCGGGCCCTAAAGCTGCCGTCATCCCGAGCGCAGTCGAGGGACCCCGCCTCACTCAGTTCGACGTCGCCAGACGATCAACGGGGTTCCTCGACTGCGCTTCGCTCCGCTCGGAATAACGGTAGCGGCGCTCCTCCTACTCGGCGCGCAACGCTTCGACCGGATTGACGAGACTCGCTCGTCTGGCCGGGAACAGACACGCCAGCAGGGCGGCCAGGGCCAGCACCCCCATCGTCGCGCCGAGCAGGAGCGGGCTGTGCGCTGAGACCTGGTAGAGCTGCGCCGCAATCAATTTGCCCAGCCCCAGCGCTGCCGCCAATCCTACCGCCAAACCAAAAAGCACCGGCGTCATCCCCTGTTTCACCACCAACCGCAGCACATCCATGGTCTGCGCCCCGAGGGCCATGCGGACGCCGATCTCGCCGGTGCGTTGCTCGACCGTGTAAGCCACCGCGCCGTAAATGCCGACCGTCGCCAGGACCAGCGCGACCCCCGCAAAAACGCCGAGTAACACCATCATTAATTTCGCCTGACCGAGCGCCTGAGCCATGATCTCGCTCACCGGCTGCGGCTGAATCAGAGCGAGCCCCGGATCGATCGTCTTCAGCACAGCCTGCACTGATTTTGTTACGCTATCCGGCGGCAAGGGACTGCGCACCGTGATGGTGAGGAACGGAAAATTCTCCTGCGCGAACGGCCGATAGAATTCCATGTCGTTCTGCTGGTCCAGTCGCGCCGAGCGCACATCGCCCACTACGCCCACAATTTCGACCGGCACACTGCCGCTGGTCACGAGCAAGGTCTTCCCGATCGGATTCTCGTTGCCGAAGACTGACTTCGCGCCCGCTGCGCTGATCAGGACGACATTGGGGTGATCCATCAGGTCCTGCTCGTTGAAATCGCGACCGGCGAGGAGCGGGATGCCCAGGGTCCGGATCCATCCCGGTGTGATGTCATTGGAAGGCGCGCCTTTCCGCTCCGCTACGGGCGGAACGTTACCGTCTGCGCGCGTGTAGAGCGTTGCACCGCCGCCATTGAAAAGCGGGAACCCGCCGCTGACCGACGCCTCCTGCACTCCGGGCGTTGCGCGCAGAGCGCTCGTCATTTGTTCGGCGAAACGCGCACGGGAAGCGACATCCGGATATTGCGCCTGGGGCGCGACGGTGAGTCCGATCCAGAGATTACCAGTCTTGAAGCCGGGGTCCTGCTGACTCAGCCGCACAAAACTCGCGATAACCAACGACGCCCCGGCGACCAGGGTAACCGAAAGCGCAACCTGCGCCCCGACCAGCAATTTGCGGAAACGTTGTTGGCGGACGCTGCCGGCGGTGCCACGCCCCCCTTCCTTCAACGCATCGACGATGTCCCCGCGCGAGCTTTGCAGCGCCGGATACAGGCCCATGACCAGGCCGGTCAACAACGAGAGTCCGACCGTGAACGCGAGCACTGGGAACGAGAGAGCAGTCGAAGCGTTGGCTTCGATCGGCAGGAAGTTCGCCGCCAATTTCGGCACGAGCGGGACCAGCTGCCACGCCAGAAGCGCGCCCAGAATGCCGGCGATCAAACTGATGAGCACGCTTTCGAAAACGAAAAGGCGCAGCACGCTGGCCCGCGACGCGCCCAGCGCCATCCGGAGGGAAATCTCGCGCCGCCGGCCGCTGAATCTAACGAGAAGCAGATTGGCGACGTTGCTGCACGCGATGAGCAGAACAAAGGTCACGGCCGCGAGGAGCGTGGCGAACCCCGGCCGGAGATTTTCCGTTACGTCCTCTGGCAGCGTCTTCACCACGGTGCCGGATTTCGCGTCGATCTTTTCGGGATACTGCGAACGATAGCTGTTCTCGAGCAATTGCAGGGCAGCGAAGGCCTGCTCTTTCGTTCCGCCGGGCTTCAGGCGACCGACCGCACGCAAGAAGGCGGTCCCCCGCATCATCCGCTCATGCGAGAAACCCGGGATGATGAACGGTTTGGTCGTCCAGATATCGGCATTGGGCCCCGACCATGAGATCGGCAACGTCTTGATCACGCCCACAATCGTGTGGGCCACTCCGTCGAGGGTAAGCGCGCGACCGATCACGTTCGGATCGCTCCCGAGCCGCGCTTTCCAAAAGCGTTCCGTGATCACTGCGACATCAGCGCCCTCCTCTTCCTCTGGCAAAAACGTGCGGCCTTGAACCGGGCGGAGACCCAGGACATCAA
>QHMY01000265.1 GCA_003218305.1 Verrucomicrobiota bacterium
CGCTACAGCGACAGCGACGGCCACGCCAACTGCGACGGCCACCGTGACTCCGACTGCGACCGCGACGGCGACAGCGACGGCCACGCCAACTGCGACGGCCACCGTGACGCCAACTGCGACCGCGACGGCAACACCGACCGCGACGATTGCGCCAACTCCGACGCCGTCACCAACTCCGACCGCGACAGCGACAGCTACCGCAACTCCAACTGCCACGGCCACTCCAACCGCGACTGCGACCGCAACACCAACCGCCACCGTTGCGCCTACTCCAACGCCGTCACCAACTCCGACCGCTACAGCTACCGCCACTCCAACTGCCACTGCCACCGTGACGCCAACTGCGACCGCGACAGCAACACCGACCGCCACGATTGCGCCGACTCCAACGCCGTCACCAACTCCAACCGCTACAGCGACCGCCACCGCTACCCCAACTGCCACGGCCACCCCAACCGCGACTGCGACCGCAACACCGACGGCAACCGTTGCACCTACTCCCACGCCCTCACCTAGCCCAACCGCTACGGCGACAGCCACCGCGACCCCAACTGCCACCGCCACTCCAACCGCGACTGCGACCGCAACGCCCACCGCCACCGTTGCGCCTACTCCCACGCCGTCACCAACTCCGAGCGTGACGCCGAGTCCGAGCGCTTCGCCGTCGCCGACCCCGTCCGCGTCAGCGAGCCCCAACCCAAGCGCCTCGCCATCCCCGACAGCAAATCCAACTCCGAGCGCATCGCCAACGCCGTCACCGTCGCCGGCGGCTCACGCCATTAATCTCTCGACCCGAATACGCGTCCAGACCGGTAGTAACATCGGCATCGGCGGCTTCATCATCACCGGCACCCAACCCAAACACCTGATCCTCCGGGCGATCGGACCGTCGCTGGAACACTTCGGAGTCGACGGTGTGCTGGCCGACCCTGTCCTCGAGCTGCACGGCCAGGGCACCTTCGCCACCATCACGAACGACAACTGGCGAGATACCCAGGAAGCCGAGATCGAGGCCACGGGCATCCCACCTACCTACGATCTGGAATCAGCCATTGTGGCAACGCTGGCTCCAGGCGCCTACACGGCAGCCGTGAAGGGCAAGGATAACACCTCGGGTGTCGCCTTGATTGAAATCTACGACCTTGATCAGGACACCGACTCGAAACTGGCCAACGTGAGCACGCGCGCCTTCTCCAGCACCGGCGAGAACGTCATCATCGCGGGCTTCCTCCTCAACGATCCGCCTGCGGCGGGAACCCGGAGCAGAATAATCGTCCGCGGCATCGGCCCGAGCCTCGCTCCGGGATCGCTCCCGGCTTCCGCGGTGTTGGCCAATCCCGAGCTCGAGCTACACGACAGCAACGGAACGGTCCTGGTCACGAATGACGACTGGCAGGATAACCCGGTCCAGGCTGCGATAATTACCGCCGTCGGCCTGGCGCCGACGAACCCCCTCGAGTCGGGCCTGGTCGTGATAGCGCCGCCGGGACTTTACACTGCGGTCCTTTCCGGGTTCGGCGACAGCACCGGCATCGGCCTGATCGAAATCTACGACCTCGGCCTACCGTAGGGGGAAAATTCCGAAGTTCGAAGTTCGAAGTTCGAAACAATGTTCGAATCACCGAAAAAAGAGAATTACCAAAACGGGGAGCCGCGTCGTTTCGAGTTTTGACTCGCGAATGCCCTTCGCTCGTGCGCTACCCTCGCGCATTTGACCATCTACCCGCCGGCATCCCAGCTCGGCGTGTTCTTCCCGTTTGGATTTTCGGTAATTGTTTGAAACTCGTTCGCTGCCCGCGCTCTCTCGCTGCTTCCCTCGCAGCTTTGCCTTCCATGTCGCTTGTCCCGTTCGCTCCATTCGAAATTCGGATTTCGATATTCGAATTTACGCCTCCCCTCGTTCCCAAGTTGCACTTGGGAACGGAAGACACTGCGGCATTTGCACTGCCCTTCCCGCCCTGCGAGAGCGTTCTGACCCCCATCTCCGTTTCCCCATGCCCGCAATGCTTCGCATAGCGACGCAGGCATGTCTGTTACCTCCTGTCCTGCCCTCGTTCCCAAGTTGCACTTGGGAACCTACACCTCCACGGCAGTTGCACTGCCTTTCCCGCCGCGCCGAAAGCGTTCCCAATTACAACTTGGGAACGAGGAATGTAGAGTTCCTGTTTTGGTAATTCCCCCTTTCGGTGATTCGGTAATTGTTTCGGATTTCGTGCTTCGATATTCGAGTTTTCCCCTTGGCCACCAAAAGTTACAGCCGCGTTACCTTTCATCGTTAGCGCGTTCCGAAAGGATGCTGAAATTCGAATCAGCAAATGAAAAGAACAGCGTCACCCCGAAGGAAAAAATCACCCATGAACAACCAGATTTTGAAGAGAACCATTCTTGCCGCCGTAACCCTTTTGTTGGCGATGGCCACCAGAGCCGCGGCCGCGCCGGAACTCCCGCTCCTGCCTCTGGCGAACGAGACCATCACAGTCACCACCCTCCACGACGTGACCGATTTCTCTGGCAATCAGCAAGTGGCCGACCTGCCCGGCCCCGACGGATTGGTGAGCTTCCGCGAAGCCGTCAACGCGGCCAACAATACTACCGGCCCCCAAACCATCGCGTTCGCCATCCCGACTTCCGAGTTCTGGCTCATCACCGGCGTGGCGCTACTCGAGCTCGAGGAAGGCCCGTTTTCGCTCATTGATTCCGCCACCACGGTCGATTTCTCGACCCAGACCACCAACATCGGCAACACCAATCCCAACGGTCCCGAAGTCGGCATCTACGGCCTTCAGCCTAACGGGTTGGGTGCGGCCGCCATTTTCGTCAACGGCACCAATTGCGTCATCAAAGGGCTCGGCAACGTTTATCAGCGCGGCTACGCGGTTAAATTCGTCGGCAACAACAACCGCCTCATCGGTTGCCAGATCGACGGCCCGGTCTACTCTGCCATCAGTGTCAGCGGCTACATCGGCGGACCCACGCCCACCGGCAACATCATCGGCGGCACTGCGCCGGGAGAAGGCAACACTCTCACCGGCCTGGATATTCTTGGTCCGGTCGATGGCACCATCGTAATCGGCAACCCCCTGCTCGTCGGAGTCCGGGTGGAAGGGGCCACCCGCTACAACGTATTCGCCCGGAATACCCGAATCGGCGGAACAACCGTAGCCGAACGAAATGTGATTTCGGGAAATGGCAGCTATGCCGAGGAAGGCCTCCCCAGTGGCTCCCAAGTCAACATCGTTGACGCGGATGGCACCTTGGTCGAGGGCAACTACATCGGGACCACCGCCGACGGCATGGCGCGCTACCCGCAGCAAATCGGTCCCGGCGGGATCGAGATCCGCGACGCGCGCGGCACGACGGTCCGCGCCAATCTCATCGCCGGCCTTCGCTCCGTTGGCGTCAACCATTATGCGGGCCAGGTCTTTGGCGTGGCTGTGAACGTCGCCGCGACCAACAGCGATATGGACAACACCGTGATCGAGGGCAACACCATAGGTCTGGCCGCGGACGGGGTCACTCCGATCCTGACGCACTCGGGCATCGTCGTGGCGCCGTACCTTTTGTCTCATCACGCGTTGAACACGCTCGTGGCCACCAACCATATCGCCGCGGTCGAACTGGCAGGAGTGGCCGTCGGCGCGACGGAGAGCGGCGTAAAGATTACCGCCAACTCGATTCATGATAACGGCAGACTGGGAATCAATCTCAACGGCAGTGGCAACCACGCCCAACCGTTCCCGGTGATTCAATGGGCCTCGACCACCGGCTCCTCCTTCAGCGCGCAGGGAACCCTCGACTCCGTCCCCTCCTCCCAGTTCACCATTGAGTTTTTCTCGAGCCCATCGTGCGATCCGTCCGGATTCGGCGAAGGCGCCACTTTCCTCGGATCGACTCCGTTGACGACCGATGGCGCGGGACACGCGACTTTCACGGTCACGTTGCCGGCTTCCGTTGCCGCGGGCACCACGGCGACTGC
>QHMY01000032.1 GCA_003218305.1 Verrucomicrobiota bacterium
TCGCGACTGATCTGTTGTCCCTTTTTCACGGTGAGGAGCATCCGAAGGTAATCCTCGGGGGACGTGACGCCGTAGATGCACGAAACGCTCGCGACCACGAGGGTATCACGCCGGGAGAGCAGCGCGCTGGTGGCGGAGAGCCGCAGCCGCTCAATCTCCTCGTTTATCGACGAATCCTTTTCGATGTAAGTGTCGGAACGCGGGATGTAGGCTTCGGGCTGGTAGTAGTCGAAGTAACTGACGAAATATTCCACTGCGTTGCGGGGGAAGAACTGCTTGAATTCGGAATAGAGCTGCGCCGCCAGGGTCTTGTTATGCGAGATGACGAGCGTGGGCCGATCGAGCTCGCGGATCACATTCGCCATCGTGAAAGTCTTGCCCGAGCCGGTCACACCGAGGAGCGTTTGATGGCGATTGCCGGCCTCGATCGACTTCAGCATCTTCGCGATCGCCTGGCTTTGGTCGCCTCGCGGCTTGTAGTTTGATTCGAGCTCGAATGGCATCCAGCAAGTTAGCATTCCACCGTGGCGTGTCATGCGCCGCGCAAGTCCTTCGTGCTCGTGCTCGTGATCGTGCTCGTGCTCGTGATCGATCCGATCGGACACCGCAGCGCGCCGTCCCTCCCACAGCCCGATTCCAAGCACGCCTCGTCCTCGTCTCGTCCTCGTGCTCGTGCTCGTCCTCGACTCCCCCTCCCCAAGCCCTCGTTCCCAAGTTGCACTTGGGAACGGAAGAGCCTCTGCGGCAGTTGCACTGCCCCACTCACCACCACGCCCGGAGCGTTCCCAAGTACAACTTGGGAACGAGGAGCTTGTTGCCCACACGTCCCTGGGGCGTTGCCCCAGGCTGAAAATGAAAACGCGCCCTCGGCGCTAAAGAGATGCCCTCGCCCGAAAGCGCGATTCCATAATGGAGGGCAACGCTCTGTCGTTGCCGGGGGGATCGGGGCGACAACCGGACCGGGCGATGACAGAGCATCGCCCTCCAGGCTCGTGTCCATCAAACCGGGCGATGACAGAGCATCGCCCTCCAGCCTGCTCGTCACCACGCTTTTAAACTGGCCTCGCGTGGGAAGCGCGGTACTAATTCAAACCAAATCGAATGGACCCGAGGGACTTCTTTGCCGAACTGAAACGGCGCCATGTTTACAGGGTAGCCGTCGCCTACGCCGTCGTGGGCTGGCTGATCATTCAGGTCGCCACATCGGTCTTTCCGGTTCTCCAAATCCCCGCCTGGACCCTGAGACTCGTGGTGGTCCTAGTGCTTCTCGGTTTTCCCATCGCCCTCGTTCTGGCCTGGGCGTTCGAGCTGACGCCGCAAGGAATCCGACGTTCGACCGATCCGGAACGCCCGGCCTCGCGCGCCGGCGGCATTGCGACCCTTATTCTGCTGGGTATCGCTGCCGCAATTGCGCTCTGGTTCGGGGTCGGACGGCCGCTTCCTTTCGGCCACGATAAGAATCGCACTGGCACAGAGACCGGCCATGCCGGCGCCGCGGACAAGTCGATCGCCGTCCTGCCGTTTGCTTCTCTCAGCGAAGACCAGGCGAATGCCTATTTCGCTGAAGGAGTTCAGGATGAAATTCTCACGCGCCTGGCGAAAATCGGGGATCTGAAAGTGATCTCGCGCACCTCCACCCTCCGCTACAAGAGCGCGCCGGAGAATCTGCTCGAAATCGCGAAGCAGCTCGGGGTCGCGCATATCCTGGAAGGCAGCGTCCAAAAATCCGGGGACCGGGTTCGCATCAATGTGCAGTTGATCAACGCGCAGACCGACAGCCATCTTTGGGCCGAGACCTACGACCGGACCCTGACCGATGTCTTCGCGGTCGAGAGTGAAGTTGCGCAGCGGGTGGCCGACTCGCTCCGGGCGACGCTCACTGGGATCGAGAAAGCCACGCTCGCGAACAAGCCTACGGCGAACCCGGCGGCCTACGATGCCTATCTCCGCGGCCTCGCCGTGGTCGCGAGCAACCGCGAGACCGCCACCGCGTTCACCGGCGCCGCTGATTTTTTTGACGAAGCGATTCGGCTCGACCCGAAGTTCGCCCTCGGGTGGGCGCGCGCCGCCGTGGCTCACAGCCGGGCGTATTGGGGCGGATACGATCGCACGCCCGCCCGGGCCGAAATGGCAAAGAAAGCCGCAGCCAAAGCGCACGAACTGCAGCCCGAGCTGGGCGAAACCTTCCTGGCCCGCGGTTACTATGAGTATCTCGTGACCCGCGACTACGATGCCGCCTGGGCCGCGTTCAAGGATGCCTTGGCTCGCCTGCCGAACAACTCCGACGCGCTCGTTGCCCTCAGTCTTCTCGAACGCCGCAAGGGCAAATGGCCGGAGGCTGTCGCGCATCAGGAGCAGGCCGCCCAACGCGACCCGCAAAATATTTCGGTACTCTCGCAACTCGGCATCACCTACTTCGCCCTGAAACGGTTCTCCGAAACGCACGCGATGGTCGACCGGCTCCTTGCTCTCGCGCCGGAGAATCCGCAGGTTTTGGCCGGATTGGCCCGGCTCTGTGTGGTCGAGGGAAATCTTGAAGGCGCCGAAAACGCGATGCGGTCCGTTCCTCCGGTAGCAAACAACGACTACGTCTTCGAAATCCAGATCCGGCTCGCCTTGATCGCGCGACGATACGATGACGCGATTCGCCTTCTCGAAGCCGCCCTGGCCCAACCCGGCAGCCTGGGAGCTTTCGTCGGGCAGTATCGTTACCTGCTCGCCTTCAGCAAAGAACTCGGTGGAGACACCGCGGGAGCGCGCGCGACCTATGAAGCGGCGCGCCAGGAGTTGGAAACGCAGCTCCGGGAGCGACCGGATTCTGCGGACGCCGCCATCTATCTTGGATTCGTTCAGGCGGCTCTCGGCAACAAAGAAGCTGCCCTCGCGGCGGTGCAGAAAGCGATCGACTTGCGTCCCACATCGGTTGACGTCGTCGCCGGCTCCGCGGCTGAGGAAGCCCGCGCTCGCATCCAGGCGCGGGTCGGCGAGACCGATGCTGCGCTCCAGGAATTGCGCCGCCTGCTCACGGTCAACTATGTAGGCCCGGACCAGATGCCGCTAACTCCTGCGGTGCTCCGTCTCGACCCGGCCTGGGATCCTTTGCGCAAAGACCCGCGCTTTCAGGAATTGGCTGAGGGGAAACAGCCGTGAACCCGGGTAACTTTTTCGAAGAACTCAAGCGGCGCAATGTCTATCGCGCGGCCGCGGCCTACGGAGTCGTCGCCTGGCTTCTGATCCAGGTCGCGACCTCGGTTTTTCCCATCTTCAATATTCCGGGCGGGACCATTCGACTGGTCGTCATCGGGCTTCTGCTCGGCTTTCCCGTGGCCATGATTGTCGCGTGGATTTTTGAGTGGACCCCGCAGGGCCTCCGGCGCACCGACGAAATGCCTCCTTCGCCGGCGAAAACCCGGAGCACCGGCCGGAAGCTTGATTTTGTCATCATTGCCGCGCTTCTCGTCGTGATCGGAGTGCTGGCGTGGCAACGCCTGGTCCCCGCCCGGGAAAAGAGCATTGCCGTCCTTCCGTTCGAGAATCTGAGCGCCGAGAAAGAGAACGCCCTTCTGGCTGACGGTATCCAGGACGATCTGCTGACCAACCTGGCCAGAATCAAGGCCCTGAAAGTCATCAGCCGCACCAGCGTGATGAAATATCGCAACATCGATGGGCGCAATATTCAGGAGATCGGCAAATCGTTGGGCGTGGCCCATATTCTCGAAGGAAGTGTCCGGCGCGTCGGAGATCGGATCGCCGTCAACGTCCAGCTGATCGACTCGGACACCGACCGCCACATCTGGGCGGAACGTTACGACCGCAAGATTGCCGACGCCGTGGGCATCGAAGGCGAGCTGGCCACGGAAATCGCCGACGCCTTGCGCGCTACGCTCACTCCCGAGGAAAAAATCCGGGTTGAACAAAAGCCGACCCAAAACGCGGACGCCTACGTGCTTTACCTCCGCGCCCTTCCCTACGAGCAGGGCGCCGACACGCTTCTCCAGGATTACAAACGCGCCGCCCAACTCTACAGCCAGGCGATCGCGCTCGATCCGAACTTTGCCCTCGCCCACGCCCATCTCGCTTCGACCTGCGCCGAGATTTTCCATTTTCACGAACCGCTCGACTCGTGGAAAACAAAAGCGAGAAGTGAAGCGGAGACGGCCCTGCGTCTGCAACCCAACCTGGCGGAAGGCCACTTCGCGTTGGGCCAATGCATCTACTGGATGGAGGAGGATTACCAAGGCGCGTTGAGCCAGTTCGCCATCGCGCAGCAGCTGTCTCCGAGCAACGCGAACATCGGCCTGCTGACCGCGGCGATCCACCGGCGCCAGGGACGCTGGGAGGATTGCCTGGCCGCGTTCGAACGCATCCAGCGGCTTGACCCCGAGAACCCGAACATCGTTCGCAACATCGTCTTCACCAACGGCGCCCTCCGCCGCTGGCCGGAGGCCATCCAGGCCATCAAACGCTGGCGTGCGATGGCGCCCGACTCGATCGTGGCCAGAATTCAGGCGGGCTACATCGAGTTCCAATGGAAGGGCGATCTCTCCGTCCTGAACGCCGAGCTGGCGCAGATGCCCGCGGGCGAAGATCCCGATGGCATCGTGACCGCCTGCAAATGGGATGCCGCGATGCTGGCGCGCGATTTCCCGCGGGCCGAGCAGGTCCTCGCCGCGTCGCCTTTGCTCGAGATCTCTTACCTCAACGGAGGCGCGACTCCGAAGAGTTTCCTGGCCGGGTGCACTGCGACCGCAGCCGGCGACCAGGTTTTGGCCGGCAAACGTTTCGAGGAGGCGCGGCAGGTGTTCGAACGCGCGGTCACGGAAGCTCCTGGCAATGCCGAACGCCACGCCAACGTCGGCTTGTGCTACGCCTTTCTCGGCCGCAAAGACGACGCGATCCGCGAAGGCCGGCGAGCCGTCGAGTTAAAGCCGGAATCGAAGGACGCCTACGACGGCGCGATCATGAATTGCTTTCTCGCTCTCATTTACGCCCGCGTCGGCGAAAACGATCTCGCCATTCCCTTGATCGAACGCCTGCTGCGAACGCCCGGCGCGGTCGATACCGTGAACTACAGCATCACGGTAAACGACCTCAAGTTACGCTCCGAATGGGACCCCTTGCGAAGCGATCCCCGCTTCGAAAAACTCATTTCCACCTCGCCCTGAGCCGCTAGCTGTCCGCTGTAGCCGCTTCGCTGTGCGAAGCGCTTGGTTGGCTGGCTTCAGCGAGCGCTCCCGAAGCGTGCAAGCTACTTAATCTTGCCGACTCCAACGGTCTCCCAGATCATGAAGTCCTCGAGTGTTTTCCGGGTTTTCTCTACGACAAACTCGACCACGATCGCGTCATCGACGAAGCCGACCAACGGAGCCATGTCCGGAATCAAATCGACCGGGTCGATCAGATAGTTGAGAGCGGTCACGATCCACAACAGATCCTCCTCGGAAACCTGCCGGTATTCCCGGCGCTCGTGGGCGCCGATCAACCGCAGCATCGTCTGCAGATAAAGCCAATTCTCCTTCAAGCGGTGCCTGGGGATTACCGCCGCCTTTTTCGCCGCTTCTTCAAAAAGGGAACGCAAACCGCCGGGTCCGACCACTCGCAACTTTGCCTTGCTTTGCGCCCGGGCAAACGCCTCGCTCCGGAGCACCGGTCCCTTAAAGGAAGCCTGCTTTTTTTCTGCGGTCGATTTCTTGGTCGTCGTTGCCATCTGACGCTATGAAAGCATCTCAACGCAACCCCGCCATCAAGTCGAGCACATTGCCGAGATTGGAACCGTGCTCTTTTTCGTCCTCGTCCCTCGTCCTCGTTCTCCCATCGCCGCAAAGATCGAGGACGAGGACGAAGGACGAGAACGAGAACGAGGACGAGGACGAGGACGAGGACGAAAAAGACGGGGACGGCGGACGAGGATGAGCCGAATCACCGATACAGGGTCATGTCGGCGGCGGCGGCGGACTGCCGTTCTTTTCGATTGCGACAATGTGCATAGCCGAAAGCGTCACGCTGCTGTCGTCGTCAAACCAAACTACGACCCGGCTCCCGCGCGGGTGAATGCTCGCGTGATCCGGGCTTGCGATCGCATAACGATGACCGCGACTGGTCACGATCGAAAAACTCTCAAATGGTGCTGCGGAAAGATGCTGGTGGACATCGGGGGTCATGGAATCAGTTTAGTGAGTTCAACGCCGCCGGGCAAGCGCATCAGATCTCCAACAAAACAGAGCGGAGCCACCGCTGGCGGGAGCTTTGCTTTACTCTCAACTATCATCTCTGAACTCTTAACTTTCCCCATCCAAAGTCCCAGCACTCACCGTCGGCGCGCTGGCGCTTTTGGCGGCCACCTTCCTCGCCGCTGGTGCGTCTCGCTTCCTGCTCTGCGCCTGTCCCGCCTTGGTCAGCAAACGCGATTGTTCGTAGATCTCGATCCATTCCTCGCTCGAAATCGCCGAGATCAGCTGCCCGATCGCCTCGAGCGGCAAATCGTTCGGCGACTCGAAATGAACGCACGACTTCCCCATGTCGAGCTTCTTCCCCGCGGCCTTGAACGCTGCCTTCAGCTGCTCGAGCTGATTCGCACTCCGGAACGGGCCAAACAGGTAAAGCACGCAGTAGTTCTTCTGCGACGAGAGCGCGACATAACAGATCGGCTGCTTGTTGTAAGTGTCTGGATATCGAGACAGGGGAATCGTCCAGCCGATGGTTCCCCAGACGAGACACTCCTCGTAGCCGGGCGGAATGTGCTTGTTCACGAATGCGCGCACCGTCGCGATCGTCTTCGCTCGATCGGCGGGGAGCGACGCGATGTACTGCGTTGGCGTCTTGACACTCGATGCTGGTTTCACGGATTCGTCGCGGTCAGCCCAGGCCTCATGTTGGGTGATGTCATTTTCAAGGGGTCACGCTGGACGTGGGCGGTGCAGCTGGCGGGCCCTTGGGAAACGGCATTTCAGGTAATGCATTGGTGTTTTGGAAGGAGGCGATTAACCACTTCCCCGCCTGCTTCTGTAGAACCTGAGTCTGAATGCCCTGTTGAGGTTCGGGGATGCCTTTCGGGGTTCTGGCTCCGACCATAGTCCAGCGAACGTGCGCAACGGCAATCTCGGGAGCTAGAAACTTAATATTGACCTCTTTAATGGTGAGACTGCTCTCACGGAAGACGAACGCGTAAGCGTCAGTGAGCTTTCGCTCGATCTCGGCCCGCCCTTTCCACCACCAACCGACCACATTCACACAATCGCCCTCGTCGGTGAACAGGTTGGCGTAGGCCTTCGCATCGTGCCGGTTCCAAGCCTCCTGTTGCAGCGTCTCCACCTTGCGGATGTCGGCTTCGTCCTGCTCGTTTGAATCGCAAAATGCGGCGCGGGGAAAAGAGGTTGCGAAGGACAAGAGGGAAAGAACGACGAGCGGTTTATTCATAATTGTGGGTTTGGCTATCGGGGGGAGTCTGAGGGGTCAGTCCGTGAATCTCGACAGTTTTCTCCATTCGCCTCCTGATTCGATCCAATCAGCGTTCCCCCGGTATTTCTGCCCCCGCCAGGCGCCCCACGGCCGCGCGGTCGACTCTATTGGTCGAGATTCACGGACTGACCCCTCCTGCCGTAGGTAGGGGTTAAATGTTGCCCCGATCTCGCTGCTGATCCGGCAAAGGCCACGCATACCGAACCGCCGCACCGAGAATGCCGCCGACGAACGCGTATGCACTCATCCATACCGCAAACACAGAGGCGGGTGAACCCGTGGGCGCGGCCAGAAACGTGAGCAATAAGCCGGCCGAGAACACTGCCTTCGGCCACCGCTTCGCGAGTAGCCGACCTCCCACGATCAACGCGAGACCCACCGCTGCGCCCGACAACGCGGTGCGCAGCGGCAGAGGTGGATAGAAAACTGCAAGCGTCATCAAGGTGACAGCGCCGAGAACTGCCATGCCGCAGAGGAATGCAATGTCGCCTTCTGAACGGGATCGATCCATCTAGACTTTATGGTTGGGAGCTGGGAGTGAACGGGCGAACAACGGGTTGAAAGGGGTGGCGTGTTTGCCCTTCATATTTCGCGGGCTACTCGCCTTTTTGAGGTGGAGCAGAGCCACACCAACGGCCTGAGCCGGAGGGGTTCCAGGGCGTTGCAGTTTAACAAGTCGAACATGGCGCTGTCCAAGGTGATCATCTGGACCGGTGAACGGCACGTATTTTCAATGTAAGACGGTCGTTAACAGAACTAATGGCAAACTCGACATCGGCCCCGTCGCTCGACCAATCCTTGCCGATTACGGCCTCGGAGTGAGTCGAAAAGTTGGCGTCGCCAGATTGTTTCAAATCTGAGAAGCTGATGTTTAAGTCCTTTTTCGAATAACCGGAACCAGCCGGGAGCGATTTGGCAACGAAGCGCCGGACGGCGTCACCCAGCGGCTTATTCAGATCTAACTCGGGGCCGACATGCTTGTCATCAACTGGCAGTGCGCAAAAGGTCACGCAGTCCCAGCGATAAGTGTGATTGATCAGGACGAACCTGCCGGTGTTGGCCCAAACAACTTCGAGATCGTGCCGATTTGGTCGAGTATTCGCCGCGACAAAATATTCGGGTTCGCTTTCTGGACCGCGCCTACCTTGGAGTTTGTGGACGATCTTTCCCTCGCGAAGATCCACGACGTAATTCTCGACGTCCTCCGCTACGTCAACCACTCTCTGAAAAACCTCCTGGTTTCCCTCCTGTGAATCTTCGTCATTAAGTTCGGACCCAGCAGCAGCTTTTCGATCGAATTCACACACTTTCGCCCAAACATCAGGATGTTTCGGTAATCCCCACGCAATCGCATAACGCCCATCGGGCGACGCCGTCTTCTCGAAAACCAGGTAAGGTTTGAGATCTGCGCGGGCGTTTTCTTGCGAATAACAAGTTGTCGCCGCAAATACGAAAAGGCTGACTGCGCACCAGAAACTTTGAGCCGTTCTCTTCAACTCTCGAAATTACTTTTGTTCCTGAAACTTGTCGCCGCCACGGTTGAACTTGTCGAGGACGACCTCAGCAACCACAGGCGAGAGCGGACGTGGGAGACTCGGAAAGCTCTCATTAAATTTATGAATACACATGATTGTGCGCGAGCGGATCTCAACCCGTGATCGAGGTTTCGACAACCAGAACGATCAAATGGATAATCGGCAGTAGATTCAACCACATTGCCAATCGATAGGCGTGCCCGGCGAAGCTAATCCATGTTGCGATAATCGTCAGGAGCACGACCACCGGATAGGCAAAGAGTGTGATGATGAACGCCGGGAGGCCAGGCTTCGGTCCGGCATCGAACGCCATTGGGGAGAAGAGTATCGTCATTCCTGCCGGGACGAGCGAGGCAAGAAACAGCACCGTTGCAGGGATCAATATGCAGAGCGCGATTCTCTTTCGAAGAAGTGTGGCGGGCGCGTTCATCGACTAACTCTAAACTACAAAGTCCTGGTGCGTGCCCATAACCCTAACGAGAACGAACTGAGCGACCGCTGGCGGGCATCGAGCCCGCGGGAAGCGGTGCAGATGGATCCTGGCCCGAAGGGTGAACATTGGGCAATGCGAATCAAAGCGCGCCGCCGCCGGTTGAGGATGGAATTTCCTGGGAGGTAAGGATCCAAAGCTGCCAGACCTCCGCTCCATCGCATGGTGAGCCCTTCACTTGGTCGAATCTCCCTGCGCACCCCAATGGACAGTGGCGCCAGCCTGTCGGTAGGCGAGACCAAGTTGGAAGATGAGGTTCTCCTTCTGCCAATCCAGCTGAATGCCGATTTCGTCGCGTGGCCCGTCATGCTCTGCCGGTAGGACCACGTCGCGCTTCCCCTGACCATAAAGCTCAATCGCCTCCGCAGCGCAGTGGATGAAGAAGTCGCGCGCCCGCGCATGCGTAAGTGTACCGCTGGTGAAGCCGTGTGAAACCAATCCACCACGGGCAAAGTTAAACTCGCCGCGAAGCTCGACGCCTTCGACCGTCGCGACAACGACCGCTTCAGTGTTCCCCTCGCCGGCGTCCGGCTTCATTGGGCCGAGACCTCGGCAGGCGGCTTTCACTGTATCGTAGCTGCTTCCCATCTTCAGACCGCCCAGCAGCGAGAGAAGATCGCGCAAACGGGAGTCATCCGCGTGGACGTGAGTGCAAACGCCGATCAGGAGGAGTGTTGCGAACGCGCGGCGCATGAGGCCTAACGAGAACAAGATGAGGCACCGCTGGAAGGAGCGAGCGTGAAATGCATTGGGAACTCTTTCATAAGATCATAGCGACTCAACACAGCAGCCAGCAGTTGCCATCCAGCGATGGGTTAGGCGTTTTGGCCGCTTGGCGTAACATGTCTCAGGTCATGCAGAAGGAGGAAAAGGGCTCCTTCATCATTGGGACTACGATATGCCGCTTCGCTTTCAAGAAGGCGAGCCGAAACTGAGGTCATCTCCCAGCCGTCCGTCTCGTCTGCCGGCCACTTTGCCTCTGTCAGGCATGCGAGGCCATGTGTCGCACCGTAATCGCGTACACGTTCAATCTCTGGAGTGCGAACGTCGTCCAGATGCGGATTGGCCCACGACCAGAGCCAACTATCCGAAATCGTGGAGATCGATCCAACGATCGTGACTCGTGCCTCGACCCGCACAACACCGCCATCAGACCACCAGAAACGGCTCGTCGGAAGATCGTAGTCGTAGCGCTCGAACTCGCTTATGCCGAACTGCTCCCGAGCGCGAGCAATCCGAGCGCGAAGGAACTCATCAGCATCACAAACTAACTTCCGGAATTCGTCTTCACTCACAGCGGTGACTCTGAACGCCTAACGAGAACAAGATGAGCGACGGCCACCGAGAGCGAGCCTCGCTCGAAGTGGCGGCGCGTTGGTCTCTGAAAACGCGAACGCGCGGTGGGTGGGCGTTCTCTCCACTGCATGGTTAGATGGTTTGCGTGGCAACATCATGACGTCTGCGAAACGGGCGGTAATGAACGCTTTGCCTCGTCCATGAACTCTCGCAGTATCTCAAGCGGAATCGAAGTGTGGCCAAACGTCTGGATGCTGCATGCTCCGGTAGCGTCGCTGAAGAACGCTTCGATCACTGGCGCCTCTGGGCGCCCGTCAACGACAAGCTCGAGAGACATGCCGTCTCGCTGAACGTCTGAGCCGCGGTATGTCTGGTAGCGGTGCCCTGAATGCTCAATATCCATGGTTTGGTCTGACCATCTAACGAGAATTAGACGAAAGTTTGTCTCTAAAGGCGAACATTCTTTCGTCTATCACGGTTGGGAGAAGCGAGTTCATTCGTCCACGGGGGTGCGGATGATGCGGAAACGGATCACCACGCGGTACAGGCGGCCGAGTCCAGCAGGGTTCAGCGAAGGGAGCTCAATTCGGCAAGGTCAGCGACTCCCCTCCAAGTCTTCCCATCCGAGTCATCCGTGTAATCCGCGGTCTATTCGAGCACCACGCCCGCAGTCGCTAGGCGCCAGCGTTGCGGGCGGGCGAGCACGAGCACGAGCACGAGCACGAGGACGAGGACGAGGACGAGGACGAGGACGAGGAGGAGGAGGAGGGAACTAGAGGGTCGAGCCGATCTCCAACTCGATGAAAGCGTGTCTGAGATTATTCAGGACGTCGCTGGGCAGCAAGGTCAGCTCGGTTTCGCCGCCTTCGACGAGGGCGATTTCGGCGGAACGACCGCAGAGCCAGGCGCCGACGCGCGCGGCATCGTAAAGGGACATCCCCTGCCCGATCAGGCCGGCGCATACCCCGGTCAACACATCGCCCATTCCGCCTTTGGCCATCCCCGGAGTTCCCGTGCTGTTGAAGCTGAGGGGTTGTCCCTTTTGCGCGACGACCGTGCGGCTGCCTTTCAGCAACAGGGTGACAGGAAAGCGTTCGCAGAAGCTTCGCGCGAGACCGGCCCGGGTCATTTTCCCCGGAGCGACGAGCCGCTGCATCTCGCCCGGATGCGGCGTGAGCAGCCGCGGCCCGCGGCAGCGACTGAGTACATCGACTTCTTCAGCCAAAACATTCAGCCCGTCGGCGTCCACCACCATGGGTTGTTCGACCCGGGCAATCAGGTCGCGGATCCGCGCCCCATGCGCGGTGCCCAGGCCGGGCCCGATCGCCCAGACGTCCATCTTCACTTCGGCCAGATCTTTGTATCCGCGCGTCGCCTTTACCATTACTTCCGGCGGAGCCGCGGCGGCCGCGATCTCATAAATATCCTCGGGAACGAAAAGCTCGACCAGGCCGCCGCCGGAGCGGAGCACGCCTTTGGCGGTCAGGATCGCGGCGCCGACAAATCCCTTCGAACCGGCCACCACGCCGATGCGTCCGAACTGGTTCTTGTAGGCCCCGAATTTCCTGCGTGGAACGAGCCGCGCCAGGGTCGGGGCCGTGGCAATGACTTCGTTGCGCGCGCCGCCCACCTCGAGGTCGGGCAGCGGCAACACTACCAGACGACCGACGAAATCGATGGCGCTGTCGGCAATCAATCCATGCTTGGCGAAACCGATCGTGACGGTGAAATCGGCCATGACCGAATCGGGATCGACCTCGCCGGTGTCGCCGTTCAAGCCGCTGGGAAGATCGACCGCGACGACGACCGCGTTTTTTTCCAGGCGGACAGCATTGAGCTCGCGCGCGATCGCCCGGATCGGCTCGCGCAGGAGCCCCTTGGTGCCGACGCCGAGAAGTCCGTCGAGGATTATGGTGCGGCTTCCGGAATGTGGGAGGGGCCTGTGCGCCGCGACTGCTTGGGCCGGAGTGTCGTACGTGTCGCCCCGAAAGCTTTCGGGGCTCCCACTTTCACCCTCACGCAGAGCGGCGAGTCTTTTACGGGTCAATTCGCTGCACTCATCTTCAGGAAAGGGA
>QHMY01000262.1 GCA_003218305.1 Verrucomicrobiota bacterium
CGACGCCGCAAAACGGTGGTCTGGCCGTTCATGCATTCCGTGCAATCCCCAGTACAAGCCGTTCAGGTACACATGCACGCGGCGCCCGTGCGGAGCCGTGCCGCCGACCGCATTCTCCAAATCACTCATATACTGGTCGCGGCAATACTCCGCGCGCCGGCGCTGATTGTCGGGGTCGCTGCCGCCATTGTAGCTCCACACATTGTTCAAGCCCGCGTCCAGCACCAGCGTGTCGAATTCGTCCACGGGCGAATCATCGTAAACCTTGTAACGCAGCTTGGTCTCGCCATACGTGCCACTGAACGTCAGGCGCATCGAAAGCTTGCGTGATTTCCATCCCGCCGTTGGAAACGTCCCCTGGTCATCGGGACTCGTCCCGCCGACCACCCGGATCCCGGCGGTCACGTTAAAGCCGTTGCGAGAGCCGTCCCCAAAAATCATTTCCACGTTGCACGGCTGCACCATGGGCGTGCCAAACCGGTCATCATCGAAGGTTTTGCGCACGTAGAAACCTTCGTTCGTGCTCCAGATGCGCCTCGGGTCCGTGACAATTGAAATCGTTGGAATCGACGCCAGCCCAGCCAGAATCCGCGCGCGATTTGTCCCGGCATTCACCACGCGCGAGTCCATCTCGTAATCCGGCAGGCTATCTTGCAGGCCCGTTGGCGAATCCCACACCGCCGGAGCGCCGGGCGGGTTTGTCGGTTGCGTCAAAACATGCGTCGGAAAAATGAATGTCCGTGTGGTCGTGGTCGACGGCGCCAAACCGTTCTTGAATGCCGCCGCGCGCACAAGCACCACCGCTTGCGTCGGATTTCCCGCAATCGGAATCGGGCCTGTGTAAAGCGCGCTCGATGCAATCGGTTGGCTGCCGTCCACCGTATACCGAATGCCTGCGCTGTCCGTCTCAGTCGAAAGCGCGAGGTCAAACGGAATGTTAAACAATCCGCTCTCCGCTGATGCGTGCGGCGGTTGCGCAAACCCGGTCACTGCCGACCCCACATTATTCGTCGCGCCCGGCGTCAGCGTGGTAAAATAATTCGTCGCGCCCCCTGCCCCGCGCCCATAGGAAATATCGCCGCGCTGTTCCGGATAGTTGAACTCGCTCACCACCTGCCGCGGGAACCCCGAATCGAACAATCCCAAATAACCTCCGCTCACGTTCAGCCCGAAGCTGCTGTGCAATTCCACGCTTTTCCGGTCTTTGCCGGACGCAAACACCAATAAATACTGGCCCGCTCCGAGCAACAATGGCGGCAACGTCCAGCGGCCCGGATCTGCCGCATCGTCGCTCAACGACCATCCAGCGAGATTCACGGTGCTGGATCCGCGATTGAACAACTCGATCCAATCCTGCTTCTGGTCGTCGGCGTCCGCCAGACTCGTGAGATTATCCGCCAGGAATTCGTTGATCACCACATCGCCGGGCGCCGCCAGATCCAGCGTGCAACTCCAACCCGTGCCCGCAAAACTGTTCGGAGTCGGTGCCAAATCCTGAATTCCATGCCCCGCGGCCCAACTGATCGTCACCGTGCCCGGTGTCGGCTGCGCGAACGAAAACACGTACCGATCCGGCGCAGTGGCCGTCACGCTGCTTGCACCCTGGCCGTTGATCCGCAGGTCCGCCGCGTCCACGCCGCTCACTGGCTCACTGAAGACCACCTCGATCTGCGTTAGCGCCCGCACGGTCGCGTTTGAAGCCGGCGTGGAAAAAAGCACCGTGGGCCGAATCGCATCGCTGATCGTATAAATCCAATTTGTCGCGAACGCATTGAAGGGGTTCCCTGCCAGATCCGTGATCGCCGTATCACCATCAAAGTTCACCGACACCAGGCCGGGCGGCGGTTGCGAAAAATAAAACGTATACACTGCGTTCGACCCCGACTTCGCCGTCGCAGGCGAACCACTGATGAGCAGGTCGGCCGCCGTCAGCCCTGCAATCGGTTCGCTGAACGTCACCGTCACGTTTGTGAGCGTGCTGACCGTTCCCGGCTCAGGCTGCACTTGCACGATCGTAGGCGGCGTGTCATCCGCTCCTTTGGCGAGCATGCAGATGCCCGCCACCAATGCGGCACAAACGAAATGGATTCTCATAAAGCGAAAGCTAACTAGCAGAAAGGCCGGTCCTTCTGCGGGGACCGGCCTTCGCCATAAGTTGTTAATAGATGCCTACTTTATAGAAGCGCTTCGGCGGCAACGGACCTGGATCAGTAAGCGCTTGAACCGAGCCATTACCCGGGAACGGATCGACCCCTGGCAATGCGTTCCAATCGGCGTCTGAAAGGTCGTTCTTATAGAGCAATTGGTACGTCGCTCCGCTGACGGTTTGCACTGATACACTAAACATGCCCCGAGTACTGTCATAGCTCGGGCTGGTGATCGAGGGCGGCGTGAATCCGTTCACCGTGGCTGACGCACTATTATTGCCAGCAACCGGATCGGATGTGCTGCTGGAGGTGGCTGTCGCGGTATCAACTTTAGCCCCGGCACTATCCACCCTTGCCACGATGCTGACCGTCGCCGACGCGCCGGAGGCGATCGAGCCGAGGTTGCATGTGACAACGCCGCTCGCCAACGTGCAGGAGCCTTGGCTCGCGGTCGATGACACATGCGTGGTGCCGGCCGCAATCGGATCGCTCACCGTTGCGAGGTTAGCGGTATCCGGACCGTTGTTGGAAACCGTGATTGTATAAGTGACATTCGAGCCCACCGGCACCGCACCAGGCGAGGCGACCTTGAAGAGGCGAAGGTCCGCCGCCGGCACGCGAATGCTTAAGTTGCTGAAGCGACCCGTCGAAGCGAGCCCCGCCACGTTGTTATGCGCTGTCACCGCTACGCCCAGCAACGCCGTTTGCGGCAGCGTGCTGTTCGTGCTCCCGACGGTCACCCAATCTACGCCATTCGAGCTCGCGTATCCGGTGATCGTGTTCCCACCGCGCGCCAGGCGCACCCACATGTCAGGCATATGAATGTTCGTGACGTTGTTGGCCCACACGACCGATGCGCCTGCTGACGTCGGACGATAACCCGGTTCGATAATATCGCGTCCGGGCGGTGGCGCGTTGCCCAGCAGCCAGATCGTCGGGCTGTCCGCCGCACCCGTCGCGCGCAACATCAAACCAGCCTTCGCGGTCGTATTCCCAGCCAGCGTCAAATCCTGCACGCGCACCTTGGCGTCGAAGTCTCCCGTGATTGACCGGCTGTCGAACCGTCCACCATCAGCGGTGCCGAAAATGTCCGCGCCCCCGCCAATCACTTCAAAGACACTCGGATCGCAGGTCCATTCCTGGCCCACTTGCGCGTTTGCCCCCAGTTCGGCGCCCGTCAGGCCCAACACCGTGGCATGTAACTCGAACGCATCGCTCAGGTTCGTCGCCAAATCGTTGATACCGTTCACAGCCACCGTGAACGGCCCGGCAATCGGCGCCTGCAACGTAATCAATACCGACTTCCGATCCGGCCTCAACACAACCGATCCGATGCTCGCCGCCACGCCGCCATCGGGCGTGATCCCATAATTAAACGGATCAGTCCCAGTCTCACTGTCCAGCATTTCGTTGAAGCACACGCCCACCTTCAGGCCATCGATGCTCCCCGCCCCGATCGCCACCGGCCCCGCCGTATCCTGGCTCACCCTGACCGTCGCCACCTGGCTGGTTGCCGACGCACCCGGCACAGACACGATGACGCGCCACTGCGAACCATTGTCTTCGGGAAATCTCAGCAACGCCGTGGCGAAGCTTGCTGTATTCTGCACGCCCAATGCGTTCGTCCAACCCCCGGCCCCATCGCTCTTCTGCCATTGATACGCGCGCAACGCGTTCACTGGCGTTGTCGTCGCCGCCGCCGAAAAGATCACGCTGCGATATTCTTCAGTGCTCACGCCGACTGGGTCAG
>QHMY01000263.1 GCA_003218305.1 Verrucomicrobiota bacterium
TCTCTTTTTCGTAAAGCTCATCCAGGCTGATCGGAAGCGTCCCTTCCTCGACGCTGATTCCGTCCCGCATCCGGTTGAGATCGAACGGCTCAAATTCGTCGCGCTGCTGGTAACGGGCGCCCATCACATGCATGAGGATCCGTTTGTTCGGCAGATCGGCTTCGAGGGAGCCGGTGCGGGCGTAAGTCACTTTCATCGGGACGTAAGCTTCATCCGTTTCAAAAACGATGATGTTTTCTAGTTGGTTGCCGTTCTTTTTCCCGACATAGATTTTCCGGCCGGGAAATTGATCGATGACCTGATCGCTTCCGAAGAGCGCCATCGGGTTGCGGCTGGCCAGATTGAAGACCGTGCTGCGCATTTCTTCTTGGGCCAGAGGCGCGACGTGGACGTTGAGCCAGAGCGACGCGGCCGTGCAAAGGATCGCGATGATGGCGAGAGGAAGGCAAATCCTGGCGATGCTCACGCCGTTGGCCCGAAGCGCGACCAGTTCGTTGTCCGCCGAGAGCCGGCCAAAGACGAGCAGGACCGCGGTGAGAAGCCCCCACGGGATGGTGAAGATGAGGGAGAACGGCAGAACATAGGCGATGAAGCCGATAAGGTATTCGGGGGGCAAATCGTGATTGACGAGCAAAGGCAGCAGCTTGCGGAAGACATTGCCGACGACGAGGACGAAGCTGAGCACGGCGATCGCGAAGAAGAGATTCACGAGGAGCTGGCGGCTCACGTAACGGTAGATCAAATTCATCGCTGCGGTTTGTTAGTTCCGTTCTGCCAGCGTGGCAAGCGCCGCGACCCGTTCTAGTCCCCAACCTGAAGAGGGACGTCAGCGCGGCGAGAGAAAGCGCCCATGATGGTTCCGAGGCAGATGAGGAGTGAGATCAGGAGCAGTTGGAACATCGGCAGGGTATAACGTGGCCCCCACGAACCGATCAGGCAGGTGATGGCCATCATCACCAGGCCGATAGCCGTCAGGGCAAGGCCGTAGCTGGCGATGGCCCCGACGCGCTGATGGATTCTCTTTCGCAATAACAGCAGGACGGCTAAAACGCCCAAGTGTATCCAAAACAGGTTGTTATATGAAATATTGCGCCAAAGCTGAAAATACTGGTGTTGGGAGGGAATGGCGATAAGACGCGCCGAGGTAGCGTTTCGAAACGTCACCAAATTTGCGGTGGCCAGCATCTCCTGCTGGCGATCGAGTACAAAGGATGTTGTCATAAACAGGTATTCCGGCACCCGGGAAAGCGGCATCCTCCGGGCCGTTGCGAAATCCAATCTGGCCTGTCGCCAATGCTCCTCTGGCCGGGCCCGCAGGAAGGACCAGGCCAGATCGTTAAGCACCACGTCGAGTTCACCCCATGGCGGGGGTTGGTCCGGAAAAACGACCCCCACCGCCCGCCTGGTCAACGGGGTCGCGCCGATATCCGATCCTTCGTCCAGCATCTCGCGGAGCAAGGCGATAAGTTTTCGCGTGTGATCCGAGCGGGTGTGCCCGGACACCTCCGTGAGCACCGCGTTACGTGTTTCGCGCGGGATCGAATTAAGAAACTGAATGCGCCAGAGAAAGGTAAAACCGATGCGCGTATGATATGGCATCCCGGAAAAGCGGCAGACCTTCCGGCTCATGACCTGGTTCGTTCCGAAACAGCCAAATCCTATCAACAGCGCGATCACCGCCCTTTGCCAATCCCGGGCGCCAACCGGCTGAACACCTCTCGAACGCAACCCGGGCGCTAATCGAAACAATGCCGCACCCAAGAACGCCAGCGGCAGGACCAGAATGAGGAGTTCGTTGACGTGCCGGGTGAAAAGGCACATCCACAGGACCACCGCGAAGAGATACCACCGTTGCCAGGAAGGCTCCTCGACGCTTCGGATGATGCGCAACGCCGCCGCCGCGAAGATGAAAACCAGCACCAGGCTCAGGGTTTCCGACCCAACGCAATGCGCGAACGTGTAGAACATCGGCTGGCAGGCCAGGAAAAGCGCCAGAACCGCGCGGATCCAAAAGCGTTGGGCGATCGTGAGAATAAGAAACAAGGCCGCCCCGCAGAGCGCGAGATGCTGGGCGACGACCAGAAGAAAAATCCCCGTATCAGTGAGCGTGGGATGCTGGAAGAAATTCCGATCAACGGCGGGCTGCGTTCCCTGCCAACGTTCGATTTGATATCCGGCGTAGAGCGGCCCGCGCACGGCCATGGAGTACAGTGGGCCGTGGCCCCAGTAGGTGGTGATAGCCGGGTCTTCCGCCAGCTGGTAGTAGGCGTCCGAGTCCCGCCACAATGGCGGAACCGATGTCAGCATCCAGACCGAGGGAGTCAGCAGGATGACGCAGAGCAAGAACATCCCGCCGGCGCGGACAAAACTCCCCCGCTTCGAAGGCTCGTTAACGGTGGGGTTGAGTGCTGTCTGTGCGGAACTCATGTGTTTAGAAATTCGACCGCGTCTGGGTAATTCCTCGATGTCTCTAATTTTGGCTCCAGCCCGGTATGGATGTGCTCAAGACGCCGTCGCGCCCGGCCGCCGTGGCCGTGAGCTGCTCATCAAGCGCCTGGAGGAGCGCTCGATCGCTCTTCCGCACCGCAAATCCCATTCTCTCCAGTTCGATTCCCGGAACAATCTCCGGCGTGATATCGGTCAACGCGAGATCCGCTCCGATCGACTGCTTGAGCTCAGCGACCTTTTGGATGGCATAGGGCTTGTCGATCAACGCGCCGTCAATCCGTTCCGCCACCAGGTCCGCCAGCATGCGATCGTAGGCGCCGCTGCCGCCGTACGGAACGAAGCGCTCGGACGCGGTTTCCCCCAGAAGTTTGCGCGCGAACGTTTCGTTCGTCGTCTTCTCGGCCGCGCCGACCTTGGTCAGAACCAGCTTGCCCTCGGCAAAAGCCTTGGTTCCCGGCTTGGAAATCATCGTTTGCGGGTACTGCAACGTGGGTTGGGTAAAGAGGAGCCCGTAGGTCTTTTCCCGTTCCGCGGTGATGGAAATGGCCGACGCGATCAAATCGACCGCGCCATCTTGTTCGAGTAATCGAAAGAAATCCTCACCCCAGATTCGCCGCGTATAAGTGATGTTTGGCTTGGCCGAAATACCGCGCGTCGCGAGGAGTCGCGTTCCGAGATCGCGCAGCAGTTCTATCTCGTAACCGGTCAGTTCGGCGCCCTCCTGCCGAACGAAAAAACCATCGG
>QHMY01000264.1 GCA_003218305.1 Verrucomicrobiota bacterium
CACGACCTTTGTTTATAACGGCGCCGCGAATCAAGTTGCCGGAAATGGATTGCCGGCAACTGTTACAAATCTAACAATTGCAAATTCGGGCGCAGGCGGGAGCAACACGGTCACCGGAAATGCCGGTCAAACGGTTACGGGATTGATGCGCGTACAACAGGGAATCTATTCGGCGGCGAGTACATATAAGGATGTTCAGATCGATTCGGGTGCGGCATACAGCGCGACCGGCACAGTTAGCGTGAGCGGCAATTGGACGAATAACGGCACGTTTACTGCAAATTCGAACGGAGTTACTTTCAACGGCACGAATCAAGCGATTAGTGGACAAACCACTTTCTATAACCTGACGAAAACGACGGCAGCGGCTAATACACTTACTTTCGAAGCAACGAAAACACAAAGCGTAACCAACGCGTTGACGTTGACTGGAGCAGCCGGCAATTTGCTAAGCTTACGCTCCTCAGTGAACGGCACAACATGGAAGATCAACGCTCCTTCTACGCAGTCAGTAAGTTTTTGCGATGTCAAAGACAGCGACGCCAGTGGTGGTCAACCGATTTCAAGTCCGACATCGACGAACTCGCTTAACAATACAAACTGGTCGTTCGCGGCTCCCGCACCGGTGATGACCACCACGCCCGCGAGCTTGAGTTTTGGGAACCAGTCGGTAGGAACGAGCAGTTCGACACAGGATGTCACGATAAACAATACGACCGGAACTGCCGCGCTCAATTGGAGCGCCGCGCTCTCCGGCGCCGACGCGGCCCAGTTCACCATTGTCGGCGCTTCCGGCGGCAGCATTCCTGCAGGCGGCAGCGGCACCGTATCAGTAAGATTCAGTCCTGCTTCTATCGGCACCAAAACCACAAATCTCGTCGTCTCCGGCAACGACGGCGCGAACCCCTCCGATACCATCGGCCTTACCGGCACCGGCGTTGCGCCGGAGGTGAATGTTACCGGCAACGGCCAGAGCATTGCCGATGGCGATTCGACGCCTTCGCTTGCCGATCACACGGCGTTTGGATTAACGCCGGTTACGGGCGGCACGGTTGTCAGGACATTTACGATCGAGAACATCGGGAACGGCTCTCTCATTCTTTCAGGTACACCAATTGTCGCGATCGGCGGAACGAACGCCGCCGACTTTAGCGTCACCACCCAACCCACATCACCGCTCGGGTCAGGCGATTCGACAACATTCCAGGTAACGTTCAACCCGTCGGCCCGCGGCGTGCGCACGGCGACGATCAGCATCGACAATAACGATTCGGACGAGAACCCGTACAACTTCTCGATACAGGGAACCGGAACTTATACGTTGTCATTCAACGGCAACGGAAACACCGGCGGCACCGCGCCCGGCGCGGTCGACTTCGATTCACTCGCGGGCGTGCTCGGGCCCGGCACCCTGGTCAGGAACGGATTTCAATTTGTCGGTTGGAACACTGCAGCGAACGGCAGCGGCACGGAATATTTCCCCGGCCAGTCGTTCATCATCGGCGCCGATACCACGCTATTCGCGCAATGGGCCGCGCTCGTATGCGATCCCGGCGGGCTCGATCCGACGTTTGGCACGAACGGCAAGGTCACGACCGACATCCAGGGTGATTTCGACAAGGCCCGCGGTGTCGCGATCCAGGCGGACGGCAAGATCGTCGTGGCCGGCAGCGCCCTGAACGGAGCGAACATTGATTTCGCCGTTCTGCGTTACAACACGAACGGCACGCTCGATACGAGCTTTGACGGGGATGGTAAGGCCATCACGCCGGTGCTCAGCAGTGACGATCTAGCGCTGGCGGTGGCCATTCAGCCGGATGGAAAGATCGTTGCGGCAGGATTTGCCATCAATGTAGGGACGGATGACTTTGCAGTCGTTCGCTACAACACCGATGGTTCGCTGGATCCCACGTTTGATTCGGACGGAAAGGCAACCTTCAACATTGTTCCGACCTTTAATGATATCGCCACTGCAGTCGCGATCCAGCCGGACGGAAAAATCGTTGTGGCCGGATTCAGTAACAATGGCTCGGACGAAGATTTCACTGTAATTCGCCTTACCGACGTCGGGGCGCTCGATCCGACGTTTAATGCGATCGGCATAACGACTTTCCCGATTCAGAGCAATAATGACGCAGCCAATGCCGTCGCGATCCAGAGCGACGGCAAGATCGTGGTTGCAGGATACACGGAAACCGGGAGTCAAAAGGATTTCGGCGTGGCCCGTCTTACATCGACAGGGGTGTTGGACCCGTCGTTCGACTTCGATGGCAAAGTTGCGAGCAGTATCAAGGTTGGTGACGACATAGCAAATTCAGTCGCCATCCAACCGGATGGCAAGATCGTCGCGGCGGGACTCGCCCGTGATTCGGGGCCCGATACCGATTTCGCCGCCATTCGCTACAACTCGGACGGGACGCTCGACGATAGTTTTGACACGGACGGAAGGGTCATCGCCACAGTGGCAAGCCCTAACGATGTTGGTAGGTCGGTCGCTCTGCAGCCTGACGGCAAGATCGTAATTGCAGGCGAAACAAACAACGGCTCCAATCTTGATTTCGGCGTCGTACGCCTTAATACGAACGGCTCGCTTGATCTGAGCTTTGATCTGGACGGCAAGGCCATAATCGACTTCCAAAACTCCAGCGACACCGCCTACAGCGCAGCTGTACAGGCAGACGGCAGGATCGTGGTGGTCGGAGATTCGGATGTGCTAACGACCCACGACATTGGGCTTGTGCGTCTTGGCGGCCCGTGCGCACCGGAAATAAATGTTCAGGGCAACAGCGTCAACATACTCGATGGCAATGCGGTGCCGACGCTTGCTGAT